>DATKXP010000132.1:0-13901 GCA_035529015.1 Phycisphaerae bacterium | reverse complement strand
TTTGAAGTCGGCGTGGAGATCGGCCGGGTGGGCCGGATCGCCGGTCTCACGACCCGAGGCGAAAACGATCCGGTACTCGCCCACCCCGAGGGTGCAGGCGGGGAACGTCCACTGCGACAGGTTCAGCGGGTTGTCGGTCAGATGCCAGCCGCTCAGATTGATGGCCGACGGCGTGGGATTGTAGATTTCGATCCAGTCCCAGTCGGAATCCGGGGCGGCCGGGTACCACGGCACGTCGGTGTCGGCCATGAACTCGGTGATGATGGGCGTACTGTCAAGCAGCAGGCGTGGTTCCATCGGCTCAAGAACAGGAACCGATGGCCGGCGTCCACGTCCCCTGGATTGGCTGCCCCGTTGCACCATGGTTACGTCACCCTTCCGCCATCATTCCCTGTCCCGAACGTGCCGGGACGCCTCGGCGCACGCCGCGCGGCCGGCAGCCGCCACACCACGTCGGTAGCGGAACCGGCCGGACGGTCACCTTCGAACACAGTAGAGTCGTCGGGGGGTCGATCTCGATCTGGCTGCAGGAGGCGCCGCTCGCACTCCAGAGGCATCTCGGCGCGTTCCGTCAGACCTTCGGCGATGCACAGGTCCGCATCCGCGAGCAGCCGTGGCGCCATCGGCTGACAGGCAGGAACCGACCGGCAGCGCGCAGGCGGACGGTAGACCATCGCTTGCTCCCCTCGTGGCGGCGTCAGCAGCCTCCCCTGCCCGCGGCGTCAGGGATTGCGCAAACGCCACCACACCGTACGTCTGAAGCGACCTCAAACGGCCTCAGCCCGTTCTGCGAGCACCGTCGTCCGTTACGGCCGCCTCTGTTTTCCCTTTAGCCCCACACCACATGCCCCGCCGGGAAGCGGGGGGATTCGTCTGCCCGAGCGTCTCATGGCGCGCCGTCCGCCACCTGCACCTCGCCGGCCGCTGTTGCCTTGTTGCGGCCCCGGTCGGTGAAACTGAGAGTCAGGGGCGTCTTGAACGCCACGTCCACCAGTTCCCCCGGCCGCAGACCCAGTTCCTCGGGAACCGAGATGCGGACCGGAAGCCCCCATTCCGGCACGTTCGGATCGCGGAGTTGATGCTGCGGAATGAGTTCGACTTGCGGACCGACTTCCTCAACCGTCGCGCCGGCCGTCAGGCGGGGAACGGAGCGGACGCTCACATCGACGCCCATGCCGACCGCCGGCCGAATGCGCGTCTCCTGGCGAACGTAACTGACGATGTACCGGCTGTCGGCAGCAGCAATGGTCATGATCGGGATGCCGGCCTGAACGTTCTGTCCGGGCCACTGGTGGATGGCGGTGATCGTCCCGGCGATGGGAGCGCGGATCTTGAGCGCCTCGATCTGGAGGTCGAGTTCCTTGATGCGTTTGTCCTGCGTATCGATGGCCGCCTGGGTCGGCGCCAGCAGTTTGGCCAGGTCGGCCTTCTGCGTGAGTTCGTACTCCAGCAAGCGTTCCTCGCTGACGTTCAACTGGCCCTCGGCTTCCGCCAGAGTCTTCTGGTTTTCCTCAAAGCGTTTCTGAACAACGGCGCGTTCGGATTCGATCTGGACCTTCCTCCACGGCGCCTCGACGCCGCGCTCAACGAGCGGCGCGATGGTCGCCAACTGCGTGTCCAAGGCGTTCAGGCGTTCCTTGTCCTCTGCGATGACCGATCGGCGGTCGAAGACATCGCGGCGGAGATCGTCGATGACCTGTTTGAGGCGGTTCTGCTCGGCCACCTCGGTCTTGTGCCGGGCCTCCCACTGGGCGGTGTAATTCTCTCCGTCGGCATCGAGTTGCTTGGTGAGGCCGTCGCGTTCCTTCTGGTAGGTCGCCATCGTGGCCGTCAGCGGACCAGGATCGAGTTCGGCAACCACCTGGTTCTTTATGACGTCGCCGAACCCTTCGGCTTCGACCGTGACGAGGCGGCCGGCGGTCAGACTGACGGCATCGGCCCGAACGGCGTGGACCTCACCCACGGCGTTGGGCAGGCCGACGTGTCGGCCCCAAAGCCACATCGCGCCGGTGCCGGCGGCGACGAAGATCATCACCGGCAGCAACTGATACCGAATCCGGCGCCATCGCTGGCGCCACGGTGTTCGAATTCGACGGGTCTCTGGCACGGTTTAGATCTCCGACTCGTCCACTTCGCGCTGACTCAGCGAGGCGTACTCGACGCCGTCCGCTGCTTCCAGTTCACCGAGTAATTCGCGGCTGCGGGAGGGGTCGCGCAGCAGGAGCCGATACGAGAGGTCCATGCCTTCGTCGGCCGCCGCTCGCTCGCTCGCCAGGTGCGCCTGCAGGCTGTGCCGTCGAAGGATCGACCTCAAGGCCGCCGTCGCCGCGCCCGGGCCCGTCCAGTGCAGGTTCAGGATCACGTCGTAACGATGGCGGCTGCCGAAGGAGGTTATCCGCAGGTACAGGAAAATCGCCGCCACGCAGGCACACCCGATCAGGGCCGTGCTGAACCGAAGCGTCCCCACGGCCAGGCCCATCACGATCGACCACAGGATAAACGTCGTGTCGCGTGTGTCCTTCAGGACGTTCCTGAACCGGACCACGGCGAACACGGCGAGCAGGCCGAACGCGATGACGATGTTCCCCTGCATCAGCGTCATCACAAGAGCCACCAGCACCGGAATGACCACGAGCGACGCTACAAACATCTTCGAGTACGACAGGGTCGTGTGGGTCCACATGTAGACCCAGCCGATGACGTGGCCGACGACAAACGCCAGCAGCGCCACGAGCAGCACGGTCTCGACGCCGCCGAGGGTGCTGGCCAGATCGCCGCTCAGAATCAATTCCAGCACGTCGTTCATGCCTCGACCTCCCGGTATCCCGCGTTGTGCCACTCGACGATGTCGCGGTGCCCCAGAAGTTCCAGTTGCGGCGGCCGCAGCGCGATCATGCACGCCACGTACTTGGCCATGTTCTGCCGGTACAGGTCGAAACTGCAGGCCAAATCCCGCATCCAGAACGGGAAACGGTTTGTGAACTTGATCTCGAGCACCACGCCGTCCATGTCCGGATAGACCCTCTTGCCCCCGACGTGGAGCGACCCGCGACCGCCGTACGCCACGGCATGGATCCGCCGATCGAAGGTCACCCGTATGCTGTCGTCATCCGGGGTGACGTAGGCTTCCCGCATGTACGAGACAAACACCTTGCCCTCGGCCTGGATGTTATCGCGCAGTCGCGTGAACTCCGAAAGGGCCGACATGCCGCGCGGGCTGACATCCATCACGTCCTCAGGCCGAGGCCAGTGACCGCCCAGGATCATGGCCGCCCCTTCGCGCCGCACCGGCACGCGCTGTTTCAGAATCACGTCGTTCTCGCGCCGCTTGATCTCCAGGAACGAGGGGCTCTCCGGCATCTCGTCGTAGAAACGGATCCGCAGTTTGTACCGGTTCTTGAGGCCCCAGAGGGTAGCGCGGCACAGGGTCAGGTCCGGGCCGTCGAGGTAGAGGCTGTGGACCGGATACTCGCAGTTGCGGGCCGGGTCGGCGTGGGGGTCCGGGTCCAGGTAACTCAGGACGAAATCTCGAACCCCGCGCGCGGTCGATTCAGGGATGATGAACTTCAGTTCATACCGGCTCCCCTGAAGTCGATGCGAGTAAGGCATCCGTCCGCACCCTTCCGTGCCCTGACAGGCACCTCCCCCCTAGCCCCACAGAGCAGGCTCCTGGGGAATTGCCCCCATCCTCTCTTGCCAAGAGAGGCTCCCCAGCCTTGTGGTACAGCCTCAACCAGAGCAAGCGCACCGGCCGTCACCCCTCCTCCACAACGGTGCGACACTCCTGCCCCCGCCGCACATCACGTGGCGGCAGTTTCCACGCGTTAGGAAACCACTCAATTATACCGCAAAAACAGGCCTTGGCAATGCCGTATCGCACACAATCGCCAACATTTACCGTCCCGAAACGATGGCCCTCGAATCGGCCGAAATCCGCCCTTAGGCCGCGGAAACGGCCATCCGCAGCCGACTGGTCAAGCACGGCGTCTCCCCGGCACAGCCTGTAGGGTGCCAAGCCAGAGAGGCCCCATCATGTTGGGGATCTCCCCGCCCTCAGGCCCCTACGGCCAACCTCACTTCAGTTCAGCCGGTTCCCCGCCCGGAGCCTCTATCCCCCGACGCTCCAGAAGCGAGCCCGTCAGCCGGTGCAGTTCGACAAACGCCTTCAGGTAGTCGATAACGGCCTGAGCGGTCGTGTTCTTGCTGTCCACCAGGTTCCGATGGGCCCTGGCCACCTGGAACTCGGTGGAACGGCCCATGTTCTGCCGCTCGACCTCCGCATCGTAGGTCGCTTGGCGCCGCTTGACGGTGGCCCTGGTTGCCTCGACCTGGGCCTCGGCCCGTTCGATCTCGATGCAGGCGGCCCGGACCTCCTCCTGGATGAGTTGCCCCATGTTCTCGAGGGCCTCTTCGGCCTGGCGGCGCGTGAGTTTGGCCCGCTCGTGCTGGGCGCGAGCGGCAACGTTCCCCAAGGGGACCTGTGCCCGCACGCCGAACAACAGGTCGTACCGACCCCCGCGCAACCGCTGCCACGACTCGCTGAAACTCTCGGCGTAGCCGCTCTTGCCCCAC
The DNA here is from genome assembly GCA_035529015.1 of Phycisphaerae bacterium. Taxonomy (GTDB): domain Bacteria; phylum Planctomycetota; class Phycisphaerae; order FEN-1346; family FEN-1346; genus JAUVZF01. Next base: position 9,329 of record DATKXP010000132.1, on the reverse strand, counting down.
GTCACAAACAGGTCCAACTGAGGCAGGAGGCCGTTGCGCGTCCGGACCACCTCCAGGGTGCCCTGCCCGACACGGAGCCTCGCCTCGTTCAGGTCGGGCCGCATTCGCATGGCGACCTCGACATATACGGCAGGATCCGGCTCGAGGGCCTCGTTGGGCACGTTGGGCGGCTGAGGAAGTTCGAAGTCGTGCTCCCAGAAGCGTCCGGCCCCGGGATTCATCATCCTGAGCAGCCGCAGTTTGGCCGTCTTCAGGTCGCTCTGGGCGTCGATCAGTTGCTCCCGGCGCCGGGCCAGGCCGGCCTCCGCCGCCCACCGTTCGGTTCGGCTGATCGTCCCGGCATCGATCCGCTGCTGCGTGGCCTCCAGGCGTTTCTCGGCCACCCCCACCGCCTCGTTGAAGATCTCGATCTGGAGGTTCGCCAGCATGCAGTCCCAGTAGGCCTGCTCCACCTCGGCCACGAACATCTCGACAAACCCCCGCAGCAGATACTCCGACGCCAGGGCGTCGATCCGGGCCTGCCGCACCCGCGCCAGGTTCGCGGACCGCCCGGCGCCGCGCAGCAGCGCCTGGCTCACCGTCAGCCCGACGCGGGACTGGACGAGTTGCTCCAGATTGCCCAACACGGCCACTCGGTCAGCGGCACGGTCCACCAGGGCCGTGCTCGCGCCGAGGGTCACATTCGTGCCGCTCGGGAAGAAGTTCGTGAGGCCCGCTTCGCCGACGAGGGAATCCCCGGTGTAGTCGAACTTCAAGCCCTGAGCGCTGATCCGCTCGCCCTTGTCATACAACTTCCCGAAGGTGCCGCTGAACACAGGGTCGAAGACGGCAGCCGCCTCGGATTCCCACGTCCGGGCGATCTCGGGGGTCAGTCGCTCGACGACGAGGGCCTGGTTGTTCTTGAGGGCCATCAGGAGAGCGGCCTCTTTTGCGAGAGGCCCCTCGGAGAGTCTCTGCGGCGCGGCCGGTGCCGCTTTCGTGGCGGGGGCGGGCGCGGGGGCGGGCGCGGCCTTCACGGCAACAGTCTCGCCCTTCTCAGCCTGCCCTGCGGCCTTCGCTTCCGGCTGGGTCGGTTTACCCGAGAGCGTCTCAGCCGCCTTCCGGTCACGGGCGGCCGGCGCGCCGGTGGGCGCACGCGCCGGACCGACGTACGCATCCGAGCCCAACGGACGGCGGACCCTGCACGAGACGAGCGACGCCGCCATCAGGCCCGCCGCCAACCAGCAGATGGCGCGCCTGAACTGCCCCCGACGATGCTTCATCGATCGCTCCCGGCACCGGTGCGCCGCGCAGACGCGCGCCAGAACCGTAGAATCCCCCGAACACGCCGACCCGTCAAGAGAAAAGGCCCCGGCGTCACCCCTCCCGGTGCGGCACCGCGGGCCGTGGCAGCCTCGACCTGCGTCAACTGCTGTCACCGGCTTATACGCCGCCAATCCTCCCCTTGCGCAGCGCAAAAAACGCCGCCCGGCCTGTGAGTCGCATCCGGCACGTCACGGCTGTCTCGCTGCGGCCACGCCGCCGATGCCCGGCACCAGGACGCGAACTCGCTCGCCCGCCGGCCAACCCTTGGGGTTCGGCACTTCCAAGCGGATCATCAGCGTCTCGGCGGCGGCATCGGCCAGGGCGGCAATGTGGATGATTCTGCCCGGGACACCCACCCCCGCCGATTCCGGAAACACCACCTGGAGCGTATCGCCCAGTTTGAGACGGCGGGCATGGGCAAGCGGTATCGGCACGTCGGTCCAGAGCGGGTCGATCTTGACCAGGCGGACGACCTCCCCGAGCGCCTCGACCGACTCACCCGCCTCGACGTAGACGAACTCGACGCGACCGGCGATCGGGCTCTTCATGGCCATCCGCTCCACCTGCACATTGGCCTGCTCGTAGTCTTCGTAAGCCCGTTCGCGGTTGAACCTGGCCTTCTGGAGCGACCACTCGCCGATCTTGACCTCCAGCCGCTGGTGTTCGATCTCCCACTCGGTGGCGGCCCCCTCCTTGGCGGCCCATTCGAGTTTTTTGAGGTCCGCCCGTTGCTGGTCGAGTTGGGCCTCGGCCGCCTTGACGTGCAGTTCATCGTCGGCCACGGCCTTCAACTGCCTGAGTTTGACGCGCTCGGCCTCGTCGTCGAGCCGCACCAGCACGTCGCCCGGCTTGACGCGGTCGCCGTCTTTGACGAGCACCTCAGCCACGCGACCGGGCAGGACGAACCTCAGCATGATGTCGGCACTGGGTCGGGTCTGCCACTCGACGCCGGCGGCCGGCGCCTTCGGGGCCGGTCGCCCCGGCGACTCGCCCGTGGCGAGCGGCGTGACCAGCGCGACCGCCAACAGCATGCCCGCGCATCCCAGAACGAGTGTCTTCATGGCGTTGCTCCCTGGTCTCTGGTTTCGCCGGCCGCCATTATGCTTCGGGGGGAGACACGTGGCAAGGCTTTGTCGCGCCGGATGCAGGCGGATCCGGCTGAGGGATGGGCGCACCATCGTTACAACGGCGTCACGAACCGCCGCCGGCCTCCGCCTGCCGGCACGCGACGATGGCGGCGCCCAGCGCGCCCGTCATCTGCGGGTCGGGCGCCACCGTGACGTCCGCACCGATGGCCGAGGCCAGGGCGCCGGTCATGCCGGGTATCAGGGCCACGCCGCCGGTGAAGAGGACGGGCGGCGTCGCGTCGCGTCCCAGCATGGCCGCCACGCGCGACGCGATCGAGGCCTGGACCCCCGCCACGATATTCTCGGGGCTCTCGCCGCTGGCCAGGAGACCGATGATCTCGGTCTCGGCGAAGACGACGCACATGCTGCTGATCGATGCCGGGGCCTGGGCGGCGCGGGCCATCTCGCCGAGTTCGTCCAGGCCGACGCCCAGGCGCGATGCCACAACCTCCAGAAACCGGCCCGTGCCGGCGGCGCAGCGGTCGTTCATGGCAAAGTCGCGGACCGTCCCGTCGGCGCTCAGGCGAAGCAGTTTGCTGTCCTGGCCGCCGATCTCGACAACCGTGGCGGCGTCCGGCACGCCCTGCCGCACCCCGGCGGCATGGCAGGTGATCTCGGTGACGGTGGTGTCGGCGAAGGTGATGGCGCCCCGCGTGTAGCCGGTGGCCACGACCCTCGCCACGTCGGTCCGGGCCAACCCCGTGGACTCCAGGAGTTCATCGAACAGTTCGCGGGCAATCCGGTCGTGGTCCACGCCCTGGTCGCGGACGCCGGAGGCCAGGATTTCACAACCAGCGCAATCGAGGAGCACGACCTTGATGGCTCTCGACCCACCGTCCACACCGCCGCAGATCATACGTTCCTCCGTTTAAGCACCGTCTCGGCGATCGCTTCAAGGCGCGTCCTCAGGGTCGGCAGCATGGGGTCCGCGACGGGCGGCACTTCGAGTTCCACCACCGGCAGGTCAAGTTCGGTCCGCACGATCTCGGCGATGACGGCGCCTTCGAGAGCGCAGTGGCTGGCGCCGGGGATGCGAGACACGACGACCGCCTCGGCACCGAAGGCGCGGGCGTCGCGCACGATCCGGCTCGCGCGGTCGGCCGACGGCCCGACCATCGGGTCGGCCAGGGCCATGCGGGCCAGGGCCTCCATGGGAGGCAGATCCTCGGGAATCGGATCGAGGGCGTGGCTGAAGAGAAACTCCGTGCCGCACAGCCTGCCGCCGCAGTCCTCCAGGAGGTTCATCGCCCGCAAGTCCGCCACGGGGTTGACCCAGAAGACCCGCGCCGCACCCTCAGGCAAGACGCCCTGCCCGTCCTCGGTGCGGCGTTTGACTTCGTCGAGCAAACCGTTGAGGACGGCGACCGCCTCCGCCCGGTCCGAGCAGAAGTGGATGGCCAGCATCTCGGCGATGAGCATCTCGAGCGCCGGCATCGGGCACGGCTCGGCCGCGTAGGCGAGCCGCCGCAGGTCGGCCAGCAGGTTGCGGACGCGGTTGGCCTCGCGGATGCCGGCCGCCAGTTCCCCGTCGCCCAGACGGGCGCCGGCCAGGGTCTGGAGTGCCGCGCGGACTCGCTCCAGTTCCGACCGCACGAGCGCCACCTGCGACTCGGGCGCCTCGAAGCCGCCGGGAAGCACGACGGCGGACTCGCCCGGGTCGGGCCGGCGGCGGTGCGGCATCTCCCACCACAGGATCGGGAACCCCAGCGATTCGAGACGCTGGGCAATGGCCGAGAAGTCGTCGCACGTGGCGCCGACGCTGCACGTCAACAGGTCGGGAATCGGAAAATGGGCACGGTTGACGAACGCCCCGAGCATCGCACGCACGGGACAAAACGCTTCGCCCACGCCGAGCGACTGGGCCAGGCCGAGCAGGCCCGCGCTCAGTTCCATCACACACGGCGTCCACCACGCGCCGTCCGGATAGAAGGCGATGACATCGGGCAGGGAGTAGGCCATGACCGGGACGGTGCCGAGATCCTTCATCGTGCCGACGATCTTCGTCCCGGCGGCGCGGGCTTCGTGCAGGCGGTCCTCCTCGGTCAGGAGGAAGTTCCACAGGCGCAGGGCCGCCGCCGAATCGTCGAACTCCAGGTGGAGCAGCCGCCGGTCGCCGTCCGCGACGTGCCGTTCGAGCGGTCCCTCGTAGGCGGCCATGGGCGCACCCTCGGCCTCCTGCCGCCGGCACAGCAGGTCCATCTCCTGAATCGACAGCCGTTTGGGCGAACCGCTCACGTCAGGATTTCCAGGAACGCCTGAATCCGATTGGATACACGACCGAGGTGCCCCTTGTCCACCGAAACGTCAAGGTCGAGCACGGGCAGGCCCGTCGCTTCGCGGAGGCGCGGCACAAAGGCCGCCCAGTGGTCGCACCACAGATACCTCCAGACGATGATGCCGCGCGCGGCGCCGGCGGCCACCTCACGCTCCAGGTACGCGCGCAGCGCCTCGTCGGGACGGCGGAAGGCGTCGGGAATCGTGCCGAAGTAGGCCTCGACGAGTTCCATGACCGGATCATCCTGGAGCCTGCGGCGGTCGAACGGGGCGGGGAGGCCGCGCTCGCCGGTCTCGGTGGCATCGAGGACGACCCGGCCGCCCGCCCCCTCGATGATGTCGAAGACCTCGGCGTCGCCCTGCAAGAGCGGCCCGCCCACAACAGCCACGGGGACGGCGTGCGGCGCGGGGGCGGGCTGTACGGACGATGCGTCGAGCGGTCGCTCCAGGTCGAAGGTCGCGACGGCCTCGTTCGCGCGGCGGGGCGGCCTGGTGCCCATGGCACGGCGCAAGTCGCGGCGCGCCTCATCGTAGGCCGCCATCGTCCGGCACAACATCTCGTGCGAGGGTTCACTGCCGCCGAGGCGGACCAGGAAGCGGCCCAGCCTCAGCAGTTCGTCGCGGTAGAGCCTGACGGCGGCCGGCGTCTGCCACGTGGCCGGCACGTTCAGGAGAAAGACCGGCAGACGGCCGGTCATGGCGGCCCATTCGGCGGCGCGGCGGGTCTGGTCACAAGTCGTGGTCAGAACAGCCGCATCGGCGTCGGCCGCCGACGCAAGCGTGCCGACCATCGCCCGCGCATACGGACACATGCCCGCCGGCGGCGCGGACGAGGGCGCGGCCGCGTGTGCATTGGGCAGGATACGTTGCGGCCGCGCCCCGTGGGCGGCAATCCACTCGGGCGGCACGAAGGGCGACGTATAGACGATGGTTCTCACGCTTGGTTTGTCCGCCCCCCACGCCTGCTTTGTCTCCCGCGCGGCGGCCTTCCCAGGCCGCCGCGACGACTCGCAGCGCACGTTCCTGGTGGCCTGGGAAGGCCACCAGGCGAGACTGTTTCCATGCGCTCTCTCCCCCCGGCCCGGCCGTTACCCCGTCTTGCGGGCGATGAAAATGCCTTGGGCGATCTTGCCCGCGTGGGCAAGGCCCTGCATGAACTGCATCTCGCCCGCCAAGGCTCCCATCATCTCGGTGTCGAAGCCAATGATCTTCAGCGCGTCGTACGCGAGTTGCATATCGACCATCGAGAGGTACAGATCAACGTGCGGCGGAAAGCGGCCGGTGTCTTCGGCCGTCTGCACCTTGCACCCGGCCTCGGCAAGCAACTCGGAGTAGCCGGCGATGTCCTGGACGTTCGGGAACTTCATGAACGTGAGGAACCGGTCGGCCTCCTCGCCGGTCAAGCCGGCGGCGCCCTCGACCCAGTCAGTGAAGGCGATGGTGCCGCCGGGTTTGACGATCCGCGCGGCCTCGGCGATGAGTTTGGCCTTGTCCACGACGTAACACCAGGCGTCCTCGCCCCAGACGAAGTCGGCGCAGGCGTCCGGCAGACCGCTCTCGGTCACGTCGGCCTGGACGAAGTCGATCTTGTCATCGGAGCCTTCCGCCTTGCACCGCTCGCGGCCGCGCTCGACCACCGTCGTGGTGGCGTCCACGCCGGTCATTTTTTCGACGCCGCGGAACCGGACGAGGAACCGCATGCCGGCGCCGCTGCAGCAGCAGAGGTCCACGCCCGTGGCGCCGGCGCCGATGCCGGCCCGCTCGGCCAGGTCCATCGACGACTTGAACCCGCCGATGTGGATCTGCTCGCCCATGATGAGTTCCCACAGGTCGCCCTCGGGACCGTCGTACACGGCCTGGACGTTCTTCAGGCTGATGCCTTCTTTGCTCTTCATGGCGTCTCCTCCTCAGGAGCGTTCTTCGTTTCCGTCCGGGCGCCCGTCCGAGAGAGCAGGCGAGACGGCCCGAACCGTTTCAAACAGCGCTTCGACGCGGACCGCAACCCGCGCCGAGTCGGACGGCGAGTAATCGGTTTCGATACGAAGGTACGGCACCTTCAACTCCTCCCCGGCCAGACGCTTGACCCGGTACGACTCGACGTCGTACGTCAGGCACGCCTGCCAGATCAGTTCAACGATGCACTCGACGCGGTACTCTGTGGCGAGGTCGCGAAGCAGATCGAGGCGGCGCTCGTTGGGCGTCATGACCGAGCACGGCAGGTGGAAGTACTTCTCGGCGATGGCGTGCATCGGGTCCTCGGCCGCTTCGTCCACGTCTTCGAGAATGGGCTTGAGGCCCGTGCAGTTCTCCATGGCGACGACGAGGCCGCCGCTCGACTCGATGAGGTCGAGGACCCGTTCGGCGCCGTGGGCCATGGGCACGCCGGTCATCAGGACCCGGACACGCGAGCCGCCGTCCGGCAGCGAAGCGCGTGTGGCGAGGGCCTCCAGGGCCTTCTCGTACTGCTCGAAGTCGGCCGGGATGCCCGAAATGCTGCTCTTGAACTCCAGGAGTTCGCGGCCCGTCATGACGGGCCGATCGGCCTTCATCACCTCGGCGAGGCGGCGGCGAAGAGAGCGCTCACGGTTCATCGTCGCGATGCCCTTCCGGAGGCACGCGTCGGTGATCCGAACGCCGAAACGGCGTTCGAGTTCGGCCTTGAGCCCGCCGAGTTCGGCGAGCCAGTGGTCAAACGCGCCGGCATCGTCGGGCTTCTGGGTGAGTTCCAGCACGTGCATCGGCCGCGACCGGCCCATCAGTTCGTACATCTTCTTCTTGCCGTCGCAGGTGGTCTCGGCCACGATCAGGTCGGCCATCTCGAGGAACGGGTTCTTCTTCTCGACGTGGAAGCCGTAGGTGGACTTGATGAGGGGGCAGAGGTTGGCCGGCAGGTCGCGTTCGGCCGGGGAGACCATCTTCTCCGACCCGCCGCACAGGCACACGGGCACCGCGCCGGCAGCCATGATGAGTTCGCGCGGCGTGTACTCGCACAGGATGCCGACGATGGGCTTGCCCTGCTCCTTGGCGGCCGTCGCGTACGCCAGGCAATTCGGAATCATCCGGCTGAAATAAGCGAAGGGGTCGCTTTGAGCAGCGCCGGCCGCATCTGCGCCGCACGGCGTCTTCGTTGCCCCGCACGGTGCCGCCTGCGCTTTCTCGCCACAGGAATCGCTCATCGCTTTCTCCCACTTGCCGATCCGTTCCGACGGACTCATCCGGCGCGGCAGCGCTTGGCGCTGCGTCGGTCCGGCCTGCCCGTCCGTCCGCGAAGCCGTCTCAGAAGTCGTACTTGAACTGGAAGCCCCAGGTGCCGTTCGCGTCGTTGTTGCCGATGTTGCCGAAGTGCCCCCATCCAAGAGCCAGACAGCACTGGGGGCTGATGCAGAAGGCCAGGATGACGGTGTGCCAGTCCTCTTCCGGCCCGAGGACCGTGGCGAGTTCGCCAAACGGGTTCTTCTTCTGGCGGTACTCGTAGCCGAGGATGACACAGTCGGTCAGGAACATCAGGATGCTCCCCTCGCCGGTCACGCGGTACGCGTCGCCGAAGCCCAGGGCACCGATCTGGGCGGCCTGGGAGAACCGGATCCCGCCCGTCGCAATCAGGGGTTTCCCGAAGAACAGCGTCGGGAACATCTTGGTGGCCGTCAGGGTGAAGTCCGTGCCGTTGTTCCGCTCGAAGCCGAGCCCCCGCAGGCCGCGACCCAGACGCCGGTCGATCGTCTGGACGTTGGGATTGTACATGAACGTGGCGCCGGCGGCGATAGCCGGCATCGTGGGCGTCTCCTCAACCAGCACGCCGCGAAGGTTGAAGTAGTGGATCATGACGTGGTCGAGGCTGATGTCCACGCCCGTAAAGTCCATCGTGTCCTTCACGAAGTTGCCCAGGCCGAGCGTCGAGAAGGCGTAGCCCAGTTCGATCCGCCGGAAGAGGGTCTCGGTGACCGCGAAGACGTGAGCCGTCTTCGAACTGAGTTTGACGAACGTGTACGACGCGCTCGGCAGGCCCACCTGCGTGCCGGGCGGGCCGGGGTTGATCAGGTACGCCATGGGCGTGATGAGCCCTCCGCCCACGCCCTGGAGGTTGTGGGCCGGCAGGGGCATCCGCGGCGGAGCCGCCGCCGCTTCCGGCGCCCCTTCGGGCGGCGCGCCGCCCGCCTCCTCGGCGGTCAGGAGCGAGGGGTCGATCGCCAGCGACCAGTTCGGGTTGGCCATGTCCTCGAGCGACGGCTCGGCCGGCCCGTCGCCCTCCGGCGAGAGGTAGGCGTCGCTCTCCCCCTCCGAGCAAGCGAGCGCGTCCTCCGCCAGGGCATTCGGCGCCCAAGCGCCCAGTGAAACGACCAACGCACAGACGACTCCCCATCCCATCCAGCGCGTCACGCATCTCACCTGCGTGTCTAACCTGTTCATGGTTTCTCCCTTCGCCTCTGGTCTTTATGGCGTAATGGACGAACTGCGGGATTTGCCGCCGACTGGCGGCAACAAGAAAGGGAAGCACGCGATGGCGTACCTCCCCGGACGACATTCGAAATGTCGCTAGAGTCACTCCACGGTATGCCAGATCCTTTCGGACTGCCATGGGAACGGCCCCAATTCGGGTTTCGCAGATACGGCGAACTCGCCGCT
>DATKXP010000131.1:0-4633 GCA_035529015.1 Phycisphaerae bacterium | reverse complement strand
GATCATCGACCTGCTGCTGGCGCGGAACAACCCGCGCAGCTTCCTCGACCCCGCGGAGATCGACTTCCCCTACGACTACAACCGCGACGCCCGGGTGAACTCGACCGACGTGTTGTTGGCGAGGAACAACCAGACGAGTTTCCTGACATCCCTGCGGCTCATCCACCCGCCGGAAGCGTTGTCCGCGGCGTGGTCGTGGTTATACGAGTTCGACACGTCCGCCCGCCCGCCGCGCCCATCCGATCAACCGACCGCCGCCGAAGCGACCGTCGACCGTCTCTTGGCAACGTATTGGGGCAGCCCGTAGGTTATGCTTCAGCATATCGCGGCTCTTGGCTGCATCTCGCGGAGCGAGATGGCTACTGTGTAATCATTTCCCAACACCGCTTGGAATTTAGGAGGCAATCGCATGACCCCGTCGAAGCAAGCGAGGAGCCCTCTGCCGTCGGCTTTTCTTGTTGTGGCACTGTTCTTACCTCCCGCGCTGTCGAACGCCGCCGAGCTATCCGGCCCCGGCGGGCAGCCGGACTTGGGCCGGCAGGTCCTGGACGCAACCGGCGTGCAGGGCGGCCTGGTCGTTCACCTCGGTTGTGGCGATGGCCGTCTCACGGCGGCGCTTTACGCCGACCGGCGCTACCTGGTCCAAGGTCTGGACGCGGATATCGAGAACGTGGAGAGGGCTCGCGAGCATCTCCGGCAGTGCAATCTCGACGGCAAGGTATCGGTGGATGGGTTCGACGGGAGGAACCTGCCGTACGTCGACGACGTCGTGAATCTGCTCGTCGCGGATGATCTTCGACAGGTTCCGATGGACGAAGTGATGCGGGTGCTGTGTCCCCGGGGCGTGGCGTACCTGCGTGAAGGTGGCCGATGGACGAAGACCGTCAAAGCGTGGCCCGAAGAGATCGACGAGTGGACCCACTACCTCTACAACGCGACCAACAACGCCGTGGCGGATGACGCCCGTGTGGGGCCGCCTTGCCGCGTACAGTGGAAGGCCGGCCCGACCTTCGCCCGGCACCACGACGTCCTGGCCAGCGTCAGCGCCGCGGTCGCCGCGGGAGGGCGAATCTTCTACATCATCGATGAGGCCCCGCCGAGCCTGATGTCGCTGCCGCCGCAGTGGCGGCTGGTCGCCCGGGACGCCTTCAACGGCGTGCTGCTGTGGAAACGGCCGATCCCGAGTTGGGCCGACTACCTGCGGCCGTTCCGCTCCGGTCCCCCGCAGCTTGCCCGCCGGCTCGTCGCTTCGGGCGATCGCGTTTACGTGACGCTGGGGCTCGATGCGCCGGTCTCGCAGCTCGACGCGGCAACCGGCCAGACGCTGGCGACCTACGAAGGCACGGAAGGCACCGACGAGATCCTGCTGTGCGACGGCCTGCTCGTGCTGGTCGCCTTCGAGCCGGAGGCGTGGGGCCAGTCGGCCGCGGACGCACGACGCGGCGTCCCCTCGGCCGGCAGCCCGAGACGCCTGGCGGTCCTCGACGCCGCGTCGGGCAAGATGCTGTGGAGCAAGTCGGGCGAAGAGACGGCCGGGCTGCGGCCGTGCGCGGTCGCCGCCGGCGGCCGGTCCGTCGTCTTCCAGTGCGGGCAGGAGGTGCGGTGCGTCGAGCTGGCGACGGGCAAGGACGTTTGGCGGCGGCAGATCGACCGCTCGCAACCGGCCAAGAATCCGCCGAAACGGGGCGGTCCCACCGAAGCCTTCGACGCGCCCACGCTCGTGCTCTCGCCCGCGCACGGCGTCGTGCTCTTGGCCGATTCGGGCCGGCTGGTCGCGCTGGACCTTCGCAGCGGCGAGGTGCTTTGGAACGCTCCGGCCGCGCCCGACTTCCGCGCCCCGACCGACCTGTTTTTGGCCGACGGACTGGTATGGGCGGGGTTGTTCGCCGTCGAGGGCCGCGACCCGCGCACCGGCGAGGTCCGGCGAACGCTCGACGTCGAGGGCCTGATTACGCCCGGCCACCATCCCCGCTGCTATCGCAACAAGGCCACCAATCGCTACCTGATTTCCGGCAAGCGGGGCGCGGAGTTCTTCGATCTGACGTCGGACAACCACGTGCGGCACAACTGGGTCCGCGGCGTCTGCCAGTACGGCATCCTGCCGGCAAACGGCCTGTTGTACGCGCCGCCGAACGCCTGCTGCTGTTACGAGGGCGCCCTGTTGCACGGATTTTATGCGCTGGCGGCGGGGGAGGAGGGGGGAAGGGCGAGGGACGAGGGGCGAGGGGTCAGAGAAGAGGGAGGAGGGATCGGGGATGGGAACGCGGAACTTGCGTGCCTGCAGCGCGGACCCGCTTACGGTCAACTGGTTTCTCACCCCTCGCCCCTCGTCCCTCGCCCCTCCTCCTGGCCGACCTTGCGCGGCGACGGTGCTCGGCGCGGGCGGACGTCCGAGGAATTGCCGACGTCGCTCGGCGATGCGTGGGAAAGGGAACTCGGCGGGAAACTCAGCGCGCCGGTCGTCGCCGACGGGAAGGTCTTCGTCGCCTCGGTACACCTCGGCCGCGTGATCGCCATGGACGCTGCCGACGGAAAGACGCTCTGGACCTTCCGCGCCGGCGGCCGCGTGGACACGCCTCCGACGATCCACCGGGGCCTGGCGCTGTTCGGTGCCGCCGACGGCTGGGTCTATTGTCTTCGTGCATCCGATGGGGAGTTGGTCTGGCGGTTCCGGGCCGCCCCGAACGAGCGCCGGATCGTCGTCGATGAACAACTCGAATCCGTCTGGCCGCTGCACGGCAACGTGCTGGTCCACGACGACGTGGCCTACGCGGCGGCCGGCCGATCGTGCTATCTCGACGGCGGGCTCTATCTCTACGGCCTCGATCCGGCCACGGGCAAGAAGCTGTGCGAGACACGCGTCGTGGTCCCGCACGATCGGGACGAAACGCTCGCGTTCATCATGGCCGGCGTCCGCCCGGACGTGCTGGTGACCGACGGCAAGTACGTCTACCTGCAGCAACTGAAGTTCGACCGGCAGTTGCAGCGGCAGGAGGGCTTGGGCCGCCACCTGCTGGCCCACAGCGGCCTGGCCGACGACTCGTGGTTCTACCGCACGTTCTGGCGGCTGGGCTACGGCGACCAGTACGACTTCCCCAACTCGTACATCAAGCACGACCTCCGCGTGCCCTTCGGCCAACTGCTGGCGTTCGACGACGAGGTGGTGTGCGGCGTCCAGACGTTCTTCTCGCCGGGGATCGTGCCCGGCGCGGTGGTGCAATCCAGCGAAGGCTCCCTGCTGTTCGGCGATGCGAACACGCCGCTGACGCCGGACGAAAAGACCTTCCCGGAAAGCGACTACCCGACGGCGGTCAAGCGGCCGAAAGACCCGACGCAGCACAAGTGGACGGCGAGGCTGCCGTTCCAGGCCCGGGCCATGCTGCTGGCGGGTCGGCGGCTCTTCGTGGCGGGCTGGCCGGAAGCGGCCGCGTCGGAAGATCCGTACGCCGGACTCCAGGGGCGTTTGGGCGGCCGGCTGGAAATCTTCGACGCGGCAACCGGCGAGCCGCTCGGCCAACGCAAGCTCGCCGCGCCGCCCGTGTTCGACGGCATGGCGGCCTCGTCCGGCCGGCTGTACATTTCGACCACGACGGGCAAGGTCGTTTGCCTGGGCAAAGGATCGTAGTCCCCATCGACGCAGGACGGCAAAGCCGCAACCAAAGTAGCCGTCTCGCTCCGCAAGACGCGGCTACATCTCGCGGAGCGAGATGGCTACAAACATGCGGATGTTCCGGCGTACGGTTATTTCTGCGGCGGCAGTTTCAGATCTTCTTCGCTGACTTTCACGGGCAGCCCTTCCTCGGGCACGGGCAGCTTCACGCTCCAGAGGACGGCCTGGGCGACCAGCCGCCGGCACTCGATCAGCTCCCAGTTCTTGTGCGCGTGCAGGCAAACGAACCCGAAGGACCGTCCGCCGTCGGGCCGCTCGAACGCCCAGGCCGCCGGCTGGTCGGGGAGATCTTGGATCGTGCCGGTCAATAGCGGCGTGACCTTGCCCTGCTCGGCCCACTTAAGCTGGTAATAGAACTCGTCGTTGATCCGGAAGTCGCCGATTCCGCTCATAATCGGGTGTTTCGGCGCGACGACCGTAAGGTCCGCTTCGGCGTGCGTGTACTTGCGGTCCGGGCCGCCGTGACAGCCGCCGACCAATTCGAGGTGGAAGGGAATGTACTTCTCCTCGGGCCCGCCGACGGCCCAGTGCAGAGCGAGCACTCCGCCGCCGCGCGCCATGAGGTCCTCCAGCGCGGCCTTCCGCTGGGCGTCTTCCTGCTCGAAGCGCGACCCGAAATCGAGGAACATCACGATCCCGTCGGCCTTCTTGATCAGCTCGGGCCCCTCCGGCCAACCATCGCCGACGTAGTGGGTCGAGACGTCCAGGTTGGGCACGCCTTCGAGACACTTCGCCAGCACGCGGATGCCGGCCTCGTGCTCGTGGGCGCCGTATTCGTGGCTGCCCTTGCCGGCCAGCAGCAAGACCCGTTTGGCTTCGTCGGCCGCGTTGGCGTGGACGGTCAACAGCATCAGCAGCAGCGATGCGATCGTGTTTTTCCAGGACATGGTGTGGCTCCCGATTTCAGATGGACTGGATGATATAGTAGCCGTCTCGCTCCTAGGACGTGAATCTATTACAGGA
>DATKXP010000130.1:0-4770 GCA_035529015.1 Phycisphaerae bacterium | reverse complement strand
TTGGTGGCGACGTGGTCAATCGAACCCCATTCCTCGACGGTGTTGGCCGAGTTGTCCTGGTCGAACGTGATGCCGATGCCGTCGCCGATGGCCGCACCGGCCGCGTCGGATGCGCTGTGGAGCAGTGCCAGGGCGTCGTTGATGCCGGCACCCGCATCGTCCTGGCCGACTACTGCGATGCCCGTGATAGTTGTGGTAATGTCTGCGGCACCGATGCCGATACTGGCCGTGTTGGTTGCGCCGATGGTGATGGCCCCGGCGGTTCCGCCGTTGGCGGCTCCGCCGGTGAGGCTCAGCGCCCCGCCCGTAGCCCCGGCACCACCGGCCGTACCGGCGTTAATCGCGATGGCGCCGCCGGCACCTTTCGTCGTGCCGGCACCACCCGTGCCGCCCGTCAGCGTAATGCTGGCACCAACACCGCCTTCGCCGCCGGCGCCAAGACCGCCCGCGCCGCCGACACCGCCAGTAACGGAAATGGCCCCAGCGTTTTTGCCGTCGGCCGTACCGGCGACCGACAGTCCCGCCGCACCGCCGGCACCGGATTGGAGTGTCAGGGCGCCGCCGACGGCGCCGTCCTGGTTCTCGCCGGTGGCACCGGCCGAGCCGTCGCCCGACTTGATCGTCAGCAGACCTCCTACATCGCCGGCAGTGCCGGTCGTGGCGGCGCCGCCAGCCTCGGTGCCCACATAGCAATCCTGGCCTGCGGTATCAGCAGCACCGGCAAACGTGATCGCGGCATCGTCCACCTGGAGAATGTCTACAGTACCGATTTGCAGCGTCATGGCGTTCGTGCTGTTGATGATCAGGGTGGTGCCGGAAATCGACTCCAGCGCCTGCGTGGTATCGACGCCAATGACCCCGGCTGCCGCCGTCAGGCCGGTTCCCGCAAACAACGTGGCGATGTCGTCGATGGTTTCAGCCTTCGCAACACCGTCACCAGCATCAATCATCAGGAGTTTGTCGGTCGTTGCGATTGCGCCTGCGCCCAGGTCGTTGACGCCGTTCATCAATACCTGGTAAGTCACATTCACGGCAACGCCACCGTCCGAAACCAGGAGTTTGTCTGTGCCGGTCACGAACGTAACGTCGGTGGCAACCAAGTCCTCGATGCCGTCCATGAACACCTGATACGTGGCCTTCGTCGCTACCCCAGCCTCCATCATAAGCACGACATCAGTGCCAGGTACGACCGGAGGCGTGAGGGCCGTCAGGTCCTGCACACCGTCAAACAGCACCTGAACCGTGCTCGCCTTGGCGACACCGGCGTCCAGGTACAGAATCTCGTCGGTCGCAGGCACCACAACACCTGTGAAATCCGCCAAGTCCGCGATGTCGTTGAGCATTGCCTGGATACTGGTGATTTTGGAGGCGCTGGCCGCGTCGGCATCGAGGAAAACCACCGAGTCGGCCGTCACGTCCACCGTGCCTGCCGCGCAGGTGCTCAGCGTCACGGAGAGAACCGAACTGTTTGCGGCCAGGCCGGTTCCAGCAAGCAAGGTCGCAAGGTCCGCGATGGCCTCTTTCTTGGCGACGCCGGTGGAATCAATCAGCATGAAGGAGTCGCCGTTGACGACGGCTTCAGCCGCGAGACCGTTGGCGCCGTCGAACAGGTACTGGATGGTGAGACTTTTCGCCACGCCAGCATCGCCCAACAGGACTTTGTCGGTCAACGCCGGACCCGCAGCCAGCGCGGCCACATCGTCAATGCTGGCGAAGAACTCAGAGAGGGTGCATCTCTTAACCACGCCGCCGTCATCGAGGAACACCTGGTCCGTGCCTTCGACAACCGGACCGCTGAACGCCGTGAACCCTGCGATGCCGTTGAACAGGTTCTGCATCGTGACTTTCTTCGCAACGCCGCCGTCGTTCAGAAACAGGCTGTCCGTAATGGCGGGTGCGGCGCCGATGGCCGCCAACGTATTGACGCCGTTGAACATGTACTGCAAGGTGATGCTTTTCGTCGGGTCGCCGGCAACGCTCTCGTCCGCCAGTGTGAAGAGGTCGTCAATGGCGGGCGCAGCGGCAAGGGCAACCAGGGTCTTGATGTCGAACTGCTCCGGCCCACCGCCGATGTCCACGTCAATCTTCCCCACCGTGGCGCTCTTGACGATGACGACGCCGATTTCCTGAACGATGTCAGCCGCCCCGCTGGGCTTCGTGAGAGTCCACCCGCCGGGAGTGACCGTGTCCACATACACAGGGTCGCCAACCTCCCCGGAGTTGGTGTTCTGCACGTCCATGACTTTTCTCTTGTAGGCGTAACCTTCCGCCCCCGCCGCGATGGCGTCCGGGCAGAAGTAGAGATTCCTCATGGTCGCGATTGCGTCGGCGTCGGCAGGCAGAACCACGGGATACCCGCCCGAATGCCCGCTGACGTACACGAGGTCATCCTCGGCGATGTTGCCAACGCCGCCGACGACGGTAATCCGATACGAACTGGGGCCGCTGTAAGAGCCGTCCGTGTTCATGTACTGGAGGCGGTCGGCAACGCCGTAACCGCCGTAGGTCGTCGCGTCCGCCCATTGCGGACCGCTCTTTTCCAGTTGCTCGATCTCGCTCGACGTGAGCAGTGTCGCCGTAGCGATGCCCCCGCCGAGGATGACGAGTGCAACCAGTGCCGTCACAAAGCGTTTCCAGTTCATCGTTTTTCTCCTTGTTCACGCACGAGTGCGCGTCTGTTTGTCCGGTTCCGCAACCGGCCCTAATCTTCCATGTACAAGTAGTAAAGTGTGAACTCCATCTTGCCGGCGCTCACGCCAGTCCATGCAGCGCCGCCCGTGATGAACAGGCGTACCGTCAGTGCCGTGTCAGCACCGGGATCGAGGTTGGCATTGATGTCGTTCGGGTTCAGACAGGCGCGGCCCAGGATGTCGGCCGCGTAGACGCTGGGGTCGGTGTTCGGGCTGAAGCGGTCAGCAACCGACGAGGTGCCGACGGCAAGGGTGCCCGTCGTGCCACCGGCAAACGCCGTTGTCACGTGCGCCTTCCAGCCGAGAACGATGGCACCGTCCGGCAACTGCTCCGGGATGTCGTAGTACCCGTCGTTCGTGGAGGCCGTCATGTCGCTGTAGTCGAGGTCGGTGACTTGCAGGCACCGCAACGCACCCTTCATGTGCCGCCCGTCCGCGTCCTGTTGCCATCCCATGCTCTCCCAGACATTGTCTTCGAGCAGGATGTAGAAGAGCGTGAAGTCCATCTCTCCCTGAGTGAGTTGCCCGAAGTCGCTGTCTTCCGTGACCGTCAGGGTGATGGCTGTCTCGGCCGTCGCGTGCGGCACGAGGTTGGCGTTGATGTCGTCGGGGTTCAGACACGTCCGCGCCACGATGTTGGCCGTCATAATGCTCGGGTCGGTCTCGGGGCTGAAAATGTCGGCGGTCGAACCATCGCCGACGGCCAGAACACAACTGCTCGTGTTCGCGGCGCTGGTGAAAGCCGTTGAGACATTCGCCGCCCAGCCCAAGACGATAGCGCCATCGGGCAGGGGCTTGGTCAGGATCAGCGTCCCGCTGGCCCCGCCGCCATCGGTGAAGTCGTCATACGAGATGGCGTCCTGTTGGATGCACCGGACCGGCCCTTCAATGAGGCGGCCGTCCTTGTCCTTGAAGTGGCCCACGCTTGCCCACGTTCCGGGTTCCATCATCGCGTAGTAGAGCGTGAAGTGAAGTTTGCCCGCGCTGATGGTGGTGTAGTCTGCGTCCACGGTGATCGTCAGTGTCAGCGCCACTTGGGCATCGGTGTAGGGCACGAGGCTGGTATTGATGTCATCCGGGTTCAGGCAGGCGCCCGCCAGAATGTTGGCCGCGAAGACGCTGGGGTCGGTCTCCGGGCTGTAACAATCAGCCGTCGAACCGTCGCCGACGGCAATCACGGCGGTCGTGTTCGTGCCCCCAGTGAACGCCGTCTCGACCGTCGCCTTCCAGCCCAAGAGAATCGCCCCATCCGGCAAGGGTTTGGTCAAGGCGAGCGTGCCGGTAACGCCGCTGTCCGTAAAGTCGTCGTACTCGATGTCTCTCTGCTGAAGGCACCGGACCGGCCCGTCAAACCTTCGGGCCAGCCTGTCCTGCTGGCGCCCGAGCAATTCGTGTCCTGTGGGTGGACTCATCGGTTACTCCCTTCCGTTTGTGTCTCGGCCCGAAGCCGAGTCTGGTATCGTTCGTGGCCTCATCCCAAGTTCCCGTTCGTACCCACCCCCTTTCTCCCCCTGCTATCAGCCCAGACCCAACGGGTCGGTTTCGTCGAACGGCACGTTACTCCCCGCTTCGGCCATCCCCCGACTCGTGGTCATCAAACGAGCACCACCATCGGCATCCGGTCCCGTCCCGGGCGCAGCGCTGGGCTGCGAGCGGGACGGGAAACCTGGGATACGACCGGCAGCGATCGCGCTGCTGATGGTCGAGCGGATGCGTTCGTCACCAGGCAAGTCCTGTTGCAGAAGCATCTCCATCGGGAACGTGGCCTGTTTCTGGTGTTTGGCGAGCAGGTAGACCAGCAGCCCCGCCAGCGCCAGGAGCACAATCAGACACCCGACCAGCGCAGTACCCACCAGAAACATCATGTCCCCCACCGTCTCGCTCATTGCAGCATCACCCATGTCTCTCCCTCCTGACTCATCGCCCCGACCGGCAGATCCGGCATGACGGGTTCCTCGAACAGACCCTCCAACTCGTCAATCAACGGGTCCCCCGGTTCTTTCGTGGGTTGCATCGCTTCACGCCGCCACGACGATACGCGGTCGAGATTCTGTTCCGGCACCGCAGACTGCGGATCGGC
>DATKXP010000129.1:0-5583 GCA_035529015.1 Phycisphaerae bacterium | reverse complement strand
CGAGGTCGCCTTCGAGTACGCCGTCCACCGGGCCGTCGCCGAGGCCAAGGGCTTCGACCTCCTGGCCATGGGCCTGCCCGAGGGGCCCAAGTGCTACTGCGCCGTCAACCACCTCATCCGCAAGTACCTCGACGAGGCGGCCGACGACTACGCCTACACCGTCCTCGACAACGAGGCCGGCATGGAGCACCTGTCGCGCCGCACCACCGACGACGTCGACCTCCTGCTGGTGGTGGCCGAGCCGACGGTTCAGGGGGCCGTCACGGCCAGGCGGATTTTGGGCCTTTCGGAGCGTCTGCCGATTGCCGTCCGCCGCCGCGCCGTCCTCTGGAACAAGGTCGATGACCCGGCCCGCCTCGCGGACCTCGGGCGCGACCTGCCGACCGTCGGGTCCGTCCCGTACGACGCCGCGGTGCTCGACGCCTCGACGCGCGGGGCGACGATCCTGGATCTTCCGGCCGACAACCCGGCCGTCGTCGCGGTCGGCGCCGTCCTGGCCGACGTGTTGGGCACCCGAGCAGAGCCAACTTCTTAGCGAAAGGACAGACCATGCCACTACCGCCCCTCAAGGAAGCCTACTCGGGCAAGGTGAGCGAAATCACGCTCGGCGGCGGCGCGCGAAAGACCGTCACCATCGGCGGGGCCAAGACCATACCGCACGGCGGCGCGCCAGAGACCACCGGTCACCGGCCCGTCATCGCCATCGACGTGCTCGATGCCGCGCCCGAGGAATGGCCGCCCGTCCTGGCCGAGGTCTACGCCGGCGTCCTCGACGACCCCGCCGCCTGGGCCGCGAAGGCCGTCGCGGAGTTCGGGGCCGACCTGGTGTGCCTGAAGTTCGACGGCATCCATCCCGATCGCAGCGACCGCGGCGCCGACCACGCCGTCGAGGTCACCAGGAAGGTGCTCGGGGCGGTCGACGTGCCGCTGGTCCTCTGGGGCTGCGGAATCGCCGAGAAGGACAACGCCGTCATGCCCAAGGTCTCGGGCGCCGCCAAGGGCCAGAACGTCCTCCTGGGCACCGTGACCGAGGACAACTACAAGAGCCTGACGGCCATCGCCCTGGCCGACGGGCAGTTCCTCATCGCCGAGGCCCCGCTCGACATCAACATCGCCAAGCAGGTCAACATCCTCGTCTCGGACATGGGTTTTCCGCTCGAGCGGCTGGTCATGTTCCAGACGACAGGGGCCCTCGGCTACGGACTGGAGTACGCGTACTCCATCCAGGAACGCGAACGCCTGGCGGCCCTGGGCGGCGACAAACTGATGGCCATGCCCCTGGTCTGCGACGTCGGCAACGAGGCCTGGCGGGCCAAGGAGGCCAAGGCCACCGACGCCGACGCCCCCGCCTGGGGCGATGCCGTGCGGCGAGGGCCGCTCTGGGAAGCCGTCACCGCCATCGCCTTGATTCAATCGGGCGTCGACATCATCCGCATGCGGCATCCGAAGGCCGTCACCATCGTCCGCACATACATCGACGGGCTCTGGGGAAGCCCCGCGTAACCCGGTCGCGCCTTGGCAAGCCTTTCGAGCCGCGACCGGAAGGTCGCGGCAACCGTGACCTTGCGGTCGCGGCTTACGAATGCGTACTTCAACCAGCAGGGAGAGAACCATGATCGCTATCGCCGAACGCATCAACGGGCAGTTCACCGACGTCAAACAGGCCATTGCCGACCACGACCCGGGCCCCATTGTCGCCCTGGCCAAGAGCCAGACCCAGGCGGGCGCGGCCTACCTGGACATCAACGTCGGCACCGCCGCCGACGACCAGGAAGCGACCATGAAGTGGCTGGTCGAGACCGTCCAGGAAGCCGTCGAGACGCCGCTGTGCCTGGACAGCCAGAAACCCGCCGTCATCCGGGCCGGCCTCTCGGCGTGCGACACGGCGCGCGGCGTGCTTCTGAACTCGACGCCGCTGGACAAGAAGAGCGACCCGGAGGTGCTCGACACGTACGTCGCCATGGCGATGGACTCCGGCGGCAGCATCATTGCGCTCACGATGAACGCCGCCGGCGTGCCCCAGAACATCGACACCCGCGTCGAGATCGCCGCCGGCATCCTCACGAAGGCCATGGAACTGGGCATGACGCCCGACCGGCTCTTCATCGACCCCATCATCCTGCCCGTCAACGTGCCGGGCGCCCAGGAACAGCCGGGCAACATCCTCGCGGCCATCGACCAGATTCGCCTCATGAGCGACCCGCCGCCGCACATCACCATGGGTCTGTCGA
The DNA here is from genome assembly GCA_035529015.1 of Phycisphaerae bacterium. Taxonomy (GTDB): domain Bacteria; phylum Planctomycetota; class Phycisphaerae; order FEN-1346; family FEN-1346; genus JAUVZF01. The sequence goes on along the minus strand of DATKXP010000129.1, from coordinate 3,352 downwards.
ACCTCAGCCAGGGCACCACCCAGCGGAGCCTCATCAACCGGGTGTTCCTGGCCATGGCCATCAGCCACGGGTGCGACTCCGCCATCATCGACGTCCTCGACGAGCCCCTCGTCGACCTCGTCGCCACGGCCGAGATGCTCATGAACAAACAGATTTACTCCGACCTCTTCCTCAAGGCCTACCGCAGCATCTCGGGCGGCCAGCGGTAGAGGCGCACGGCGCGCGGCGGCCGGGTGCCACTGGCCGGGTGCCACTGGCGGCTTGTCCGCCAGTGTTCTGACGCGGGCCGCGCTGGTCGAGGTATCACCTGAGCAACTGGCGGACCTGTTCACTGAGGCCGTTACCGAAGCAGAGGCCGAGTCGTGAGCGTAGAGATGGGCAGCTCAAGTCCAGGACGTGAAGCGGCCCACGCCTCCATCGAGCGGATCAGTATCGACTGGACCACCGGCAGCGGTGATATATCAATCACTCTCATCTTGGCCTCTCCACCTCCAAGCCCTTCTGAATCCAAGGGCTTCAGCCTCCGCTGCTGTCCAAGCATAGAGTTCCCCACGCGAGGGCTCAATCAGTGTCTTGTCATACTGCTGATCGAATGGCAGGTGGTAAATCTTCTCGCCGTTCAGCCGTGAAACGTTGCACTTAATCGTTGGATACTTGCTCATCTCGAAGTTCTCGCTGAGCACTACATTCAGATGCCCTGCGAAGTCCCTAGCCCTATCTGATAGAACGGTTGTGGTGTAAAGAGCGGCGGTCACCTTCTCGGTCGGATGGTCAATGAGGTACCTAACCGTCGTGCCGAAAAGTTGGTTTACATGCTTTTCATGAATGCTCTTGTGCTGCGACCACCTCTTGCACTGGATCACAAACGTAGTATCGCCTCTACGCGCGATAAGGTCGCGACCCAGGTCGTCATAACCCTCCAGGATCCCCTGGTAGTATACGGCATAGCCTTCTTGCTCGAAAAGGAAGCCGACAAAACGCTCGTAGTCTCGCCCTATCTGCCACTTGGTTTTACGGCTGGCCCAGTAGTTATCTAGCGCTCGTTGATTGCGCTCGGCCGATGTGAGTTTGCTATATTCCACTTCAGGCAATCTGGCCCAGAATCTTGCAGGATCTACGTCCGCCTCGGCTATCTCCTTAATCGGTGTGTCGACATGCTTGGACAGTACTTGACGCAGCAACTCATCGTCACAGTCATCGAAGAATTCCTCTAAGAACGGAAAAAGGTCCTTCCAGTATTCAATAGTCCGTTGCGCAATGCGCAGTTTGACCTCAACAGTTCTCCTGGCGATGGCAATCTGCCTCACGGCATGAGCAGCCTTTTTTGCCGGGTGCTTCTTTTGCTGAAGCCGATGAGCAACCTTGTACTGCTCTCTCTCGCAATAGTCCGCGTAGGCGTTAGCCAGCCAGGGGAAGCCCTTTGTCTTTTCTTCCTCCAACTTGAGTAATGCCTTTGTCTTGTCTACGATGTCCTGCCTTGCGGCTTCGTGTTCGTCTTCGTGTATCTTCTTCGCCACTTCAAGAGATTGCTTCTCTTGGCGAATCTCATTCCAAGCAGCCGTAATCTTGTCAAGTTTGGCTTGCGCGCAAATACGATAAGAGTCACTGATTTTGGAAATCGTCCAGAAAACCACTAAAGCAACGAAAACCAGGCCGGCGACGGCAAAGCAGGGGAGCACATCTCCGCCACCCCTAGCGCTCGCAAGCAAACATACTACCTCGTACGCGATGGTCATTGCGTGACCCCTTAAGAGCGGGTGTTATGAATAACCTACAAGGAGTTGAGTCGCTTGGCAATAACTCCCTTGCCTTCGACACGGACGCACCTTGGCAGGTCCTGCGGCGATTCGCGATAACACGGCCGATTCTTCACGGGATCGGCCAGACCCTTCGTGTTGACGCGGCCGGGGCGGCGCGGTACCGTCGCACGCGGCGTTGGGCATTCCACGATAGGGTTTTGCCTGCAAGGAGTCGCCGGCATGATAACCACGCCTACGGTCTTCGTGTTGGGTGCAGGTGCGAGCGTACCGTACGGCTATCCCACCGGCGCGGGGCTGCGATCCGAGGTGTTGGAGGGTATCAGCGGGTGGCGGGGAGACGCCGCCGTGTGGGCACAAGGAAAGGGCCTAGAGGCGGAAGCCAAACGCTTCGCCGTGGCGCTTACAAGAAGTAGAAACACATCCGTAGACGCGTTCCTGGAGCACCGCAGAGAATTGCAGGCGATTGGTAAACTGGCGATGGCTAGTGTGCTGCTGAGGTGCGAGAATGATGAGCGTCTGTTCTCAGAGCGAGAGATTCAAGGCGACTGGCTCACGTATCTACTGAACGCCATGAGTGAGCCGTTTGACGCGTTCAGCGGCAATAAGGTATCTTTCATCACTTTCAACTACGACCGAGTCCTGGAACATGCCCTGTTCAACGCAGTCCAGCACCGCTACGATAAGTCCGACGCTGACTGCGCGCATGTTCTGAAGAAGATCCGTATCGTGCACGTGCATGGCAGTCTGGGTCCTCTTCCATGGCAAGAACCTGACGGGCACCCGTATGGGCGGTCGGTGCAACTCGAAGACGTGCTAAGCGCCGCCGACCGAATCAAGATCGTCTACGAGGGTGCAGAGGAGGACCCGGAATTCAAGGTGGCCAGGACGTTGATTCGCAAAGCTAGTCGCATCTACTTTCTAGGGTTCGGCTACAGCAAGGACAATGTGGAGCGCCTCCACCTATGGGAGTGCGGGGAGGGCGCTTGGATATATGGCACGGCCCTCGGCTTTACGGACCGGGAGCGCGGGGATGCTGAAAAACTACTCAAAGATCAGAACGATCCTCCAAAGAGCCTTACGCTGAGGGTGGTACTGAAAGACCTTGACTGCTACGAATTCCTCCGGAATGATCCAGTACGTCTGGACTGAGTGGCGTCCCCCGTATTACGGAGTTCCGGTGACGGAGTTCCGGTGACACACACCTTATCCGCGGCGCCCCGGCTCGCGCCATGCGGCTCATGCGCGAAGGTATCGCTGTCGCCGGCTTGGGTCAAGACGAATTGAGGCGTGTCACCCATAACGGCCGGTTGCCGCGCTTGGGCGGAGGGCGGTCGCGTTTCCATCCCCCGGCGGTGCCGGGGGCTTGTTATCGAGGCGTGCCTGGCATGAGGGGTCGGCCGTGGCGCGCCGCCTCCATCAGCCTACCGTCCACAACAGGCCACAGGCTTCAGGCTGAACTTCCGGTGGACGTCCATCCCGCCATACGCTACACTCCCATACCGCTTCTTCATGGCTGCCTCCTTCCTGTCCCGGGGTTTAACGACCCCCAAGAGACTACCTGGTTGGGGGCAGCCTTTCATGGGATTACAGGC
>DATKXP010000128.1:0-2783 GCA_035529015.1 Phycisphaerae bacterium | reverse complement strand
AGGTTTTGAATCTGACCCGGAGGTGGCTCCTTTTACGCCGATGGACGTAGGCGGTCCGGAATTGGCCTCGCCTTTCTTTGACGAAGCCTTACCGGACCTGTTCTCGGACCTCGGAGATGGGTGGGTGTTCGGCCTGGGCGATGATGTATCCCCCGGCGAACTTCCACCGGAAGGATTGGACCCATGAGAATCCGCAGACGAATCATCAATGCCGACCTGGAAGGCCGCGTGCTTTCCGAACGCACCGAAGAGGTCGCCGACGACGGACAGGGGAACGTCGAAGAGTCCCAGGCCACGGCCTTCCACAATTGCCAATCGTGCGGCCGGCCGATTGAAAAAGTGCAAGACGTGCGAGGCCGATGTGTTCAGTGCCACCAGCAGTGCTGTTCGACCTGCGAGGGGTACTGTGCCATCTGCCATCGCCCGCTGTGCCGGAATTGTCGGTTAGGTTTTGCCGACAAGGCCCTGAGTGTCTGCGACTCGTGTTTGAGGTTGCTCGACGAGCGGTTGGCGCATCAGGACCGCCTGGTGGAGGAGAAGACCACATTCGAGCGGGTCATGACCCTCTACGGCGCGCTGACGAAAGTTCTTCCGCCGCCCCCTTACGAGAAGGGCTCGATCATGGGAGTTGTGGCGCAGATCGTGCAGTGGCGTCTGGCGGGAAAACTTTCCCGGATGGCGAAACAGTTGACGGAGGGTAGCGACCATGACCGTCGACTACTGCCATGACATCCTGGCCGCCGAGGGTTTCCGGAGGATCGGAACGTTGGACTGCGACCTCCACGTGGAGTTGTGGTGGCACGCGGAACACCGGCTGGAGGTGTCGGTGGTCGCGGTGGAGGAATGGGCCTTGATCCGCGGCGCGAAGTACTATCGCCTCAAGGCGATGGGCGAGCAGGGCGAGTTGTACACGCGAGACCTGGCCGCCTTCGATGCCGATCTGACCACGCGGTTCGGCGAAGTGCACCTGCTGCTCTCCGCATTTCCCGACATTACCGCGGACCTGGCTCGAAAGCGGATTGCCGAAAAGCGGTTCCGCCAGGTCGGTGGCGGGGACGAGGCGGGTGTAGAGGATATGTCGGACCGCCTGGATCGGTTTGCTGAAGAGATTGAAGCGCTGCGAAGGGCAAAGAAACAGGACGAGGACCTGCTGCGCCTCGACCGGAGCCGATCGCCCATTCTGGAGCGCGGCCTGCGGGAACGGATCGGTAAGGCACAGGGTCGTATCGAAGAGATCCAGGCCGAACGAAAGAGGCTGGCCGACCGGTTGGCGACGGAGGGACATCTCGAAAGGGAATACCTTCAGAAAGGGGCGGCCACTTGCCTGTTATTCGCCGCCTGTTCCAACCTTCAGGTGGCTGGCGGCGCAGCCGAGTTCGTCGACGTTCTGCGGGCCGTCGTCAAGGAACTTCAGGACGTCCATCAGTATCAGATTCAGCAAAAGTTTCAGGGCGGGAAACTTCAGATCTACATCGAGGAGGTCGATGCCCCGGGCGTCTCACTCCTGACGCGGTGGGCGGGCGGGGTCCTGTGCCCCCGGCAACTGGAGCGACTGGGGCCGCAGTTCCAACCCCTGCGCCGGGCGGTCGAACAGCAACTCATGGTATTTCCTCACCGCGACATTCTTCTGGGCGGAGCCGTCCAGGACGAGCGGAAACTCGTTGCTGCCCGCGTCGTTCGGAACTTCCTCCGTCGTCTCGACCGCGTCCCGTCCGCAACCCGCAGCGGGCCCGTGTCGTCGCCTCCGAGCGCCATGCCGACGTGGCTTGGTCACGTGATGAGCCCTGCTGGAGAGCAAACGCAACCCTGGGAGTTCCCCCTGGATCGGGCGGTCCACACGCTGATCAGCGGCCGCACGGGCTCGGGCAAGTCCTATCTTGGGCGAGTCATCATTGAAGGTGCGGCCGCCTGCGAAGACGTGAGCATAGTGATTCTGGATCCGCGGGGTCAGTGGACGGGTCTCCTCGTGCCGGAAGACAGGGCCGAGATCCTGGGCCGATACAGGGAGTTCGGCCTGGATCCGAGCCAGGCGAGGAGTTTCGACTTTGCGTACTACGGCATCGGCCAGGGCCTGGGAAGGCCCTTGCCAGCCGACCTCCGAAGGCTCGCCGAAGGACGGCACATCGTGGGCTTCAAAGGTCTCGACGATCGGGCGCGCTGTGAATGGACCGCGAGGATTCTGGAAGCGTTGTTTGATGCCTGCGCGGTCGGCGAATCCCTGCGCCTCCGCCTCTTGATCGTGCTCGAGGAGGCGATTCAGTTCATCCGAAGAGGTGTGGTGGACGAGGCCAAGGATGCGGCCGAGAAGGTCGAACTGGCCCTCGACCGTGTCGCCCGTGAAGGTCGCAAGTACGGCATCAGCCTCCTGGCGATCTCCCAGTCGAGCCGGGACTTTTCCTACAGCATGGCCTCGGTCCGCGAGAACGTCGCGACGCACGTCTTCATGGCCAATGGCAGTGCCGAGAGCGAGTACGCGGCCAGGTACCTCGGCACAGGGCATGAACTGTCGTCGCTGAAAACCGGTGAGGCGCTGGTCCAGAACGGCGAATGGGGTGTCGTCCGGGTTGCGGTGCGGCCGCCGTTGTCCAAGGTGTGGGAACCGGCGGAGGCCGAGGTCAGAACCCTCGTTGGCGGACAGGGGGTGACATCTCTGCCTCTGTCTCCAACGGCCCGGGCCATCCTCGAGGCCGCGATGGAGCACCATCGTACGACCGGAGGACCAGTGAGGCTCGCGTCGGTCGTCGAGCGGCTCGGGATCACGAGCCGCCGGCGCGTTGATCAGG
>DATKXP010000127.1:0-2232 GCA_035529015.1 Phycisphaerae bacterium | reverse complement strand
CACGGGTACCGCGACGGCTTTACGGCCGAGGCCGACGAGGGCACCAAGGCCATCGGCGCCCGCGTCTGGGGTATCGGCAAGGCCGAGTACTGGCGGCAGGCGAACCGGGAGGCCGGAACCGACGTCTGGTTCTGGTGCCTGGGCGCCGGGGCGTTTGTCGAGGACGGCACCGTCAAGGGCGCGGTGGTCGTGACGCCCGAGGGTCGCGGCGTGGTGCTCGCCAAGACGGTCATCGACGCGACGGGCAACGCCGACATCGCCGCCGCCGCCGGCGCCGAGACGACCTACACCGGCGCCGAGCACATGGGCATCCAGGGCACGGGCCTGCCGCCCATCCGGCTGGGCGCCGGGTACACGAACACCGATTACACGTTCGCCGACGATACGGACGTGGTGGATTTCTGGCACCTGTTCGTGACGGCCCGCGAGAAGTTCAAGGGGGCGTACGACCTGGGTCAACTGGTCGATACGCGTGAGCGGCGGCGGATCGTCGGCGACGTGACCATCTCGCCCATGGACATGATCCTCGGCCGCACGTGGCCCGACACCATCTCGGTGCACAAGTCGAACTTCGACAGCCACGGCTTTGCCGTGCACCCGGTGTTTCTGCTGCGTCCGCCGGGCCATGAGGACATCTTCGTGAACGTGCCGTTCCGGGCGCTGCTGCCGAAGGGGCTCGACGGCATCCTCGTGACGGGCCTGGGCGTGAGCGCCCACCGCGACGCGATCCCCGTCATCCGGATGCAGCCGTGCGTGCAGAACCAGGGCTATGCCGCCGGCACGGCCGCTGCGATTGCATCGCGCAGCGCCGCCAGCATCCGCAACATCGACCTGAGGAGCGTCCAGGAAGAAATGGTCGAGAAGGGGTCGCTGCCGAAGACCATCCTTGAGTTTCAGGACACCTTCCCCCTGCCGAAGGAGCGTGTGGCGGAGGCCGTCCGAAACGCCGGCAAGGCCGACGGCGGGCACGCGGCCCTGGCGGTCATCCTCTCGCAGCCCGAGACGGCCGTCCCGATGCTCCGCAAGGCGCATGCGGCCGCCAAGTCGGCCGACGAGGCCCTCGCCTGCGCCCACATCCTCGGGATGCTGTGGGACCCGGCGGGGGCCGAGACGCTGGCGGCGGCGGTCAAGGGTGCCACGGAGTTCGACAAGGGCTGGAACTACCGCGGCATGGGGCAGTTCGGGATGAGCATCAGCACGCTCGATTCCTACATCATCGCCCTTGGCCGCACACGCGACGGGCGGGCTTACGACGCGATCCTCGAGAAGGTGGCGCTGCTCGACGCCTCCAAGGAGTTCTCCCATCACCGGGCGTGTGCCCTGGCGCTCGAGGCGCTCGCCGCTGCGCCGAACGCGCCGAAGGCCGGACTCAAGCGGGCCGCCGAGGCGCTGGCGGCCCTTCTCGCCAAGCCGGGCATGACCGGCTACGCCACGCCGACGGTCGATGCGGCCAGGGGCCAGACCGAGCCGAGCGGCACCTCGACCGTCCCGCGGAACAACTCGCTCAGGGAACTCGTGGTGGCGCGGGCCCTTTACCGCCTGGGCGACCACGAGGGCGTGGGCGAAAAGATCCTCAAGGCGTACGCCTGTGACCTGCGCGGCCACTACGCCCGCCACGCGGCGGCGGTGTTGGCGGAGAAGGAGTGACGGCGTGATGTAGTCCGTGCCGTGCCCCGGCACGCTGCGATGCCGCGGGGACGGCGCTTCGCCCAAGTCGCGGCACGGGTTCTCAGTGCATCATGAAGAACTCGACGGCTTCGGCCGCTTCGGGCTGCTCGTCGGGGGCGATGCGGGCCTGGAAATCCTCGGTCACCTGCTTGCGGGCGTGGTCGGCCCTGAGGCGTTTATCGCCGATCTTCGGGGCAAGTTCGCGCAGCGTCGCCGCCCATCGGAAGAGGTAATCGGCAGCGCGCTGCGCCTCGAACCCCGGCGGCACCAGGCCCGACGCATGCAGCCGCCAGCCTCCGCCCTCGCGGCTCATGTGAAGCGGCACGCGGCCGGTGCGAAGGTACCCGAAGGCGGCGTCGCCCATCCGGGCCAGCGTGATCGTCGCCGTCCAGTTCGGGTCGCGGGGGAAGAGGTCCACCCGCGCGCCCTTCGATTGCTGGAACGCCTGCCAGCCGCCCTCCCCGTACGCTGCCAAAACGGCGTCGTGAAAGGCGTAACTGGCCTGGACCACCTCCATGAGCGCGAGCGCCAGGACCAGTTCCTCCTCGCCCCCCACGAAGCACG
>DATKXP010000126.1:0-16888 GCA_035529015.1 Phycisphaerae bacterium | reverse complement strand
GCCCCAGATCTTCGGCTTGCCGTTGGAGTCGAGGAGTTGGCACCGCTCGCCCTGGCCGATGGGGTCGAAACACAGGACCACGAACCCGTGCCTGGCGAGCAGAATGCTGATGCTCTGGTAGGCGCCCGACGCCTTGCCGTTGTTGCTGTGGCCGCAGGGCACCAGGACGCCGGGGTAGGGGGGCTTGCCCTCCTTCGGAATGTACAGGTTGGCGGTCACGTGATGGTTGGGCCGGCTCTCGTAAATGACCTTCTCGATGCGGTAGTCGCCCGAGTCGATCGTGCCGACGGTGCGGGGGTTCAGGGAGGAGCGTTCCGGGAAGAGGCCGTTGGCGGCGATCCAGTCGGCATACTGTTTCTCCTGCCGCTCGACGATCTTCTCTGGGGTGTCGAGCGCCTCGACGGCTTCGCGGCGGGCGTCGAAGCACTTCCCGCATTCGGCCAGGAGGTAGTTTCTGAGCGCCTCGCCGCGGGTCTCCTCCGGCAGGACGTTGAAGTCCTCCTTCGGGGCCTCCGCCGCCGACGCGCGAACCGATGCGAACACCACGAGGACTGCGGCACACCATCCGAGCCAATGCATGCCGAACTCCTTTAACGGCGCGCGCCGCGCGAGCGCGGCGGCTAACGAGCGTATCGCCACAGCCTGACCGGGCTGCCATGCGGTTACTTGCGGAGTTCCTCGAGTTTGACTTCCGCCCCGCCGCGCTCTTTGCTCAACTGTGCCGCGGTCATGAACTCGAAGATTTCGAGCGTCTCCTGTGGGTCGATGGGCGGCACCCCTGTGTGGAAGAACTCGGCCATCACCTTCACGAGGCCCTCGTAGCCGAAGCCTTCCTTGGTTTCGTGCTCGCCATCGGTGCCCCAGATCTTGATGACGGGCTTGTAGTCGCCTTTCTTGACGCCGCGGTAGACGCCGATGCGTCCGTCTTTCCACTTGCCGGTGGTGATGTCGAAATTGCCCTCGGCCTTTCGCTGGACGCTCACGCATCCCGGCCCCATGACCGTGTACAGCGCCTCGCATCCATGGACGCCGTACCAGAACAGGTCGGGGTGGTGCGGCTCGACGTTGAACGGCGACGAGCCCTGGACCTTCGTCACCTTTCCGACGCCGGGGTCAGTCCGGAGTTTCCAGATCTCCGGCTGGAAACGCGAGCAGGAGCAACTGAAGAACGGCGTGCCGGTTTCCTTCGAGAGGCGGACGATCTCGCGGGCGTCCGCCAGGCCGGCCGTGAACGGCTTGTCGATGAACAGGCGCTTGCCGGCCTTCAGGACGGGCCGGGCCTGAGCGAGGTGCGGCCGTCCGTCCACGCTCTCAATGAGCACGACGTCCACCTTCGCGAGGAGCGCTTCGACGCTCTCGACGATTTCGACGCCGTACTTCTCGTGGATATCCTTGGCGAACTTTTCGACGCGATTCGCGCTGGCCGGCAAATCGGGACTGCCTCCCTTGAAGGCCGCCACCACCTTCACCCGCCACTCAGGGTGGTTGTGGAAGACACCCGTGAAGGCCGGCACGTGCGACGTGTCGGTCCCGATGATGCCGGCCTTCAGGTCCTTCGTCGCCCACGCGGGGGGCTTCGCCGCAAACACCGTTGACCCGAGGCAAAGGACCAGAACGATCAGAAGTGCTCTCACGGCTGCCTCCTTTCGAGTTGCCGTTGCGGCCCAAGCGTATCGCGGCGGGGGGCGCCTGTCAAACCTGTGTGAGTGCCCGTGCGCGCAGACAGATGCTTGCGGACGTGGCGGGATTGCCGCATCATGGACGTTCGGCCGGACGCACGGTTCGCACACGCCGGTTCTGTCGGAGCGAGGATGAGCCATGATGCGACGGATCCGCTGTCACATTCTCCGGTGGACGGCCGCGGCCGTGTGCTTCGCGGCGGCGCCGGCCCTCGCCGTTGAGATTCCCGCAGGCACGTTCGTCGAAGTCGCGAGCGACGAGATCGGCGGCCACTACGTCAGCCAGGTCGTCTATGCCCCCACCATCGATGCCCTCGTTTCGTGGGGCACGCGGACGCACTCCAAGCCCGTCCTGGCGCACGAGACGCAGCACTTTCCGGTGGCCGAGGGCAAATGGATCGACGCCTTCCCGCCGGGCAGGGAGCAGGCCTGGGCTGGCCAATTCAAGCGGTGGCCCGACTGGGAGATATGCTGCCCTGCCGGCCACTTCTACCAGCGCGACGGCGTCACGCTGCCCCGCCCCAACAACACCTTCTACCAGGTCTGCTGGGACGGTCATACCAGGCGGATGCTGTTCTACGTCGGGTCGATGACGTTCGCGTACGAGCCGAAGCGGCGCGCGTGGCGCGAGATCCATGCCGCAAACGTCAAGGACCAGCCGCCCGCGCTTCTGCTTTGGAGCAGTCTCTGTTACGACCCGGTCAACAAGCAGGCGATCCTCTTCGGCGGCGGCGGGATCGATGCGCCCGACGGCCGCCCGCACACGTGGGCCTTCGACGTGACCACCGATACGTGGCGGCGCCTCGAACTGGGCGTCGAGCCGCCCGCCCGCTGCAACTCCCGCATGGTCTACGACAAGAGGAATTCGTGTATCGTCCTCTTCGGCGGCGACGGTCAGGACCGCGGCCTCGCCGACACGTGGGTCTTCGACGTGACGAAGCAGCGGTGGGAGGAGCGCAAGTCCCCGCGCAGCCCGCACCCCCGCTCGTGCCACGCCCTGGCGTACCTCGAAAAGTCCGGCCTCATCCTGCTCGCCGGCGGTGTGCCGGTATGCGATTACCGCCAGCGCGAACGCCTCGCCCGCGAGGTCTGGACGTACAATGCCGCGACGAACGCCTGGACGCCGCTCGCCATCGAAACGCCCAAGTGCCACTGGGCCTCGATGGAGAACCTCCCCGGCACCGACGATTGTTTCTTCGTCACCGCCAGCCGCTACGGCAACGAGCGGACGACGTACCGGTTCCGCTACTCGCCGGAGATCCCCGTCGCCAAGACGGAAGGGTTCACCGGCGCCGACCGTTTCGTCCTCAAGACCGAGCGGACGCCCGAGTGGTACGCCGAAGCGCCGCCGGCCGACGCGAAGGCCCACGCGGAGTTTCTTGCGAACCTCCCGACCAACGAATGGGTCGAGGCCAAGCCGCCCAAGTCCGCCAAGGGACGCACCTGGGGAACCGCCATCTTCGACACCGACCGCGGCGTCGCCATGAAATGGGGCGGCGGGCACTCCGGTTACCAGGGCACCGACATGGCCTTCTACGACGTCGCGGCGAACCGGTTCGCCATCGACCGCACCCCCGCCTTCACCCCGGAGCCGTTCGGGACGTGGTCTCGAAGGCCGGCCGGACGCACCTTCTTCAACCAGCCGTGGACCCGTCACATGCGGCACACGTGCGCCTACGATCGTGTCCGCAAGGTCGGCGTCTTCACCGACGCGGGCGGCTCCGACTGGTACGACCGCGAGTCAGGCGAGGTCATCAAGCACACGTGGCTGTACGACCCGGCTGCCCGCAAGTGGCTCGAGCCGATTCGGCAGCCGTTCCCCGGCGGCGGGAGCGTCTCGCCCATCGCCGTCCCTACGCCCAAGGGCGTCTTCGTGTATCAGCACGCCGAGGGCCGCATCTGGGAGCCGAGCGGCGAGTGGCACCGTTTTGTCGGCGAGGTCGGGAAGCCCGAGACGTGGGGCTGGGAGGCGATCGAGACGGTGGGCCCGGACCGTCCGCGCCAGCACGAACACATGACCATCGTCTACGACTCGAAGCGCGACCGGTTCGTCTTCCTCTCGGAGGAGAAGCAGGACGGGCCGCCCGTCCTCTGGTTCTTCAGCCTCTCGGATCGCCGCTGGGTAAAGAACACGCGGCCCGCGCCGGGCGGCGTGGCGACCCGCGAGGCCGTTTACGTGCCCGACGCCGACGCCATCCTCGCCTACGGCCCCGACCGCCGCCGCCGCGACAGCGACACCGTCTGGACACGGGTGTACCTGTGCAGCCGGAACCGGTGGGTGCCGCTGACGATCAAGACGCCGCAGTACCTCGTGCACGAAGTGGGCCTCGTGTACGACCCCGGCCACAAACTGGCCGTCCTCATGTGGCCGCCGCAGTTCGAGAAGGACCTGCGGCCGCACCTGTTCCGCCTGGACACATCGAACCTGCCGCGCGAGTGAGGTGTGCTTGCGGGGTGCCACTGGCGGCTTGCCCGCCAGTGAGGCTCTTTCTTTGCTTGCATCGCAATCGCCGCCGCCTCGCAGCCCATTGACGCAATACCGTGGCCGGTGGTACGTTATGCTTCTGAACGTCAGACGCGCGGCCGGCGTCCGCATGGGCGCAAGCGCCGCCGCACGGTCTTCGTGCCGGACGGCCCAGGACGAAGACCCACATGAAACGGGGGGCCGGTCGAGGAGCAGGCGATGAGAGGTCTCAAATGGTTCGCACTGGGTGTCGGACTGGCCGTGCTTGTTGCCGCGACGGTCGGGGCCGCTGAGAGAGGCGGCGGGAGAGCGCGAGGCAAGGAGCCCGAGCAGAGCCAGTTTGACCTGATAGTCGGAGAGTGCCAACTGACCGACGACCAGCAGACGGCGCTGAAGGCCAAGGTCAAGGCCAGGGACGACGCCCTGGCGGCGTGGAGCACCGCCAACGCCGAGAAGGTCGAGGCCGCCGACGCCGCCGCCAAAGCCGCCCGCTCCGGAACCGACGCGAACGCGAAGAAACAGGCCGGCGCCGCCGTGAAGGCCCTGGCTACCGAGCGCGCCGCGGCCACCGCCGGCGCCGATGCCGCCATCCTCACCGTCCTCACCGACGAGCAGAAGGCCAAGTGGCAGGCGTTCCTGATGTATCAAAACGTCATGAAACGGTTCAGGAAGGTGGAACTGACCGAGGAGCAGACCGCCAAGGTCAAGGCCGCCTGCGGGGCAGCCTGCAAGGAACTCAGCGCCCTCGGAACCGATGCCGACGATAAGAGCGCCAAGAAGGAGAAGTCTGCCATCGACGGCAAACTCCGCTGGGCCATCGAAAACGTCATCCTGACGGCCGAGCAGCGCGCGTCCGTCGCCACCCCACCGCGCGGCCGCAAGGCGGCCGGCGGGACGACGGCCGAGGCGCCCGCCGACAAGTAGTCCGATTGGCCGAACACAGGGCCGAGAAGGGAGGTGGCATGGCCACGCTTGCGTGGCCATGCCAGCCGGCCGGTTGCCCGAACGCAAGGCCGGCGAGGGGCGGCGGGCCTTACTTCGCCGCGGCCCCGCCGGGAAGAATCGCCCAGTGCGGGTCCTTGGCCATGACGTTCTTATAGTCCGGCAGGTTGGCTTCGAGGAATCGCACGGCCTCGGCGGCATTCGGGAAGCCGGCGTCCATCCCGCACACGCAGGCGGCGCGGGCTGAGTAGGCGTAACTGCACCCGTAGTTCGGCAGGCCGGGCTTTGAGAGCCGCGCGTTCTCACGGCCCAGGCGCTTCCAGTCCTCATAGAAGATGACGTCCCCACCCGACGGCTGCTCGCCGACGACGAATCGGTACGGCGTCGCCAGCAGCGGGTCGAAGTCCGGCACGCTGGTCAGCGCCCCGACGCGCCACCTCAAGAGGAAGTCGCGGACGCGCCCCGCCTCCGTCCACCCGAGTTCCACCAGGTGATGGAGACTCCAAACAAGATAATCGTGTTCCCACGGGGCGATGACCATCCACTGCGGGTTCGCCGGGTTCTGGATGCGGGCGTTCTGGGTGGAGCGGATGCCCCAGAATCCCATCCGGTTGTACTCGGGCGGGCCGACCATGCGGCGGATGCGGTCGGCCAGGTTGTTACGGATCTTCTCGTCGAAGTACGCCGCCTCGGGCCGGCCGTCGGGCGTGATCCAGCACGCGTCGGCCAGGTTCCGCAGCGACCACGCGTTGCCGCGAATCTGGCCCGAGAGGATACCCTCGGCCCCCCGCCTGGGGTGCGGCCACGTGTTCAGGAGGCAGTAGTTCGCCCAGAACCACGCCTCCTCCAGGTAGTAGAAGTCGCCGGTCACCAGGTACGGCACGTAGGCGAGGGACGGCTGGTGGGCCATGTCGGCGGTGAGTTTCACGTAGTCGGGACCCGGCGCGTTTCGGTCCACCTTCCAGACGGGCTTGTCTTTGCCGCGCTGCTCCAGCCAGAACTGCGGCCGCTCGTCGATCGGCATGATACGGCCGGTCTTGCGTGCCCGCACGTGCACCGGCCACGAGCCGGCCAGGTCGCCGCCGGCCATGGCCAGTGCCTTCTCGCGCGGCTGCATCGACAAGAGATAGAGGACCGTCCACTTGGGGTACGGAGCGATCTCGGGCCGGCCGCCGGTCGAAGGCATGTACGCCGTCAGGGCCCCGCGGCCCATGATGCCAAAGTCCGGGCCCTCCATCCCGATGTACTTCTTCTGTTCCCACGTCTGCTCGACTTCCGGCAGCGACGTGTCGTAACGGGGCAGGGCCCCGGTCGAGGACAGGTACGGCAGGTCGTGGCCGACGTGCACGGGCGGCTGGCCGTAGCCCCACCAGACGACCTTCCGCCACCGCGACAGGCGCCGGTGGTCCACGGCCTTCGCCGAGAAGACCTCCTTCGCGCCGACCGTCACGGCTGCTTCGTAGCGGACGTTCCCGGCCCAGGTGTCCCAGCAGTTCTCGACAACGATACTGACGCGGACCCGTTTGCATCCCGCGTACGCACGGACCTGGAACTGGACCGAGAGGTCCTCGTCGGCATTGCCATTGGCGTCGGTGAGGGGGCCGGAAAGCAGCCACTCCGTCGCGACGGGGCCGTGGAGCCACGTCTCGGCCCCTTCCCCCGCCTCTTCAAGCATCTTGCGGGCGCTTGCCTTGCGGACCGCGCCGCCGGGGAAGGTGAGCGTCACGACCGTGTCGAACCCGGTCTTCAGGAGGTCCCCGCGGGTGACGGGGGCGAACGTGGCCGGCGCCAGTGCCCCGTTCTCAAGCGCCAGCGTCACCTTGCCGCGCGCCGCTACCTGCGGCAGATGCGCCGAGACGACGGCGAACCGGACGGACCGGTCGTCATGGAGCCGCTTGACGTCGGCCTGAACGGCCAGCGGCTTCCCGCCCAGCCGCGCGACGATGCCGTCGGTCATCTCGCCCCGCTTGAAGACGTGGCCGAAGGTGACCGGCACGTTCGCGAGGGGCGTGTCGGAGAGGTTGTGGACCTCGACGTCCACGGCCAGGGCGGGCTCACCTGCGGCTGCAAGGAGTCCCGCGAGGATGATCGCGGCAACGCATCGGCGCACCGAGGCAAGCAATGGCATGGCTTTCCCCCTATCTGCCGGCGAACCCGAAGCGGCTCCATCTTACGTGGGGGTCAGCCGTGCGTCCAGTCTGCTAATCCTATGACGAGACTTCCCGCGCGGCGGGTCTCCGGGGCGTGTTGCCCAAACCGCGCGGCGGCCTTCCCAGGCCGCCGCAAGAGCCGTGCACAGGGCGTGGTGGCCTGGGAAGGCCACCACGCGGAAGCAAGGCTGAATTGGGCAACACCCCCTCCGCACCCGCCGCGCAACGGCGAGAATGGGCTTTAACGCGCGGTGGGCCGGGAGACCCACCGCGCGGGATAGACGCCCAACATCGTAAAGTTGCCTGGCCCCGGCCCGCCCCGTTTTTTGTTCGCTCTATGGGTTTGGAACTGGGCGTTTCGTGCGTATAATTAAGGTGGTGTTGTGGTGGCATGTGGGTGAAGTGCGCCTCTGCTGCCCCACATGATGGGGTTCTGAGGGGGGCACAGGCCATTTCAGCCCCCCGGCCGGCGGCCGGGGTTGTACCAGGGGGCCTGGAGAGAGAGGTTATGATGCATCGCAGGCTCTTGCCGGGGGGGATGCGTACGCCGAGGATGGAGGTGCTGGAGGCGCGCCTGCTTCTGGACGGCGACCCGATCATCACCGAGTTCCTGGCGTCCAACAGCACGCCGTGGTACCCCGGAATCCCGGACTCCGACTGGGATTGGATCGAGATCTTCAACCCCACCACCGGGGCCATCGACCTCGAGGGCTGGCACCTGACCGATGACCGCGACGACCTGGAGATGTGGGACTTCCCGGCCGTCACGCTCGAGTCCGGCCAGTACCTGGTCGTCTTTGCGTCGAACGATTACGTGGACCCGACGCACCCGGACGACCTGCACACCAACTTCGCCCTGGCCAAGGACGGCGACTACCTGGCGCTGGTGCGGCCAACCGCGCTGGATCCGGACGATATCGTCTCGGAATACGACTTCCCGAGGCAGGTCCAGGACATCTCGTACGGCCTTTACGAGGACGCGGAGGTCACCTCGATCATCTCGTCGCGGACCGACGTCGATGTGCTCATTCCCGGCGGCGACATCGGAGGGACCTGGAAGGACCTCGGCTACACCCCCGCCGGATGGATCAGCGGCGAGACCGGCGTCGGGTACGAGACCACCGTGACCGGCCTGGCCGTCGATTACTACAAGGCGAACGTGTCGGTCGGCCACCTGACCACGGCCGAGAGCGTCATCAGCACGCCGTCGATGCAGTCGGCCCATTTCGCCGAGAACATCGCCTTCATCGACTACTACAACACGCAGGGCACGGGTCACTACGGCAACAACCTGCCGTTCCCCAGCACCACCGTCGGCGTCAACGTCGATGACTTCGTCATCGAGGTCACCGGCACGGTCAACATCCCGACGACGGGATACTGGACCTTCGGCGTCAACAGCGACGACGGCTTCGGCCTGGAACTTGACAACGGCGTGGACACCTTCGCCATCTCCTATCCGGGCACGCGCGGCGCCGCCGACACGGTGGGCGTCTTCAACGTCACGACGGCGGGACCCTGCCAGGTGCGTCTGGTCATGTACGAGCGCGGCGGGGGATCGGAGGTGGAACTCTACGCCGGGTCGGGCAGTTACGGGGCGTGGGACTCCTCGATGCGGCTCATCGGCGACACCGCCAACGGCGGGCTCGAGGTCTGGTCCGACCCGGTCGCGGGCGGCGGCAGCGGCGGCGGCTTCGCCTCGCTCATTCGGACCGACCTCCAGAGTGTCATGGAGGGTGCGAACGCCTCCGCCTATATCCGCATCCCCTTCACCGTGGCCGACCCGGGGGCGTACGAGAACCTCACGCTCCGCATGAAGTACGACGACGGATTCGTCGCGTACCTGAACGGCACCGAGGTCGCCCGGCGCAACGCCCCGGCCGGAACGCCCGCCTGGAATGCGGCGGCCACCGCCGAGCATCCCAACAGTCAGGCCGTCCTGTACGAGGACATCAACATCACGAACCACCTCGGCCTGCTCCAGACCGGCGAGAACGTCCTGGCGATTCACGGCTTGAATGACGGCGCCGCCGACGGCGATTTCCTCATCATGCCCGAACTGGCCGAGATCGGCCAGGTTACCCTCATGCCGCATTACTTCAGCACCCTCAGCCCGGGCGAAGCCAACTCCGAGGGCTTCATCGCCTTCGTCGCCGATACGGAGTTCGACTACGACCGCGGGTTCTACGACGCGCCGTTCGCCGTCACGATCACCTGCGACACGCTTGATGCCGATATCTACTACACGACCGACGGCAGCGAACCGTCCGAGTCGAGCGGCACCTTGTACAACCCTGCCAGCCCCGTCCCCGTCACCACGACGACCACGCTCCGGGCCGTGGCCGTCAAGACGGACTGGGAATCGTCGAACGTGGACGCCCAGACCTACATCTTCCTCAACGACGTGATCCGGCAGCCCGACTACCCCGCCGGGTTCCCGACCACCTGGGGCACCTGGCCGGCCGAGTACGGCATCGACACCGACGTCATCGGCTATTTCGACGCCGCCGGCAACCCCATCGGCGGCGACCTGTTCGGGGGCGTCTATGCCTCCACCATCAAGGACGACCTGCAGGCGATTCCAACGATGTCGCTCGTGATGGACGTCGAGGACATCTTCGGCGTAACCGGCATTTACTCGAACCCGAACAACGAGGGCGTGGCCTGGGAACGGCCCGGCTCGATCGAGTACTTCGACCCGAACGCCGCGGGCGAGTTCCAGGTCAACTGCGGCGTGCGGATTTACGGCGGCGTCGGACGCCGCGAGCAGTACGAGAAGCACACGCTGCGGCTGCTGTTCAAGAGCGATTACGGCCCGACCAAACTCGACTTCCCGCTCTTCGGCGAGGGCGCCACCGACTCGTTCGACACCATCATCCTGCGGGCGGGGTTCAACAACGCCTGGCACCGGCACGCGGCCAGCGAGGAGGCCCGGGCCCAGTACCTGCGCGACGCCTGGATGGCCATCTCGCAACTCGACATGGACCAACTCGGCCTGCATCACACCTTCGTCCACCTGTACATCAACGGCCTCTACTGGGGCCTGTACGACGTCGTGGAACGGTGCAACGCCGACTTCGGCTCCAGTTACATCGGCGGCGACAAGGAGGAGTACGACGCACTCAACTCCTACGACCGCACCATCGTGGACGGCACCGCCGAGGGATGGATCGCCGCACAGAACCTCGCCGACGCCAGCCCCGTTGATATGGACGCCATCAGCCAGTACGTCGATATCCCCAACCTCATCGACTACATGATCCTGAACTTCTACGCCGGTAACCAGGACTGGGACAATCACAACTGGTACTCCGTCAACCGGCGGACCGAGCCGGGGTCCGGGTACAAGTTCCTCAGTTGGGATGCCGAGCGGACCCTGGAGTCGATCACCGGCTCGGACCGGACGGGCATCCACGAGTACAACAAGCCCTCGAACCTGTACGCCGGGCTGAGGAACGACCCCGAGTTCCGCATGCTCTTTGCCGACCGCGTGCAGCGGCACTTCTTCAACGACGGCGCCCTGACGCCCGAGCAGACACAGGCGCGGTACCAGGTCCTGGCCGACTGGATTGACCGGGCCATCGTCGGCGAATCGGCGCGGTGGGGCGACTCCAGCCGCGAACTGCCCTACACGCGCGACGCCGAGTGGGCCACCGAACGCGACCGGCTCCTCAACCAGTACTTCCCCCAACGCACCGACGTGGTCCTGGGATTCCTGAAGGGCGCGGGCCTCTATCCCAACACCGTGGCGCCGACGTTCCATATCGACGGCGCCTACCAGCACGGCGGGACGATCTCGGCCGGAGACGTGCTGGCCATCACCGCGCCCACCGGCACGATCTACTACACGCTCGACGGCAGCGACCCGCGTCTGCCGGGCGGCGGCATCAACCCGGACGCCGGGATCATTGAGACCGGCGGCACGACCACCGACCTCCTGGCCATCGACCACGTCTGGTCGTACGAGCAGACCGACACCGACCTGCCCGACGACTGGATCAACGTCGGCTACGCCGACGGCACGTGGCCCACCGGGCCGGGGCTCCTGTACGTCGAGGACGCTTCACTGCCGTATCCGAAGAACACGCCGCTGACGCTCGGCCCGGAGACGTTCTACTTCCGGACGCACTTCACCTTCGACGGCAACCCCGCCGAGGTCACCGAGTTGCGCCTGGGCGTCGTTGTCGACGACGGCGCCATCGTCTACCTCAACGGCCAGGAACTGGAGCGGGCCGGCATGAACGACGGCTACCAGCCGGGGCACTACGACCTTTCCGACCGCACGGTCGGCAACGCCGTCTACGAGTCGTATACGATTCCGGCCGGCCAGTTCAACCTCGTCCAGGGCGACAACGTCCTGGCCGTTGAAGTCCACCAGATCAGCACCACCTCCACCGACGTCGTCTGGGGCATGGAACTGGAGGCCGTGACCCTCACCCCGCCGGGCCAGGACCAGATCGTCCTGGACGACAGCGCCCACGTCAAAGCCCGGGTCTTCAGCGGCACCGAATGGAGCGCCCTCAACGAGGCCACCTTCCTCCTCGACACCGTCAAGCCGCTGCGCATCACCGAGATCATGTACAACCCGGCGGTCCCGACGCCGGCCGAGGTGGCGGCCGGCTTCACGGACAACGACCTCTTCGAGTACCTCGAACTCCGGAACATCGGCGACGAACCGCTGGACGTGGGCGGCATCCACTTCACCGACGGCATCACCTTCACCTTCGGCGACCTCACGCTCGGCGCCGGCGAGTACACCCTGATCGTGAAGAACCAGGCGGCCTTCGAGGCACGCTACGGCACGGGCTTCAACATCGCCGGCGAGTTTGCACTTGACGACAACCTGAACAACGGCGGTGAAGACATCCTTCTGGAGGGCCCCGTCGGCGGCGTCATCCACGACTTCGATTTCGAAGACGGTTGGTTCGGCCACACCGACGGCGACGGGTTCTCTCTGGTCGTCCGCGACGCCAATCAGGACCTGGCCCTCTGGGACTCGAAGGAAGGCTGGCAGGCCAGCGAGGCCCGCGGCGGGTCGCCGGCGGCGGGCGACGCGGCCGTCGCGCCCGGGTCCGTCATCATCAGCGAACTGCTCACCCACACCGATGAGCCCTACGGCGACTGGATCGAACTTCATAACACCACCGGCGCGCCCATCAACATCGGCGGCTGGTTCCTCTCCGACGACGACACCGACGACACCACCCTGGCCTCGTACGAGATCGCCGCCGGCACCTGGATCGGCGCCGGCGGCTATCTCGTCTTCACCCAGGTGGACCACTTCGGCGTCGGCTCGGCAGACCCCGGCTCGCACATCGGGTTCGGCCTCAGCGAACTCGGCGACGAGGAGGTCTGCCTCTCGTCGCAGGCGCCGGACGGATCGCCCGGCGGATACCGCGAAGACCAACGCTTCGGCGCCGCCGACCGCGAAAGGACCTTCGGCCTCTACACCAAGACCACGGGCGGCACCGATTTCGTCGCCATGGCCGACGCCACCTGGCAGGACCAGAACGCCTTGCCGTACGTCGGGCCCGTCGTCATCAACGAGATCATGTACCATCCGGACGTGGGCGGCGACGAGTTCCTCGAACTGCTGAATCTGACCGGATCGGCCGTCTCGCTCCAGGGCTGGACGTTCGTCGAGGGACTGGGCGGCTTCGAGTTCCAGGCCGGCGCGTCCATCGCCGCCGACGGGTACCTGTTGCTGGTCCAGACCGATCCGGCGACGTTTCGCTCCGGCCACAATGTCCCGGCCGGCGTGCCCATCTACCAGTACAGCGGGTCGCTCGACAACGGCGGCGAGACGCTCGACCTTGCCAAGCCCGGCGACCCGGAGTACGTCGAGGTGGCGCCGGGCGTCTGGGAGTGGTTCACCCCTTACATCCGCGCCGAGCGGGTCACTTACAACGACAAGGACCCGTGGCCGGCGTATCCGGACGGCAGCGGCTCGGCGCTCATCCGGCTGTTCCCGTCACTGTACGGCAACGACGTCATCAACTGGGGCGTGAGCACCTACGGCGGATCGCCCGGCAGGGCCAACGCCGGGACCGATGTCACCCCGCCCAGGTTGGCGGCCGTCGGCCTTAACCAGAGGCCCGGTCGGACGGTCGGCAGCATCGAACCGAGCGCCATCGGCGTCCGCACCATCGACCTCACCTTCAACGAGGGCGTCGTCCTCGACCCCGCCGCCGTCACCGTCCAGACCGTGACGTTCGTCGGCGAGGACGAGATCGTCACGGACACGCTCGCGCCGACCGTTCAAACCCTTTCGGCCACCGCGGTCCGGATTACCTTGGGCGACCCGGTGGGGGCGGTCGATACGTGGGTGAAGGTGACCCTGAACGCCCTGGGCGTTGCCGACGCGGCAGGAAACCGCCTCGACGGCGAGCCGGCCCTCAACTCCAGCGGCATGGGTTACATCTACGACGCCGGCCTCGACCTGCCGACCGGCAACGGCATGGCCGGCGGCAACGCCGTCTTCTACGTCGGCAGCCTGCGGGCCGACATGCGCGGCTACGGGCCCGGCGAGGAGATGCCCGACGGCGAGATCACCCCCTGGGACATCACGGGATTCACGCAGAAGTACCTCTCGGACAACCTCGACGCCGACATGGCCGGCTACGGGCCGGGCCAGACCGAGCCGGACGGCGACATCAACCCGTGGGACATCAGCGGCTTCACGTCGCGGTACTCGGCGGCGATGGCCGCCGGGACGCATCTGGTACCGCTGCCGACCGACAGCGGCCAGCCCCTGGCCGTCGGCTCACCGGCCCCGCTCCCCCTTGTCGCAGAATCCATCGGTGCCGAAGACGGTGCCGGCGCGGCGGAACTGACCGACGCTCCGGAAGTGGCCCTGCTGGCCCACCCGACAGACGGTCCGGCGCCTGACGCCGAGACCGACGCGGCGCCGCTTGCACTCGAGACGGCCCTGGCAGGTGGTTCTCCTGCGGATGCCGTTACGGCAGGCCTGACGGCGGACTCCGACAGTCCGGCTGCACCGGCGACCGCCCCCTGGTTGCCGCCCGGGCCCGACACGGTCGCGGCGGACGTCACGCTCGAGGCCGACGGCGGGTTGGTGGACCTCCTGGCGGCGCCCGCGCTCCAGGTGGCCGACCTGGCGTAGGGCCGGCGGTGGAAGTGACTCGCTCGACCTTCGATCAGTGACGGTGACGGTCTGCCTGCTTCCCCCTGCGGCGAACGAGCGCGGCCAGCCCGCCGAGAGTCACCAGCGCGAGCGTGGCGGGCTCCGGCGTCAGCGTCGCGGCCCCGAAATCCACCCCGTCCATCACCAGGTGCTTCACGACGACGGTGTGCGCGCCGGTGAAACGGACCAGGCCCCCATCGCTGATCGCGAGCGTCTCGAGGTGCTGGTCCGAGCCGACGTGGAGTTCGGCGCCCGTCACCGAGACACGGAGGTTGGCTGCGCCGGCGCTGCCGGCGTCGGTGTTCAGGTAGACGGTTCCCTCCTCGATCTCCAGCAGGGCGCCGGGGCCGTGGGTCTGGATGCAATCGACGACGGCGGTGCCGCCGCCGATCTTCGTCAGTGTGTGGCCGTCGGGGTTGTCGAGCGCGCCGGCCAGTTGGACCGTGCCGCCCGGTTCGGCGGTCAGAAAAAGGTCGGCCTCCATCGCTATCCGGCCGGAGAAGACCGCCGCACCGGCCGTGTGAGTGCCCCCGAGCGTGCGCCCGGGCGCCCCGCTGCCGTCGTCCTGGACGGTGACGTCGCGGTCAACGGTCAGCGCGACGGCGGCCAGCAGGCTCGCATCGTTTGAGCCCGTCGTGTCGCCGAGCCGGACGGCGCTTGCGCCCAAGGCGTCCTCGGCCGCGACGAGGAGCGTGCCGGCGTTGATCCGCGTTTCGCCGGTGTAGGCGTTGCTCGTCGCGATGGTGAGCGCACCGCCTCCGTTCTTGGTCAGTCCACACGGCCCGGCGATCGATCCTGCCCCGGCGAACTCGAAGTGGACCGCGTCGCCATCGACCAGGACCGAGCCGGGGGTGACCGTGTCCGTGATCTCGACGAGCGGCGAGCCGGGGGCCGTATCGTCGAAGATGACGTGGTCCCCGTCCCAGTAGGCCCGTGGCGACCCGCCCTGCGACCAGTTGGCCGCCTGGCCGCCGTCCCACGTGTTGCCGGCGGCGCCGGTCCAGACGAGCGTGCCCGCCTCGGGCAGGAGGTAGTAGAACGCCGTCGAGCCGAACAGGACGTCCGCGCCCTTGAGGTAGTTCTCAACGGTGGCGTTGACGCTTTCGGTAAACGGGACGTAATCCGGGATCAGCCAGCGGTATTGATCGGAGCGGAAAGATGTGTCACCAAAATCCTGGTCGTCCATGTGGAGAAGACCGCTGTAGGGCCCGGTCCCGGATTCGGGGTCCGGTACGTCGCCGTCGTCGCTCTGGTCCAGCACGTGGTTGAAGTAGTATCCCCCGTTGTATCCGTCCTCGATGCCGGTGCCGTACAGCACGTGGTGGCCGTCCACGACGATAATATCGTCGCCCTCGAGGATGTTGCGGCTGGTGCCGTCGCGCGCCACGTACAACAGGCTGCCGACGTAGTGGCCGCTGCCGGCTGCGTTGAGGATCTGATAATCGGCCTGCCCGGCGCTTGTGGTCTCCTCACGATGGATCGCATGCAGGTAGCATCGGTCGGCCGGCACCAGGCCCGGCTCATACTCCACCGCCGCCGAGCCGATCGTGACGGGTGCGCCGGTCGTGTTCACGAGTTCGATCACCACGCCCCGGCGATACGGCATGGGCCAGTACGAATAGAAACCGTCCGGGCCGTCCGTGCCGAGCGGCAGCGACTTGTACGGGACCCGCTCGTGTCCCGCGCCGAAGAAGTGGGCTACCGGAACGTCAATGGCGTTTTCCGGTTGGTCGTCGTATCGGACCCGCAGCCTGAGACCGTCCAAGTCGGTATCGGTTGCGGCGGCCATCTTCAGGTTGAGCCTTCGGACCTGTCCGCTGCCGGCCAGGTCGGCCAGCGTGAGGGTGGCGCCGGCGGGGATGCTCTGTCCGGGGGCGTCGAGGACGGTGGCGATCGGCGGCCCGGCCGGATTCGAGCCGACCTGGTCGATCATGGTGATGACGCTGGTGCGGGCCGCCTGCTGTGCTGCCGTCAGGCTGCCGGTATAGGGTGTCACGGACGTGCCGGCCGGGAACTGGTGGTAGTTGTACTGGTAGTAGTGGTGGGACTTGGCCCAGTCGCCGGAATTGCGGAAGTTGTTCGACTCGATCACGAGCGACTCCTGGAACGCGATCGGTTCGTAACTGAACTGCCCGCCGACAAGGGCTGTGGCAAGGGGACTCTTGCCTCCGGCGTCGCCGTACAGCGCGCCGAGGTACGACCCGTCCAGGAATGCGTCGCTGTTGGTGTCGATTGCCAAAGTGCCATCGACCGTCATCTTGAGGGTGAACGCCCCGTTGGCGGCGGCGTGGGGCATCTGAAACCGCGAGAGGATTCCCGGCCCGGCAAGGGTGACGACGCGCGTCGGGATGCTCTCTTCCACCTGCAGCCTGCTGTCCTGGAACCCTTCGGGCCACTCGTACCAGTTGTAGTCCAGGTTGCCGCCGCTCTGATCGTAAGTGCTTGCAATGCCGGCGGTTATCCCTGTCTTGAGTTCCGCAAGGCTGTTCCAGTCCGACAGGGCCTCGTA
>DATKXP010000125.1:0-7807 GCA_035529015.1 Phycisphaerae bacterium | reverse complement strand
ATGGTCGATATCACCTCCGAGGTAGCCGACGCCATCCGGGCCGAGGGCATCGACGACGGCCTGGCCGTCGTCTTCGTCCCGCACACGACGGCCGGCGTCACGATCAACGAGAACGCCGACCCCGACGTCACGCGCGACATGACGGCCGCCCTCAGCGGCCCGCGTCACCGCACCGTCCACGTGGCGGCACGGTGACGACGGGTGGCACGGCCCTTGGGCCGTGGGCCGTGCGCGGTGGGTCTGGTGCCCAAACCGCGCGGCGGCCTTCCCAGGCCGCCGCGAGAGGCCGTGCACGGAGCGTGGTGGCCTAGGAAGGCCACCACGCGGACGCGAGCCGAATTGGGCAACAGGCTCCCGAGACCCGCCGCGCGGTGGCGCCAGCGCCGCAAGGAACCCGCGATGATCCTGGCCGCAGCCAATGCCACGCGCGAGGTCGCCTCGCTCCCGCAACCGTGGCTCATCATCGCCATCGCCCTGTGTCTGCCCGTGTGCATCGTCGTGTTTGTGCGGATCGGCCGGTGGTGGATCACCGACCGGCCCGTGCCGCTGCCCATCGACGGTGCCCTGCCGGCCGTGCGGCTGTCGCTCTGGACGGGGCTGCTGCTGTTCCTGGTGACACAAGCGCTGGTCGCCGCGTTCGTGCTCGGTTACGATGCGGCGTCCGGGGCGGGTCTGCTTCCGTGGGAACCGCTGCCGGTGCCGGACGTCTTCCGCCCGGGCCTGTTCATCGCTCAGACGGTTCCGGTGCTCGCCGCGCTTGCCATCCTCAGAGGTTTCGGGCGATGGACAGCGGCGACGGTCGGCGTCCGGGCCGGTAGACCACGAGTCGGCTGACGTGACCCTTGCGGATCGCCGCCTCAAGTCTCTGCCAGCCGGGCCGTTTCATCGTCTTGCCTGTGAACGTGTCGGAATACCAGCGCACCGGGCCGATGCCGTTCTGTGCCGCAAGCCAGCGCTCCATGGCGTCCCGCTGGCTGCGGTCCTTCTGCTGGCGAGTCGAAACCCGGATGTACAACGCGACGTGCTTCATGGTTCGCCCCTTCTGTTAAGGTTCAACTAGATTTGCTTCTTGGCGGTTCTTGGTGTGTAATTTGGCAATGGTGTCGCTGTCGCGAGGGAGGGTTGCGATGGACGCGCCGAACTGCATGTCTTCCGCGCCACCTGCTCTTGGGTCGCTTGAGCCCCGGGTGCTGCCGAGTGATGTTGGCGGACACATCGCCGTTGACACACTCCGGGCCGATACGGGCGAGCTCTACCGTCTCATCGTACGTTGTTACGAGACGTTTTCAGGACCGCCGGCGGCACGAAGCCAAGAAAGCCACATCCAGTCCCGCGAAGTTGGCATATCGCTGAAACGTGGTGTATACTGTTGTACCGAGGGGCACCATCGAAGGCGGGTATCCTGGCGCGGCCGTGCGGGGGGATCACCGGCGGCATCGACGCCAGGTTTTGTCGCTATGGTTCGCCAGGCGGCTCAGCCGGATGCGCGTGCAAATCCGGGCAACGGGTCGCGGCGAGAGTGGCGTTTGCCGGAGTCGCGGAACCGCCCGGCAGCGATCGCCGTCATGTGGAGGGAATCGCCGTGGGTATTCGCAATCTGATCACTGACTGGGCGGCCAACCGCCCGTCACGGCAGGCCGGCGAGTCGGGACCGGCGAAAATCGAGACGCTCGAGCCGCGCCTCCTGCTCGACGCCCTGACCGTCAACGGCACCGCCAATGACGACGTCATCGTCCTCGACGGGCCGAACCTGACGGTCACCGTCAACGCCGATCCGTCCATTCATTTCACCGGCACTGTCGACACCGTGAACATCAACGGCCTCGATGGCAATGACGACATCACCGTCAAGCCCGGGACCGACTTCGTCACGAACGTCGACGGCGGCGACGGCGGCGACGATGTCCTGACCGTCAACGCCCTGGGCTACGACGCCGGCTTCGAGACCGGCCCCGACCGCGTTGTGGTCGAGGGGTACGGCTCTGTCTCCTTCACCGCCGCGACCGAACAGGTCAGCATAGTCAACACCTCCTCGTCCCTGGTGATCCAGGACGGCATGTACGACCTTCTCGACAAGATCGCCGACGCCATGGACGGCGAGGTGTTCGGCATCCAGATCCCGCTCCTGGGCGACGCCCTCCAGGACGGGGCAAACTTCTTCGTGAACCTCCGCGACACCCTCGACGACGCCTTCCTGGATCTGGAAGGATCGGGCGCGGCGGGCAACGACCTTACGCGGCAGGCCCTCTACAACGCCTGGTACGACGATCTCGACGTCCTCGTCCTCACGGACACCAACGGCGACACCAACGTCACGTGGGAAGACATCCAATTCGTCGATGACGCCGGACACACCCAGTTCGACATCCAGTTGTACACCGACGTCTTCGACTACGAGGACGACTTCTTCTTCGAGTTTGACAGCGGCTTCGACGTCCTGGGGTTCACGGCCGAGGGAACCGTCGATTTTGAGATCGGCTTCACGTGGAACCTGGCGTTCGGCGTGACCAAGGACAACAGCGGCACGGAAGAGCAGCACGAGTTCTACGTCGACACCTCGGCTCCGCAGGACATCGTCATCAACCTCGACGCTCAGATCCCCGACTTCGCGGCCGAGGGAAACCTGGGCGTCTGGCACGTCGCCATCACCGACGAAGACAAGGACGATGACCCGGCCAACAACACCGGCGACCTCGACGCCAACGGCGACGGCCTGCCCGACTCCGACCTCGACGGCGACGGTCTCCAGCCCTCCGCCCTGGGCGCCGTCTTCACCGTAAACCTGATGGACTTCGACGGGGACGACCGTCTCACCCAGGCGGAACTCGACCTTATCGGCACCACCTATGAACTCGGGAACCTCCTCGAC
This sequence comes from Phycisphaerae bacterium, assembly GCA_035529015.1. GTDB lineage: Bacteria > Planctomycetota > Phycisphaerae > FEN-1346 > FEN-1346 > JAUVZF01. The sequence goes on along the minus strand of DATKXP010000125.1, from coordinate 4,938 downwards.
GCCAACCTCACCGGCAGCCTCCACCGCGAGATCGACGGCTACCAGGGTGTCGAAGACTTCTTCCTGATGGATATCAACCTCGGGCTTGAACTCGACTGGGGCGAACTGGAGGACCTCATCTTCGGTGACGACTCCACCGGTACCATGAGCCTGCCTCACTACGCCGTCGACTTCCGCCTCGCCTGGGCCCTGGTGGACCGCGAGACCGCGACCCTCCACGACGTGGACCCGCTCGACAGGATCCCCGTCGTCGAGTTCAACAACATCACGATGTACGTGGGCGAGTTCCTCTCGAACTTCATCGGTCCCGTCCTGTACGGGTTCCAGTTGGTGATGAAACCCACGAAGCCGCTCCGCGACTTCCTCAACGAGCCGGTGCCTGTCATCTCGGACCTCGCCGAGAACGACATCACGCTCATCGAGATCGTCACCGCGGCCGCGGGCCCGTACGGCGCACTCATCGACGCCCTGAACCGCCTCTCCCAAGCCGTTGACAACGCCAACGCATTCAGCGGCGACATCGCCTTCAACTTCGGCTCCTTCCAACTGGCCGGCGACTTGCGCCTGTACAACAAACTCGAGGAGTCCGCCGAGAACATCATCGACAACCTCACCGGCCTGACCGACGTCGTGGGCATCGGCCTCAATGAGGACGACTACGGCTTCATGACCGGCCAGGGCGGTAACACGCCCTCGGGCCTCTCGTTCCCGATCCTGACCGACGTGGGCGAGGTCGTCAAACTGCTCCTCGGCGGCGACGCACGCCTGGTCGAGCTCAACCTGCCCGCACTCGCCTTCCAATTCGATTACAGCATGAGCTTCCCCATCTTCCCGCCGTTCCTCAATGCGGGGATCGCGGGGTCGTTCGACTTCGGCATCCAGTTCGGCTTCGGGTACGACACCTACGGCATTCGGCAGTACGCTGACAGCGGCGACTTCGCCGACCTCAGCCAGGGCTTCTACATCAGCGACCACGCCGAGAGCGGCACCGACGAGCCCGAGGCCTGGCTCTACGCGAACATCTCGGCCAGCGCCTTCGCGGGTATCGGCGGCCTCATCGAGGCCGGTGTCCGCGGCGGCATCCGCGCCGCCATCGAGATCGATTTGCACGACGTCGACCCCGACGGCGCCGGACCCCTGCAGCCCGACGGACGCATTCGCTTCACCGAACTCCAGCAGCGTGCCGCCAGCAACCCCTTCTGCATCTTCGACGCCCGAGGCTCGCTCGACGCCTACTTCGAGGCGTACGTGTGGGTGGGCCTGGACCTCGGCCTGTTCGAGATCACGCTCTTCTCGGACTCCTGGACCATTGCCGAGGGGACCATCCTCGAGTTCAACTGGGCCTGCGCGGAGAACTTTGAGCCGCCCGTCCTGGCCACACTTCTGCCCGATGGCACGCTCGCCCTGAACATGGGGCCGCGCGCACACCTCCGCCTCAACGCTTGCACCGAGGACCGCAACGAATCCTTCACCGTCAGTCAGAAGGTGATCGACAACGAGGACAAGGTAGTCGTCTCGGCCCTCGGGTTCGAGCAGGAGTTTCCCGCCGCCGATGTCCTGCGCATCTATGGCGAGGGCGGGCTCGGCAACGACACCATCCGCCTCCAGAACTCCCTCAACCCCACCATCACCGCCGAACTCTACGGCGACTTCGCCGGCGACACCGATGACGGGCCCGAAGCGACCGACGCGAACGGCCACGCCGACGACGGAATCGATAACGAGGACCGCCTCTACGCCCCGCCCGGCGGCGGTATCATCAGCGGCGGCGACGGCAACGACCGCCTTCGCGGCAGCGACGGCATCGACATCATGAACGGCGGATCAGGCGACGACCAACTCACCGGCGACGACGGCAACGATGTCCTCTCCGGCGGATCCAACGAGGACTTCATACGCGGCGACACCGGAGACGACACCCTAAGCGGCGGACAGGGCGACGACCGGCTCTACGGACGAAGCGGCCACGACGTCATGAGCGGCGATGACGGCGATGACTTCATCAATGGCTCCTCCGGCGCCGACACACTCACCGGCGGCGAAGGCGACGACAGACTCTTCGGCGGCAGTGGTGATGACATCATCCACGGAGGAGGCGGCGCCGACTACATCGAGGGCGCCAACGGCGACGACGACATTTACGGCAACCTTGCCAACGACACGATCCTCGGCGGCCAGGGCAACGATACCATCCACGCCGACGACGGCGACGACTACGTCTTCGGCGACAACGGCGCCGTCAGCGACTCCACGTTCCAACTCGAACTGATCTACAAGGTCGATGGAGACGGCAAGATCATCCTCGACGAAAACGACGACCCCATCCCCGCCGACGAGGGCGACTTCTGGACCATCGCATTCGACGCCGAGGAAGGCGACGACACCCTCTACGGCGGCCCCGGCAGCGACATCCTCTTCGGCGACAACGGCCTGATCATCCTCGACGAGAACGGACAGGTCGATCAGATGGTCCCCTTCGAGCCGGCCACCTACTTCGGCAACGACATCCTCTACGGCAATACCGGCGACGACACCCTCCTCGGAGGCCACGGCGACGACCAGTACCGCTTCGAGGACAACTTTGGCATCGATGAGGTCCGAGAGGCCGTTGCCGGCGGCAACGACACCATGGACTTCAGTGCCGTCACCGTCCCCCTGCACGCCCAGTTCGCCAGCATCACCGTCACAGACGGTGCCGGCAACCAGGCCACACACGACGGCAACAACGTTGAGAACGTCATCGGCGGCCAGAACGACGACACCTTCCAGTTCAGCGACGGCGTCGGTGTCACCGGGCAAGTCGATGGCCACGACGGCGTTGATACCCTCGACTACCATCTCTGGTCGAGCGCCGTCCGCGTTCACCTCGGCGAGGGGTGGGCCCCCGCCGTTTTCGGTGGCTATCCCGGCGGCGCGATCAACTTCGAGAACGCTACCGGTGGCGCGGGGCACGATATCCTCATCGGTTCCGACGTCGACAACGTCCTCGTCGGCAACGGCGGCGACGATGTCCTCACGGGACTCGCGGGCGACGATACGCTGACCGCCGGCGATGGAACCGACACCCTCGACGGAGGCGACGGCCACGACACCCTCACCGGCGGCGCAGGCCACGACACCCTCACTGGCGGCGCAGGCGACGACACCCTCAGCGGCAATGACGGCAACGATAACCTGGACGCCGGCGCGGGCGATGACCTCCTGCGCGGCGGCCCGGGCAGCGATACCCTCGTCGGCGGCGACGGCACCGACACGGCCGATTACTCCGATGTTGCCGCCGGTGTCCGGGTTAACCTCGCGGGCGGTTGGGCCGCCCACCTCGACACGATTCAGAATAACGATCGGCACTCGCTCGCCGGGATCGAGAACGCCATCGGGTCGCCGTTTGGTGACGCCCTGACCGGCGCCGCCGGCGACAACGTTCTGATGGGCGGGGCGGGCGACGACAACCTCGTTGACTGGGGCGGGACGAACGTGCTCGACGGCGGCGACGGCGACGACACGATCCAGGGCGGGTACGGCAACGACACCCTCCTGGGCGGCGCGGGCGCTGACAGGCTCCAGGACTGGGGCGGGACGAATGTGCTCGACGGCGGCCTGGGTTACGACACGCTCCAGGGCGGATACGGCAACGATACCCTCCTGGGCGGCGCGGGCGACGACACCCTCGGTGACTGGGGCGGGACGAATGTGCTGGACGGCGGCCTGGGTAACGACACCCTCCAGGGCGGGTACGGCAACGATACCCTCGACGGCGGCGACGGCAACGACACCCTCGGTGACTGGGGCGGCGTCAACATCCTTCGCGGCGGCGCGGGGGACGACGTGCTCCAGGGCGGATACGGGAGCGACACCCTCGACGGCGGGGCGGGCGACGATCGGATCGACGGCGGTCCCGGCTGGTGGGGCGTGGTGGATACGCTCGATTTCTCGGGTGCCGCGGCCGGCGTGAACATCGACCTGGCCGCCGGCGTCGGGGCGGACGGTCTCGGCGGGACGGACACGTACGCAAACGTCAACGCCGTCATCGGGTCGGCGTTCGACGATAGGCTCGTCGGCGACGACAGGGCGAACATTCTGACCGGCGGTGCGGGCAACGATACGCTCATCGGCGGCCTCGGCAACGACACGTACGTTCTGGTGCCCGGCAGCGGCGACGTGGTCCAGGACACGGGCGGCACGGACACGCTCGATTTTTCGGGCGCGGTGGCCGGCATCACGTTGAACCTGGGCATCGTTGGCGTTGCTCAGGTTGTGGATGCGGCCGGCAACACGGTTGAGGTGCTCGGCACGGTGGAGAACGTGGTCGGCAGCGCCTTCGACGACCATCTGACGGGCAGCGCCGAGTCGAACGTTCTGAACGGCGGCGCCGGCAACGACACGCTGGTCGGCGGGGCGGGCAACGACACGCTGATCGGCGGTGCGGGCGTGGATATGGTTGACTACTCGGACGCCCCGGCCGGTGTGAACGTCAGCCTCTCGGGATGGGGGTACGACGGGCATCCGGGGTACTCCTGGGACGCTCTGACGGGCGTGGAGAACGTCATGGGGTCGCCGTTTAACGACGTCCTGACCGGCAGCGCCGGCGACAACGTTCTGATGGGCGGGGCCGGCGACGACAGGCTCCAGGACTGGGGCGGGACGAACGTGCTCGACGGCGGCGACGGCGACGACACGCTCCAGGGCGGATACGGCAACGACACCCTCCTGGGCGGCGCGGGCGCCGACAGGCTCGGTGACTCGGGCGGGACGAACGTGCTGGACGGCGGCCTGGGTAACGACACGCTCCAGGGCGGGTACGGCAACGACACCCTCCTGGGCGGCGCGGGCGACGACACCCTCGGTGACTGGGGCGGGACCAACACGCTCGACGGCGGCCTGGGTAACGACACGCTCCAGGGCGGGTACGGCAACGATACCCTCCTGGGCGGCGACGGC
>DATKXP010000124.1:0-12166 GCA_035529015.1 Phycisphaerae bacterium | reverse complement strand
CGAAGGACAAGCGCGGCAACCTGACCAAGCTCACCCGGAAGTGGGCCGAGGAGGGCGCGACGTTGTCCCAGGATCTTGTCCAAGGGGACGGCGAGATTCTCTGGGAGGGGGCGGCTTACCAGGACCCGGACGACCTGCCCGGCGGCGGCGACAAGGAGTGGTCGTTCAAATCGTCGGATTCGCGGGACTTGGGTATTCAGTCCGAGCGGCTGTACGGCGGCACCTGGGATCCAGTCTCAAAAAGCATTGTGGGTCTCGACAAGGAGAAGGCCGCCAAGGTCGCTGAAGTGCATAGCCTGTCGGCGAAAATTTACGCCGAGGCCGAAGGGAAGCTCCCTCATCCGGTGGCCTTTGCCCAGGCGGCCCGCCGGCTCGGCATTCCGATTCCTGACCCCGACGACAAGGCCACCAGCGACCCGCTGGGCCTACGGAACGCCCTCAACCCCGAGCCGCGCTAACCCATGGCCAGCCGGCTGCAGGACTTCCGGGAGCAATACCCGCAATACGAGGACCTGCCCGACGAGCAGCTCGGCGAGGCCCTGCGCAAGAAGCACTACGCCGACATGGACCCGGCCCGCTTCCGGGCCACCGTCGGCCTGCCCGAACCCGAGTGGGCCAAGTACCCCAAGGACCCCGACGGCTTCCCGATAGACCCCACGCGGCCCGCCCTGGCCGCCGGCGAGGATATCGAGACCGAGAAAACCATCGGCGTCACCCGTGGCGGCCGGGTGTACAACTTCCCGTCCATCGTCGACGGCCAGCGCGTGTCCCCCGAGGAAGCGGTCAAGGACGCCGAGCAGAAGATCGAGCGCGGCTGGCAGTTCCCCAACTACGACACCCCCGAGGAGGCCAAGGCGGCTGCCGAGCGCCGGAGTGCGGCCATCGTCGGCGCCCGGGAGAAGTGGCAGGAGGAGACCGCCCCGACCGTCTGGCAGCGGGTCAAGAAGGTGTTTCGCAGCAGCGAGAAGGATCCGGCGGCGGTTCTCAGGGACGACCCCAACCCCGCCGACGACTTTGAGTTGGACGACGCGCCCCCGCCGGCGAAGGCCGTCCGTGACCCCGAGGACTACAGCTACGGCGAGACCCCGCTGGCCATGCAGGCCATCGCCGGCACCGACGAGTACCTGGCCGGCCACAACTGGCGCCAGGCCGGCAACGCCCTCGACGACTACCTGAGCGCGGCCAAGACGGCTCGCGGCTGGCGTGACCCGATGAAGGGTGGCGGTTTTGCCATGGGCGCCCCCACGGCCGCCAGCTCGCTCGGCCAGCGGGCCGACGCCGGCGACACCAACGCCCAGATGGAGCTCGCCGCCCGCACCGAGGAGACCCGGCGGGAGGCCCGGGACCGGCTGCAGGAGTCACTGGACAAGCGCCAGGTGCGGCTCGCCAGGGCCAAAAACGCCCCCTACTCCCCGGAAACTCAGGAGGCCATCGAGGCCGTCGGCTTCCTGGACACGGTCAGCGAGGTCATGGACGACCCGATCATGTTCGTTGCCGAGACCGCTCTCCGGTCTGTGCCGAACATGGCCGAGGCCATCCCTATGGCCATCGCCTTTGGTGTGGCCACCGGGGGCCCCGGCTTCGCGGTGGGCGCCGGTCTTGGCGAAGGCCTGGTCGAGTACCGATCCGCGTATGCCGAATACCTCGAGAAACACCACGTCGACACCAACAGCGCCGACGGCCTGATTGCGGCCGCCGAGAATAGCGACCTGCTGCAGAAGGCCCACGAGTACGCCCTCACCCGCTCGTCGATCATCGGCACGGTCGGCACCCTCACCGGCGGCCTGGCCACCATGCCACTTGGCGGCTGGGCGAAAAGCGCGGTCGGCAAGTGGCTGGCTAACCTGGCGGTGCAGATTCCAGCAGGGGCCATTGGCGAAGGGCTCGGCGAGCTTGGTGCCCAGGCGGCCACGCTCGAGGAGGGCGAGACGCTGCGCTGGGGCGAGATTGCGGCCGAGACGGGCGGTGGCTTGGGGGGCGCAGCCCTTGAAGTCGGGAGCGCGACCATCAGCGGCACTCGGGCTCACGTTGTCCACCGCCGGGCGGCCCGGGTCCAGGCCGAAGCCGAGGCCATGCTCAACCCCGACAACGTTTCACGTGAAACAGCGGCCCCGGATCCCGAGCCCGCCCCAGAACCCACGCCGGAGCCGGCCCCCGAGCCCGAGCCCACTGGCCCCGGCACCTATCCCGGGAAAGACGCGGCGGGTCGGCCTTTTCGTCGCATCGAGTCCGGGGGCTTGAAGGGCGATGACGAGGTGTATAGCCCGTTCACTCCCGACCGCGTGTACCCCCCTGGCACGACCTTCGACGAGCCGACGTATGGCGGGGAGCCGGGCACTTACCCAGAAACCGACGAGTACGGGCGTCAATACCGCATCGTTGGGCCCGGCGACCCGGTTGGTGACGGCGAACAAGGTCACCCCATTGACCGGGATAGATTCTATCCGCCGGGCACGAAGTTTTACGCTGATCCATCGAAGGGGGGCTGGCGGCAAGAAGCGCCGTCCGACCCCCTTACGCCCGAACCACCCCCAGGCCCGGAGCCGGAGGCCCCGGAACCCAGCACACCGGAAGCAGAACCGGAGAGCGCCCCTGAGCCGGAGCCTGGGGCTCCCGCCGAGCCCGCGTTTCAGCCCAGCGCCTTCACCCCGGAGAACCTGACGCCCGAGGAGGTGGCCGTGCGCGAGACCTGGGGCCAGGCCATTCTCGGCCTGAACAACGGGGATATCGTCACCGACGACGGCGGGACTCCGCTGATGGTCCGAAAGAGCGCCGGCGGCTCGGTCGTTCTGATTGACGAGAGCGGCAACCCTGTTTTCGAGTTGGCGAAGGAGGGCTCGGAGGGCCGGGACTTCCACGTGGGCTCATACCTGTCCGACCAGGAGAACCCGTGGGCCGTCACGCCCGCCAAAACCCCTGAGACGCCCCCTGAGCAGGACAGGCTTACACCGGCGCCTGAGCCTGTCCCGCCGCCGCCGAAGCCGCCCAAGCCCGCTGAGTACGCCGACGTGCGCCTCAAGCGCCGGATCTACCGCGACCATCTGGACCGCCTGGCCGGCGAGCTGGCCCCTCACGGCAATGTGGTGTACCAGCGCGACGAGCGGGGCGACGTGGTCGGCCGGACGCCCTCGCAGAACCCGCAATGGTTCCAAGACCTGAACATGGTTCCGGAACTACGCATGTCGGTCAAAAAGGTCTGGAAGGCGGTCGAGAAGGCCATCACGGGCAAGCGGCTGGGGGTGCGAGAGATCCGCGTCATCCAGGCCATGCTCAACGACATCCAGGACCAGCGCACCGCCCCCGAGGAAATGGACGCGGCCCGCCAGCAGCTCGACCAGGCCCGCGAGGCCCGGGGCACCGCCCGCCGGCAGGCTGGCCTCCCGGAGCCGGACGGCTCGACCGTTGAGGGCGAGGCCTTCGAGGAGGAGGAGTACGACGCCGAAATGACGGCCGAGAGCCGCCAGATGCTCGAGCTAATGACCCGGGCCGAGGAGGTTGGGGTCACCGAGGACGAGCTCGAGCGCCTGGCCATCCATCACACCGACGACCAGCTGCTAATGAACGAACTCGAAAGGATGATCAGTGAACGAGAACGCACGCCTCGCACTGAGGCGCCACCGACTGAACCGGACGTTGAAACGGACGCCGGCCAAGCGCCAGCCCCGCGACCAGCCACCCGCAAAGCCGGCAAACTAAACGCTGACCAGCGCCGAGCCGCCGACCTGGCCGGCACGCTCGGCGAGACCTTCACGCCGCAAGAGCTGTTCGAGGCGCTCGACAACATGCCGGCGCAGCAGGTGGCCTTTCAGCTGATCGAGAAGGGCTACCTCGTGGCCACCGATCAGCGCTACGGCCTACTGGCGCCAGGACAGCGCTTGGCGGTGGCGGCACCCCCGCAAATCCAAGCCCCCGCCGAAGCCCCCGCCGAAGGCACCCCGCTCGGCGAGCTGATGGCGAAGATCGACGCCGGCGAGGGCATCTACTTCGATTATTCGGCGAACGACGTACACGAGGCCGTTTCTGACCTGGTGAGCGCCGGCCTGGCGCCCGAGACCCTGTTGCCGGCCCTCGACCAGTGGGCCGAGGACACCATGGCCAACAACCAGGAGGACGGCGGGCGCGGCGACCAGGACGCGATCAACCAGGCCCTCATGGATGCCATCCAGGCCGCCATAGCGACCGAACCGGCGGCCCCGGCAGCGGCGGGTTTCCCCGAGACCTTCCCGACCCGAGAGGAGTTCGTCGCCTCGATGCGCGGCGAAGCCACGGCGCTGCACGGCGCCCTGGCCATGGCCTCGCCGACCTACTGGCAGGGCAACCCGAAGCCCGGGGACCGCTGGACCACCAAGGAAATAAACGACGTTGCCCGGTTCCTTGGGGTGCCCATGACCGGCACCAAGGACCTGGTGATCGACCGGCTCAAACGACGGGCCCAAGCGCGGGAGATCATCGCCGACCTGTCGCCGGAGAATTTGCGGGCCCGGACGCTACCGCAGCTGCGCCTCTTGGCGGCCGACGCGGGAATGACCAAGGCCAAGAACATGAACAAGGCCAACCTGGTCACCGACCTGGGCGCCTGGCTCAAGGCCGACACCGAGAGCCTGCGTCGTCGGCTTGTGGGGATAAAGTACATTGCCCAGGCCACGGTAGCCCTGGACCGGCGCGAGGCGGCCAACCAGCCGCTTACCGAGGCCGAGCTCAAGGCGTTCGAGGAAGGCGCGGCGCTCAACACATCCCAGCGCGACAGCTTGGGCGACGAGCTCATCCAGCGCGGCCTGTACCCGCCGGAGATCACCGCCCGCCGTAAGGCCGAGTCCGTGGCAATCCAGGCCGGCAAGGATCTGGCCGCGCCGCCGAAGGACACCATCGTTCGCTACGGGGCCACGACCGCCAAGGTGCTGGGCCCCGGCCGGCGCGACTCCGGCGGGTGGAGCCAGGTAAAGATCGAATACCTCGACGGCCCGCAGAAGGGGAACTCGCACACCGTCCGGGTCTCAAGCCTCTCCAAGCCTTACCCCGAGAGTGGGGACGGGGTGCGCGAGGGCTGGGCAGAGGACGGGCTGCCGCAGGGCCCGGCCGAGCCCAGCGGGCATTACCTGACCTACCCCTACGCCGCTTCCCGCGAGGGGCCGGGCGACTTCTACGTCACCCTGTCAGGCAAGAATGTTGGCGAGGTCCACCAGTACAGCCAGGATCCGGAGGAGCTCGCCATCACCGCCGACGAGGAAATGCTCGGGGCGGAATACCTGTTCTACCTGTTCAACCACGTGCAGCCGTTCCTCAAGGCCCGCGCCCACAAGGCCGGCGGCACGCTCACCCCGGCTGATATCCGCGCCATCATGGCGGATCAGTTCGTGCAGGCCCAGGAGGCCCGGAATCAGCTCGACCTGTTCCTGAACAGCAAGCCGACGCCGAACCAGGGCAACTCCCCCGCCGTCCAGCAGGCGCGAGCCGAGGCGGTGACGGCCCTCGAAGAACTGCGTTCCATGCCGTCGCTGACGGCCACGGAAATCTACAAGGATCTGCCGGCCAACCAGGCCACCAACCTGATCGGCAAGACGGTGGAGTCGGCGTTTGACCTGGCGGTGCTGGCCCAGCTCTACCGCGACCCGCGCTTCGAGACGATGCGCTTAATCTTCACCGACGACGCCGGCACGATCGTGGCGCAGCTGGGCATGTCGACCCGCCTGCCCGCGTCGGTCAACATGGCCATTGCCGGCGAGACCAGCGACGCCCGGACCTATGCCCGGCTCCGCAAGGCCGCCGCCAAGGCCGGCGCCACGTCGGTCTGGCTCCTGCACAACCACCCGAGCGGCGTCTCGTCCCCCAGCGACGCCGACGTGGCCATCACGGCACGCCTGGCCCAGCTGTTCGAGGGCGACACCGCCCGGCTCAACACCACGTTCAACGAGATTGCCAGCCAGGGGAACCGGGGCGCCTCGCCTCTCCGGGACGCCGGCCCGGCGCTGCTCGTTAAGGGCCACGTGGTTATCAACCACAACGAATACTCGACGATCACGCGACCGCCCGCGAACATGGGGCACCCCCTGGCCTCTTGGTACAAGGACACTTTTAAGCACCTGAGAAACCGGGACTTCAAGCCCACCGGCGGCCTGGCGGGTAAGACCATTGGCAGCCCAACCGACATGTACGACCTGGGCAACCAACTGGCCGGCGCCCTGAATGAAACCGACGTCGTGCTGGTCCTCACGACCAACCGGCACGTGGTCCAGCAAATCAGCACGCTGCCGGGCGACGCCATCCGGCAGCCACCGACCCAAGGGCTCGGCTCGACCGTAGACGAGTTCGTGAGGGCCACCCGGGAAGCCAGCCGGGCCAACCACCGCGCCGTGCTCCGGGCCGCGATGAGCGTGCCGGGCACCGCCCGGGTATTCGCCGTGAGCCGCAGCCGCGAGAACCTGCTCCACCTCAAGGAGTTCATCGTCGACGGCATCCACCTCGACCCGGAGCGTGGCGCCGTCAGCCTGGTGGGCGACGGCGCCATGAACGTCAGCGAGGAACTGCACCCCTTCGACCGTTCGCCGATGCTGTCCCGAGACACGAGCAAGCCATTCGACTTCCTGCGCCCGCGTCTGCTCAAGCGGCGTCTTGCCAAGGGCCCGGTGGGGGTCTTTGTCCGGGGCCTCCCCCGGTTCGCCCGCGAGGAAGGCCCCAAAAAGCCCGGCGGTGACCTGTTCGGCGACGACGTGGCCCGCCAGCAGGCGATTGCCAACGAGATTCGCCGGCGCGACGCCAAGCGCAACCAGGGCCAGGAGAGCGCCGAGACCGGCCGGCCCGGCGACCTGTTCTCGCAAGCCCGGCAACAGGTGGATATTGAGGACCAGACCCAGCAACAGCCCCGGGCCAGGACCGACCGGCGGCGGAGCCAGAAGCCGCTAACCGCCGACGACCGCCGCCGCCAGGAGCGGCGCGTCACCGAGTTCGAGCGCGAGCTCCGCAGCCGGCCAATCGCCGAGACCGCCGATGCAACAGTCACCGACGCGCTGACCGGGGCCTTTACGCGCAAGGCCTTCGAGAAGGAGGAAAGCACCTTCGAGTGGATTGCAGCGGTCGACGCCGACGCGCTCGGCTACATCAACGACCACATCGGCGGCCACGCCGCCGGCGACGCGATGCTTATAGCCATCGCGGAGGCGCTCGACCAGGAGGGCGTGACGGTCTACCGCCTGGGCGGTGACGAGTTTGCCGTCGGCACCAACGAGGGCCGTGAGCACCTGGAGAGCGCGATCAAGTTCGCGCAGGACATTCTCAGCCAGACCAAGATCACAGGCGACAAGGGCCGGTTTGATCGGGTCGAAATCACCACGGGCATCGCCAGCACCTACAAGGCCGCCGACGCCATCGCGGGGGCCAGCAAGATCGAGCGCACCAAGAATGGCCAGCGACCAGAGAAGGGCAAGAAGCCGCGCTACGCCACGCTGGGCATGGCCACTCCCAAGCCCGTCAACATGGAAGCCGGCACCAACTACGTCGGCATGATCGGCCGGCGCGGTGCGCTACCCATCGACCCGAACAACAACCTGCACCTGGGCAACGGCCGCGTGGTGCGGATCCCGCAGCAACCCGTCCGGCGCGAGCACGTCCTGGCCATCATGCAGAAGCACTTTGGCAAGCGGATCTACCAGGGCCGGGTGAAGGGCAAGCTCCGGCTGGGCTTCTATCGCCCAGGGCACGGCGAGGTTCGGATCAAGAACGCCAACGATATCGAGGTCGCGGCCCACGAGATTGCCCACTTCCTCGACGACCGCAACCCGTGGATTGCCGAGCTCTACAGGGAGTACGCCGCCGAACTGAAGGAGGTTTCCTACGACGTCACGAAGGTCCACGAGGGCTTCGCCGAGTTCATGCGGCTCTACCTCACCCAAGAATCCATGGCGATGGAGCGGGCGCCGGGCTTCTACGACGCCTTCACCCGCCGGTTGCGGGCCGATTACCAGACGCTCAACGCCATGCTCGACGACGTCCAGGAGCTCATGCACGCCTGGACCCAGCAAGGCGCCAGGGCCCGGGGGGCGTCGAAGATGGGCGCCGCGCCGGCCAACTTTATCGAGCGGGTGCGCCGGGCGTTCCCGGTGGGTTTCTTCCAGGCCGCGCTCGACGGGCTGCGCCGGGTCAAGGAAGTGGAGCTCACCCTGGGCGGCAAGACGGCCGGGCTCACGACCGCCTACGAGAAACTGCGCCTTGCCATGGGCGGCGCCAACTCCACCCTCGAGGCGACCATGTTCTACGGCACGCCAGGCTTCCGGAAGGACGGCCAGGGGCTCGAGTTCACGGGCGAAGGATTGCTGTCGATCTTTGGCAACTGGTGGGGCGATCACGACATGGGCATGTACCTGCTGGCCCGCCGCGCCAAGGAGCTCTCCGGCCAGGGCCGTGAGAACCTGATGCGTCCCGACGAGATCGAGGCCTGGCTCAAGTACGCCGACGAGAACCCCGAGGCCGAGGACATGGCTCGCCGCTACCAGGAGTACAACGACCGCATGCTCGACTTCGCCGTCGACTCCGGCCTGATCGACACCGGGGCGCGGGAGAAGATGCAGGAGATGAACAAGGACTACGTGCCGTTCTACCGGGTCATCGAGAGCATGGTCAACGGCAAGCCGGTGCAGGCCGGCAGCAACCCGTTCATGCGCCTTAAGGGCGGCACGCAGAACGTCGAGGTCATCTGGGAAAACATCGTCCAGCAAAACGGCATGCTGATTCACGCCGCGCTGATCAACGACGGCAAGCGGGCCCTGCTCTCCAAGCTCGGCGTGACCGAGAAGCTCGGCAAGGCCACGGGCAACCAGACCGCCGGCCTGTTCGCGTCCCCCATTGCCTCTGACAGCCGCCAAGTGCTGATCACCGCCGACCAGGTCACCCGGGCAGCCGTGGACGCGATGGGCTGGTCGATGGCCGCCTACCGCATGGCCAAGGCCGGGTTCGTCAACTCCGAGGAGGAAATGATCTTGCTTGCCGCTGTCGAGCGCATGGAACAAGGGCTCCCCCTGTTCGTGCCATTTTTCGAGGTCAACCGCGACCCGACCGGTAACGTCGACTTCTACATGGACAACGGCCGCAAGTGGTTTTTCGAGATCAACGACCCGGCGCTGTGGGACTCGCTGCGCTTCATGGGGCCGAAGGGCACCAACCTGGTCCTGCAGATCATGGGCGCCTTCTCGGCCACCCTGCGCCGGGGCGTGGTCGCGGTGCCGGTGTTCCAGATCAAGAACATCATCCGCGACACGGTCTCGTCGTGGATGCTCTCGAGCCACATCAAGGTGCCGGCCGCCCGGGCCCTGCGCGTGGTCTTTGAGCGCATGTCGAAAGACACCGGCTATCAGGAAATGGTCCTCAACGGCGGCGGCTTCGCCAACCGGGCCCAGGGGTTCGAGGTCCAGCGCAAGCTGATCGTCAACCCGATGCAGCTGACCGCCATCTACGACCGCTTCATGTCGCGCTTCGAGAACGCCAACCGCCTGGCCGAGTACAAGGCGGCCCGGGCGGCGGGCGCCACCCCGCGCCGGGCAGCGCTGCTGTCGCGGGATATCTCAACCGACTTTGCGATGCGTGGCTCGTCCGACGTGGCCCGCTTCCTGGCGATTTCGGTGCCGTTCTTGAATGCCCGCATGCAGGGCCTCTACCGCATGGGCCGGATCACCAGCGACTACCGGGGCACGGCCGTGAGCTTCGCGGTACGCGGCGCGGCCCTGGCCGCCGCCACCGCCGCGTTGTACGCGCTCAACAAGGACGACGACCGCTACAAGGAGATGCCCGAGGACGTCAAGGATTTGTACTGGGTATTCTTCTACGGCCCCGGCGAGGACGACTACTTCCTACTGCCCAAGCCCTACGAGCCCGGCATGCTGTTCGGCACGGTCACCGAGCGCATCATGGAGTACGCCGAGACCGAGAACGGCAAGGAGTTTGCCGACGCCCTGGGCTGGATCTTCCTGCAGGCCTTCAACCTGGACCTGACGCCCCAGCCGTTCAAGCCGTGGCGGGATCTGGAACGCAACAAGGATTTCGCCGGCACACCGATCATCCCCTACGGCCTCGAGAACGTCGAACCGTCCGAGCAGTTCATGTACTACACCAGCGAGACGGTCAAGGCGGCCGGCCGGGCCATGGACGTGTCGCCGCTCAAGATGCAGTACATTCTGCGCAGCTACACCGGCACGCTCGGCACCTATGCCCTGGCGGCCTCTGACGCCCTGATCCGCGCCAGCACGGACCCGCTGTTGAGTGAGACCGGCGAGTACCCGTCACGCGGCGAGACCTGGAAAGAGAACATCGTCGTGAAGGGGCTGATCGACCCGCTCGTCAACGAGGGCCCGCCACGCCGGACCAAGTACGTCAACGACCTGTACGACATGGTGCGCGAGGCCGAGATCATCGCCAACACCATGGCCCGCAAGCTCGACCGCCAGGCCGCCGACGCCGAGGAGTATCTCAGCGACCCGCAAAACACGTTTATGAAGGCCATGGTGGCTCGCGCCAGCAAGGACGATATCGGCACCCCGCCGCTGGCCGAGGTCCGGAGCAAGCTGAACGAGATCCGCAAGACCATGGACCTGGTGCGGGCCGACAAAGAGCTGACCGCCGACGAGAAGCGCGTGCAGATGTGGGAGTTGATCCGGACCCGCAACGAGCTGGCCCGGGTCGTCATGCAGGAAGTGGAGAAACTGAAGCAGGAGATTCAGGACCAGGCGGTCGAGCCCCAGGCCGCCGCCGACCGGGTCTCCGGGGCCGTCGCCGCCGCCCGCCCGCCGCCACCGCCCCCGCAAGTGGCCCAGGTTGCACAGTAAGATTTTGCCGTCGTTCTGCGTGCCGGGGCGCCCACTCGAGGAGCTCGGCGGCGTGATTGTGCATTACGTCAGCGGCAAGCCCGACTACGAGGTCGACCCGTTCAATCTGCACGTTATCCGCGACCTGCTGATCGACATGAACCGCGACCGGGACAGCCGCAAGTATTACCTGCGCGAGCCGAAGTGGCCCGAGCGCCGCATGTACGCTTCCTGCCACGTGCTGATCGGCCGGGACGGGGAGATCTGGAAGCTGGCCGAGTTCGACCAGGAGACCTATCACGCCGGCGCCTCGCTGCTCAACGGCCGTCCGGACTGCAACCGCTGGGCCCTGGGTGTGGACCTGGTTGGCCACCAGACCTCGGGTTTCACGGAGGCGCAGTACGCTGCTCTCGGCAGCCTGTTGCTGTTCCTGCGACTCGAGAAGGGGCTCCACCGCCAGAACGTCGCCGGCCACGACACGGTGCGCTGGGCGGCCATCCAGGCGGGCCTGACCACCAAGCGTCCGAAGTACGACCCCAGCGGGCGCCGCGACGGGTCGGGGGGTAATTTCGACTGGGCCCTTTTGGACCGGCAGCTGGCAGGTTAGGCTGGGCGGGTCGGGCAGCATGATCCGCTATCACCGGAGCGGTCACCAATGCGTAACTACCTGCACAACCTCCTCACCTGGCTAAGAGGCTACCGTCGCGCCGACGAGATCACGTTCAAGCCGGGATGGTCAGCCAACTGGCGCTGGTGGGCCCTGTACACCTTCGACTACGGCACCCACGTTGCCAGTGGTGGGGCCGTGGTCTCGTGGAGCAGATGGTTTTTTATGACCCGGCGCAAGTACCGGGTGTCTGCTTTTTTCAATCGGCTACTCCAGCACCTCGACAAGCGACACGGTGAGGAGAGCGGGACGGTGCTCTGGCGAACCGTTGACTGCTCGTGGCCCGTCAGGCTCGGCATCGCGGTGGTCGTCATCGCTGTTGTTGTGCTGCTGTAGGTCGGGACCATGATCGCCCCTGAACTCAGAATCCCCCTGATCGTTGATGCGGTCACGATCTTCACCGTCGTCTTTGGCGGCGGGATGATGTACCAGAAGATCAGCGAGATGGAGGGTCATGTGAACCAGATGCAAGCCGCAATCCGCAATATCGAAACGGTAGGCATCCCGCCCCCCAGCGTCATTGACAGACTCGCTCGGATCGAGGAACGGCAGAAGATCACCAACCAGCAACTCATAGACCTGAACAAGCAGATCAGGTTGCTCAACCGGCAATGAACCCCCTCGTTGAAAAGATCGTCATCGTGGTTGTCACCGGAGCCATTGTCGCCGGGGCAAAAACGCTGTGGGACTGGAACACCACCGACGATGAAGT
>DATKXP010000123.1:0-6930 GCA_035529015.1 Phycisphaerae bacterium | reverse complement strand
AAAAAACGAGCACAACGATGACCGAAACGTCCAAACCTGTCCGCACCCGCATCGCCCCCAGCCCCACCGGCGAACCCCACATCGGCAACCTCTACGTCGCCCTCATCAACTGGGCCTTCGCCCGGCAACAGGGCGGACAATTCCTCGTCCGCATCGAGGACACCGACCGCGCCCGATTCGTCGAAGGCGCCGAGCAGATGTTCCTCCGCGCCATCGAATGGCTCGGCCTCGATTACGACGAAGGACCCGACAAGGGCGGACCCGTCGGACCCTACCGCCAGAGCGAACGCGCCGACCTTTACCTAAAGCACGCCGACCAACTCATCGCCTCCGGCCGCGCCTACCGGTGCTTCTGCACGCCCGAACGCCTGAAAGACATCCGCGATGAAAGGCAAAAAGGCGGCGAGGCCACCGGATACGACCGCCGATGCCGCGCCATCGACCCCGACGAGGCCGCACGCCGCGCCTCTTGCGGCGAACCCCACACGGTCCGACTGGCTGTGCCCCTGGATGGCGAAACTGCGTTCACCGACGGCCTGCGCGGACCGGTCGTCTTCGAAAACGCACGCATCGACGACCAGGTCCTCCTCAAAAGCGACGGCCTGCCCACCTATCACCTGGCCAATGTCGTGGACGATCACTTGATGGGCATCACCCACGTCATCCGCGCCGAGGAATGGATCACCTCCACACCGAAACACGTGCTCCTCTATGCGGCCTTCGGGTGGGACCCGCCCCTGTTTTACCACATGCCGCTCATCCGAAATCCCGACCGCTCGAAACTCTCGAAACGCAAAAATCCCACCAACGTCCTCTGGTACCGCGAGCAGGGGTATCTGGCCGAGGCGGTCGTCAACTTCCTCGGGATGCTCGGCCACTCGATGCCCGACGGCCGCGAAATCTTCTCGCGCGAGGAGTTCATGCGGGAATTCTCCTGGGACCGCGCGACGACGACCGGCCCCGTCTTCGACACCGAGAAGTTCGAGTGGCTGAGCGGCATGTGGATTCGCCGCCTCAGCATCGAGAACCTGGCCGCGCGGCTAACGGACGAAGGCTTCATGCCAGCCGAACTCACCGAAAAGTATGACGAGGCCGACGTCCGCAAGATTGTGTCCCTCGTTCAGGAGCGCTTGCGCCGCCTCGGCGAGTTCGCCGACAGCACCGCCTTTTTCATTTCGCCCCTGCCTTACGATTCCCAGGACCTCGTTCCCACGAAAGGCAAAAAGAAAACGCCGATTAAGACGGCCGCCGAGACGCGCGCCGCCCTTGAACAGTTGCGCTCCCGCCTGGCCAAGGCGGAGCCGTGGAAAGCCGAGACCCTCGAAGCCGCCTGCCGGGCGCTGGCCGAGACAATCGGCTGGAAGGCCGGCGACCTTTTCATGTCCCTCCGCGTAGCCATCACCTGTCGCAAGATCTCAACACCGCTCTTTGAAACGATGGAGATTTTGGGCAAGCGGGAGTGCTTGGAACGACTCGACGAAGCCCTGGTGAAGGCCGAGGCCCTTCTCTAGTTTTTCATTCCGCATTTTCACCCGCCGTAGTCCCGGTGTGCCGGTACGAAGGCGGGCCGCACTCCGCATTGGGGGGAAACCGTGGAGATTCTGGGCCACGGGGAATCCCGTAAGCGTGTTGACCAAGCGACTCAGAAAGCAAGGCAATTGGCGCACACCCGGGAACAGGGGGACCGTAACCCGGGCGGCCCCTCTCTCTGTTTTTCAGAAGATTTTACCTTGACTATGCCCATTCTGTTGGTTATACTTCCACTTGCACCAGGGGGCCTTCGGAGGCAGGGTTGTGTGTGGCTCCCTACCCACCAAACTCTCCACGAAGGATGGGTCCGAAAAAGGTGTCTAGTCTCTTCCTTCGAGGAGGGTTTCCACTTAGTATACTTTCCAGCAGCGCAGAAAAACCCGCCGCCGGCGCAGGTTAACAAGCGAACAGGCATCGGCCAATCCTCTCCTTCGAAATTCGAACCTGCAAAGCGCAATCCCTATCTGGGAAATCCCGGCTGCAACTAAGGAGTCGAAGATGGTGCGTCGAACGATAATCGCGTGCGTAGGCGTGATGGTGCTTTCGATGGCGGCAGTGGCGTTGGCGGGCGAGGGCGCCAAGGCATCCCCCTGGCCAGCCGAGACGAGCGACCCGGCCGCCTGGGCCCCGGCCCAGAAGGCCATCGCTGAACTGGGCGACGGCTTCATCGTCTGGGAGACCCGCCGCGACGAAGGCGTCTGGTCGCTCTGGACAATCAAGCTCGACGGCACGGGCCTGCGCCGCCTGAGCCCGCGTGAAGACGGGCGCGTTCACATCGCTGCTCACATCAGCCCCGACGGCAAACGCGTCGCCTACCTCAGTCTACCACGGGAGAAGGACAACAGCAAGCTAACCGACGAGCAGAGGAAGTTACCGCTGCACCTGATCAACATCGACGGCACGGGCGACAAGGTCATCGTGCCCGACGCTCGCACTTACGGCTGGAGCCGCGCGGTCGTGTGGCTCAACGACAACGAGATAGCGCACCTGGACGCGAAGAGGGACACGTACCGGCTGAACCTCACCACAGGCCAGAGTACACCGATCTACATGGGCCAGGGCGACAATCCGGGCTGGCTGCCCAACGCCGCGCTCACGCACATGACGGCCTGTTTCAGCACATTCTGCCCCTACGACGCCAAGACGCAGAAGATCAACTTCTTGCCGTCCCTGGGCGGCTGCCAGCCTTACTTCACGCAGGACGGCAACTGGGGCTTCTGGATGCACGGCGGCGAGGTGGTCGCCAAGATGAACCTGGCCACGCGCGTCATCAACCCGATCATCACCGGGCACGAGCTGCCCGACCGCCGCGGCCACCTGTACTGCTCGATGATCAGCGACAACAACATGCTGCTGGCGTTCGTGGCGTGCGACCCCGCCAAGTTCATCCAGGACGACGAGGGCGGGTATTTCGGCTGTAGCCGGAGCCCCTACAAGATCTTCGTGGTTCGCCTAGACCCCAAGACGCTCGACACGGTCTCCAGGCCGGTGCAGTACACGTTCGGCGAGCTATGCGACCGCTTCCCGGATATCTGGCAGGCAACGCCCGAACTGGGGTATGGCGGCGGCAAGGCTCCCTACAGCATCGAGTTTTCGGCCAAGGACTTGGGCGGGCAGGCACAGTGGGATTTCGGCGACGGCGCCACAGACAAGGGTGCCGCAGGCAGGCACACATACGACAAGCCCGGCATGTACGTCGTCAAGGCCGTCGCGGGCGACAAGACGCTCCGCGGCCTGGTGAACGTCCGGCCGGCCAAGCCGCCCATTGCCTTGGGCGCCACGCTGGAGAAGGCGCGGGAGTTGATTGTCACCTTCGACGAGCCGGTGCAGCTCAAGGACGTCAAGGTCGAACTGGAATCCAAGATCGGCATCGAGAAGGTCTCAGCCGGCGAGTCGGGCCGCACGCTGCACATCCTGCTGGCCCAGAGACCCAGGCAGAACGATTGGCTGACCATCGACAACGTGACCGACCTGGCCCAGCATCCCAGCAAGATGGAGAAGACGCGCCTGGCGATTCCCGTAAGCCCCTGGCCGACGAACATGAAGGACCTGATCTGCCTGTGGCAGACCGGCGACAAGCCCAACACCATCCGCGACCCGTTCACCAACGAGGTCCGAACCGCGACGCCGAACCTGAGCGGGCTTACGTGGCTGGACCGCAACCAGGCGCTGGTCTTTGACGGCGGCGGGGCCACCATCTACGGCGTGGCGGCCGCCTTCAGCAACGCCGTGCGGCAGACGCACCAGTTCAGCTACGAATTCACCATGACGCCGCGCGACCTGGACAGCACTAGGCAGTCGGTCCTGCGCTACGGCTTCTGGCAGGACAAGGACAAGCTCCGCTTCGAGTACGCCGGCAAGAGCTTCGAGTTGGCCACGGTCAAGGCCAAGCAACCCTACCACGTCGTCGTCAGCTATCAGCCCGGCAAGCTGCTGATTCTTGTCAACGGTCAAGAGGTGGTGAACACTGACCAAATCCAGGACGACCTCAACGGCTACAAGCCGCCGGAGGTGACCATGGGCAACGACTTGGATGGCCACCGGTGGCGCGGCACGATCGAGGGCGTCGCCAGCTACTGCCGGGCCCTGTCGGCCGAGGAGGCCAAGGCCAACTACCAGGTCTATCGCGACCTGATGGCCCAGCGCAAGGCGCCGCCGCGGCTGGAGGTGGAGGCCAAGATGGTGGCTTCATCGCAGGTGCTGCTGCCCAAGGAGATCGCCCCCTACAAGCGCGCGCTGACCGTGTTCGAGTACGAGGTGGCCAAAGTGCTTGACGGAGAGTACAAGGCCAAGAGGGTCCGCGTGGCCCATTGGGCCGTGCTGGACATGCTCAGCGTCCGCATCGTCCAATGGCCCATCGGCACGCAGGTACGTCTGGTGCTGGAACCGATGACCATCTGCACGCAGTTCAAGGAGGAGAACATCAGTGACACGTTGGAGCTCAGCCCGGACTTGCCAACGTACTTCGCCACGACGGCCTCGCGGCTGACGAGCGGTCCGCAGCAGCAGTGGAACCTTATCGGCGGCTTCGGGAATGGCGGAGCGGCCTGGAAAACCCCGCAGGAGATCGAAACCCTTAAGGACATCGTCAAGACCTACCCTCTCAAGAAGGACCAGAAGTGGGAGATGCGCAAGGCCGATGCGAACGGCTACATAAATGGGCCCTTCGGCCGCGGGTCGTCAGGTGGCAAGATGGGCTATGGCGTGATCTACGTCAAGAGTCCCGACGACCGCAAGGCGACGCTGTGCCCGGGCGGCGTGGGCACGACCAAAGTTTGGGTCAACGGCAAGGAGGTCGTCGAGGTCGACTTCAGCCGCTACCCGTTCTGTGACACGACCCGCCAGAACATCGAACTCAAGAAAGGCACCAACGAGGTGCTGGTCAAGTTTAGGCAGCGCTACGCGTTCTTCGGATTCTCGGCCGACTTCCTCGATGCCCAGGGCAAGGAGATGACGGACCTGGCGTATGACACGGCCGGTCCATGATCGGCGTACCTGGAACCTGGAGCATGGGATCCAAGGCCCTTGACGAGGGCCTGGGCACCGCAATGGAGCAAACAGGATGAGAAACACCTTCATCTCTTGCGTCACCACGTGTGCAGCCCTGGTGGTCCTGGCCTACGGCTCGGGGGCCGAGCAGGTTGCCCCGGCCACCTGGCCCACCAGCAAGGAAGGGCTGGTCTTCGCCTTCGAGAGCGGGCATTTCAAGACTCCTCCGGTGGCCTTCCGGAAGGACGGCAGGCCCAACGAGGCCTACCAGATGCCGGCCCGCCTCACCGCCCGGTTCGACCGGAACTTCGCGATGGTGCCCTTCGGGGGTTCCTTCGTGGCCGAGGGAGCCCAGGATTACGTGGCCGCCCAGTGTGCCAGGACCGGCGCGTTGACCGTCGAGGCGTATCTCACGCCCGCCGCCCAGACGGCCAAGGACGGCCAGAGCGGCGACATCATCGCCCTGGGCAGGGACCATGACGGGGCCAATTTCGTCTTGGTCCAGGACAAGGACAAGATGGTCTTTTCCCTGCTGGCCGGGGGCGACAAGAAGCCTTCGACCCTCGAACTGTGCAAGCTGGACGGCGCCAGCCCGGTCCACCTGATCGTGACCTACGAGAACGACGCGCTCGCCTGCTACGTCAACGGCAAGCCTGTCGAACTGAAGGGTTCGCCCAAGGGCGACCTGAAGCCTTGGGCCACGGATGGACCGCTGACCTTCGGGGACAACGCCGCGGGAGGCCGCCCGTGGCTGGGCACCATCGAGGGCATTGCCCTCTACAGCCGCGCCCTGACGGCCGAGGAGGCCAAGACGGAATCCGACGCGTGGCTCAAGAAGGTATCGGCCCGCAAAGCCCCGGCCGTGCTGAGGATCGTCGGCAAGCTCGTCGCCCGCTCGGACGTGCCCCAGGCCAAGCACATCCAGCCCTACTTCCAGGCGCTGGCGGTCTATGAATACGAGGTCGAGAAGGTCCTGGAAGGCAAGTACGACGACAAAAAGATCCGTGTGGCCACCTGGGCGATGATGGAGAAGCGAATCCTGCCCATCGCCACACGCCCGATCGGCAAGAGTTACGAGCTGACGCTGGAGCTCAACAGCGAGAACCGGCAATTGGAGTCGCAGTGGCTGTCGGACACGCTGGAGCAGGCGCCCGACCTGAGGCTCTACTACGACGTCAGCCCCCAGCGCGACGACGAGAAGCCGACCGGCAAGTAGCCGGCGTCCCCTAGCCGGTATGCCCTGCCCGCGGCGGGTGCTCCACCTTGAAGTGGCGGGCGGGCGCCCGGCCTGTGCGGAGAACCGAGAACCCAAGGAAACCTGTCATGTCCATGAAGTGCATTCGTCGGCTGGGAGTTGGGCTTGTTGTGGTGATGGTCCTGGGCTGCATGGCCGGGGCGGCGATGGCCGAGCAGAGCGTGGCCTCGAAGATCCGGCAGATGACCGGGGCGCGGACGAAGATCGCCTGGATACGGGCCAGCGGCGGCAAAGGCCACCCCTTCGGCCCCGGCATGAACGTGGAGCCCAACATCTGGCGCATCGTGGTGATCGACACCGATGAGAACGGCGGCCAGGAACGCTACCTCACCGAGAAACCCGGCGCGTACCACCACATCGAGATCACCCCCAGCGGCAAGCGCGTGCTGTGGAGCGGGGGCGACTTGAACAAGGGCGGCGAAATATGGATCAGCGACTGGGACGGAACGAACCAGAAAAAGCTGCTGGACCAGGGTTGCACCGCCGCCGTGGCCGAAGATCCGCCGGGAACCGAATGGGTCTACGTCAAGGAAGCTGAGAACAGCAACAAGATTCAGCCGGTATACCGCTACCAGATCGACGACCTGACCAAGAAGGAACTGGTCTGGGACAAGAACAACACGAATGACAAGTGGGAGGTATCGCGGGACGGCAAG
>DATKXP010000122.1:0-2359 GCA_035529015.1 Phycisphaerae bacterium | reverse complement strand
CCCTCTGGTCCGAACTCCTGTTCTACACCTACATCCCCGAAACCCGTGCCGGCGACTACACCAACCTCCACCGGCTGACCTTCGGGCACCGGTGCAAGCCTTCCGAGAAGGTCGAACTGCGGACCGAGTACCACCTGCTCTTTGCCGACGAGAACGCCGCCACGGCCAACCCCGCCATCTACTCAAGCGGCGGATACTTCCGCGGACAACTCCTCGCCTGGTGGCTCTATTATCGGTTCAACAAGCACGTCAGCGGCCACCTGGTCACCGAGTTCTTCTTCCCCGGCAACTTCTACGAGAACTTCGCCAACGATGCCGCCTGCTTCCTGCGCTACCAGTTGGAGTTTACCTGGTAAGACGGCCCTGACTGGCCGCGACTAGCCGTGACTAGCCGCGACCGTAAGGGAGCGGGCGCAGCACTCACGCGTCCCCGCTCACCGCGTCCCCGTCGCCGCCTCAATCGCCTCCAGCAGCGCCTCGAGCAGGTCGCCCTCAGGCACCTTGCGCACCTTCTCGCCGCCGCGAAACAGCACGCCGTGTCCCTTGCCGGCGGCGATCCCGAGGTCGGCGTCCCGCGCCTCGCCCGGCCCGTTGACGATGCACCCCATGACCGCGACCGTGAGCGGCGCCGTGACGTCGCGCGTCCGGCGTTTCAGTTCCTCGACCAGCGCAATCAGATCCACCTCGCACCGCCCGCACGTCGGGCACGAGATGATCCGGACGCCCCGCCGCGGCCGCAGGCCCAGTTCCGATAGAATCTCCTGCCCGATGACCACCTCATGAACAGGGTCCCCGGTCAGGCTCACGCGGACCGTGTCGCCGATGCCCTCGGCCAGCAACGCCCCCAACACCAGGCCCGACCGCGTCCGCGCCTCGTCCATCGGTCCCGCCGCCGTGATGCCCACGTGAAGCGGCAGGTCGCACGCCTCGGCCAACAGACGGTACGCCGCGATCGTGGTGGGGACGTCCGACGCCTTGGCCGAAAGCACGAGGTCTCGGAAACCTTCGCGCTCGGCCGCACCCACCCACTCCATCAGCACGTCCACCATGAGCCGCCCGAGGTCCGCCTCGTCGGCATCCGGGCGCTTGGCGCGGATACTGCCGGAGTTGACGCCGAACCGAAGCGGCACGCCCCTTTCGCCGGCCAGCGCGAGCACCCGCTTCAGGCCCTCCGGGTCGTCGATGTTCCCCGGATTCAGCCGCACCTTGGCCGCGCCCGCCTCCAACGCCCGCACCGCCAGGGCCGTCGTGAAGTGGATGTCCGCCACCACCGGCACCGGCGAACCCGCTACGATCTCGGGCAGGGCCTCCGCGTCGGGCGGGGCGGGAACCGCCACACGCACGATCTCGCACCCGGCGGCCGCAAGGCGGCGAACCTGATCCAGCGTCGCGCCTGCGTCCCGCGTATGCGTCGTCGTCATCGACTGGACGCTGATCGGATGCTCGCCGCCGATGGCGACGTCGCCGACGTGCACGACGCGCGCCTTGCGCCTGGGGAAAACCTCGCCCGTTTTCATGGCCGCATTATGCGGCCGCCGGGGGAACCCTGTCAAGGCGGCGAGGGCAAAGACGATCCTTGACGGGCGTGGCACGGAATGCTAGAATGTGCCACGGAAAGGGAAAGCCCATGAGCAAACTCGTCCGCTTCGGCGTCTCGATGGACAAGCGGCTGCTCGGAACCCTCGACGGGCTCGTTAAACGCCGTGGATACGCCAACCGCAGCGAGGCCATCCGCGATCTCGTGCGGGCCGAACAGGTCCGCGAGACGTGGGAGGGCGACAAAGGGCCGGCCGTCGCCACCCTTACCATCGTCTACGACCATCACGTCCGCGAGGTGGACGAGCGGCTCACCGACCTTCAACACGATCACGCAGACCTCGTCCACGCCGCCATGCACGTCCACCTCTCGCACCGCATGTGCCTGGAAGTCATTGTCATGCGCGGCAAACCCAAACACATTCAGAAACTGGCCGACCGCCTGATTGCCGCGCGCGGCGTCAAACACGGCCAACTGGTCGTCACGGCCGACGAGGAACTCGTCTGACGAAAGGAGCCAAACGTGCACATCGGGTCAGGATTTCTGTCGCCGCCCGTCTGGGGGACGATGGCGGCGGCCAGCGGGGCAGCCCTCGCCGCATCGCTGGCGATCGCCGGCCGACGCCTTGACGAACGCAAGGTGCCCCTGATGGGCGTCATGGGCGCCTTCGTCTTTGCCGCACAGATGGTGAACTTCCCGGTTCTCGCGGGAACGAGCGGCCACCTGGGCGGAGGGTTCCTGCTGGGCGTGCTCCTCGGGGCGCCCCTGGGCATCATCGTCATGGCCTCCATCCTGGTTGTCCAGTCGCTCGTGTTCCAGGAC
>DATKXP010000121.1:0-16242 GCA_035529015.1 Phycisphaerae bacterium | reverse complement strand
GCCGGCAACGTTGGCGACGCGGTCGACTTCGACGAACCACGGACCGCGTCTTCTGCTGGAGGGCTTCGGCAGGATCATGACGAAGTCTCTGCCCTTGGCGCGAAGGCGGGCGAGTTCCGAGTCGTCCCGCCACCCCGACTGCCGCAGCGTCTCGTAGGCGCGGACGATCTCGAGGATGCCGGGCGTCAGCGGGTGGCGGTCCATGCTCGCGAAACTCGTCTGGAGCGAGATGGGCGCGTCGTAGGCGAGGGACTTCGCCATCAGGTACTCGATCTCGTCGAGTTGGAGACCTTCGAAGTCCTTGGATCGCGGCCAGATGCCGAACCATCCGAGTTCGCCGGTCAGGCGGTCTTCGCGGCACTGGAGCAGCCGCTCGACGCTCCGGTCGATGTGCTCCTTGACGGTGGGCAGGCGGTCCCACGTGCCGCCGGCGATGAGGCGGCCGCGGATCGTGTTCGCGTACGTGTCTACCGTGCCGCTTCGCGTGAACGAGTGCCACAGGTTGTGCGTCATGATGGTGCCCATGTGGAGGATGGGCCGCTTGGTGAACTTGCTCATGGCTGCGGCCTGAAACTTCGAGACGTAGTGCGTGAACCGCCGGCGGTCCACGTCCTCGCCGCCGTCGAAGTAGACCATATCGAAGCCGCAGGTGTTGAAGACGTGAGCGAGGCGGGCGGTTGCCTCGTCCAGGAGCGGCGTCTCCTGGTCGATGATGTAGCCGTTGATGCATCCGTCCACGCCGTAGTGGCGGCAGGCCGCGCCGGCCTTGTGTGCCGCGGCGCGGGTGCCCCAGGCGCCACGCTCGCAGCCGAGAAAAGTGTTCCACGTGCCTTCGGGGCCGACCGCCTGATAGCGGATGATCTCGTCGTCGATGATGGTTTCCCGATGCTTCGCCACGCCGCCTTCCCACGTCTTCTGCTTCGCGACGGGGCTGCCCGGCCACTCGCGAAGGTCGGTCGAGGTGCGGATCGCCGTGTCCTGCGGTCCAATGGCGGCGGCGAGCGCGGCGGTGCGGTCCACCCAGAACCGCCGGTCGGGCACGGGCGTGACGTAGGAGTCGGTCTTCGAGATCTTCGACGCGTACCCGTGCATGCCCACGAGAATGCCCGCCTCGTGCAGCCGCGCGACCGTCCGCCGCAGGCTGTCGATGCCGTCGGGGTAGGCCGTTTTGTTGAACGTGTAGTGGCCGACCGTGCGGCACCAGGAGTGCGAGAGCATCATCACCTGCTGCAAGCCGGTCCGGCGGCACAGGTCGATGACCTTCTCGACGTCGGCCTCGCCGAAGCGAAGGAACCAGTACGAGCGGCGCGCCACGGGCAGGTCCTTCGAGGGCACGCCGTCGCCTTCGTTCCGCGGCAGGTCGTACGCTGCCGCAAGACGCTGGAGGATGCCGCGCAAGTGTGGCGTCGGCGCCGCGACGAGCGCCGCGCCGGCCCCTTCGAGCCGCGGACCGGGCGTGTCCTGCGTCGAGCAGGCCAGTTCGGCGTATCCGGTGCGGCGGCAGGCCTTGCCCTCGGTCTGGAGGTTCGTGGCCATCAGGCAGACGGCGCAGGCGTCGTCCCAGGCGCCGCCCAGGCGCGGGCCGACGTGCTCGGTCAGCGTCAGGCCGATGCGAACGAGAATCAGGTGCGTCGGCCGCGTGCCTTCGACCTTCTCCAGGTGGAGCGCGATCCAGTCGGGCTGCGTCGTGACGGCGTAGAGGAGGCGCGTGTCGATGCCGGCGAAGCCGACGGTCAAGCGGTCGCCGTCACGGTGTGCGGCGTTTGCCTCGTGCCATTTGCCGCCCACGCGGGCGGACGCGAAACGCACCTTCGCACCGGCGGCGCCGTGGTCCTTGCCACAGGCCTTGTCGATGAGGGACCGCCAGGCAGCGTCCTGCCCCAGGACGGCGCGGACGCGGACATTCTCGAACACGACGTCGGCCCGCGCCGCGAGGGGCAGAGCCGCAAGGACCGCCAGGCCGGCTGTGCACAGCCATGTCCGGGCCGCCAGTGGCATTTGGATTCTCTCCTTGGGACGTGTGGCGAGTCTAGCAGACGGTCGGGGGTGGTGCAACGTGCCCGGCGGCCAAATGGCTTGCGGACGCCGCGTCTTGCTCGTATTCTATGGTGAATCCTGCCGGTAGATGGGCACCACCGGCAGGTGAATCCGACCGGGGCCGGAGCGTCCATTGTAGTGGGGAATACGGGAGCGTGTGGATGAAACGCGTGTGGGTGGCAGTGTGCCTTGCGGTCCTCTTGGCGCCATCGCTGGTGTTTGCGGCGCAGGCGTCGAAGAAGGGCGGTGTGACCGACGAGTCCGTCCGCAAGGCCATCGAGAAGGGCATCCAGTACCTCGTCAAGCAGCAGCAGCCGGACGGGGCCTGGACGGAGAAGAAGTACAGCCACACCGAGCAGCCGTGCGGCCACTCGGAACTGGCGCTGCTGACGCTCATCTACACGGGCGAACATCCGAACCGCGAGTACGTGTCGAAGGCGCTGGAGGCCGTCATTGCCCGGCCGCTCGATTACACGTACGCCATCTGCTGCCGGGCGATGGCCCTGGCCCACGTCCAGAACAAACTCGTCGGGACGAAGCGGGACCTCATCCGCACGGCCCTGCAGCGCGACGTCAAGTGGCTTGTGAGCACCCAGGGACCGAAGGGCGGGTGGGGGTACACCGGCATGTCCGGTGCAAGGACCAGCCGCGTCTACGAGGACCTGTCGAACACGCAGTTGGTGATCCTGGCGCTTCGCGAGGCGAGCCTGGCCGGCGTCGAGATCCCCCGAAGCACGTGGCAGCGGGCCCAGGCCAAGTACTTCCGCACGCAGCAGGCGAACGGCTCGTGGAGTTACATCGAAGGCGACAAGGACGAGGGTTACGGGTCGATGTCGGCCGCCGGGCTGGCCTCGATCTTCATCACCCTCGACAACCTCGACGTGGCGAGCGGGTGCCCATGCGTCGGGGGGCGCTCCGGCTCGCGGAACGCCGAGATCGACCGGCGGATCGACAAGGCGCTCGAGTGGCTCGAGAAGCACTTCGACGCCGACAAGAACCCGAACGGCAAGGCGCGCCGGGAGAAACGCGTCCATTACTGGCAGTACAGCGTGGAGCGCGTCGGCGCCTCCGCCGGGTACAAGTACTTCGGCGGGCACGACTGGTTCAAGGAGATCGCCGGGCACCTGCTCAAGACGCAGGGGGGCAGCGGCGCGTGGAGCGGCAACTACGACGAACTGGTCTCGACGTGTTTTGCCGTCATGTTCCTGTATAAGGGCCGCGGCCCCATCCTGTTCAACAAACTCGAGTTCGACGGCCTGTGGAACAACCACCGCCGCGACATCTACAACCTGACCTCGTACATCTCGAAGAACAAAGAGCAGATCTGCCATTGGCAGATCGTGAACCTCAAGGCCCCCGTCTCGGAACTGCACGACGCGCCGATCCTGTTCATCACGCCCGAAGCGCCGCCGCCGTTCGACGAGAAGGCCAAGGCCAAACTCCGCGAGTTCACCGACACGGGCGGCACGATCCTGGTGGAGGCGTCGTGCGGCAACGCGAACGTCAGGAAATGGTTCCAGGAGTTCATCGCCGAGGTCTGGCCCGAGTGGAAACTCAAGCCGCTCGGCCCCGACCATTACTCCTTCATCGACCCGTACAAGTTGAACAAGCGGCCGGAGGTCCTCGGCCTGGACGATGGTTTGCGCACCTTCCTCTTCTATGCCGGCGACGACATCTCCTGCCCGTGGCACATGAAGGCGTATGCCTCGCGTGGGTATCTGTTTAACTGGGGGATCAACCTGGTGGCGTACGCCACCGACGCGGCGCCCTTGCGGGCCAAACTGGCCGCACGCGAGCCGGAGCCCGACGACCGGTACGCCAAGCAGTCGGTGGCGGCCGGTTCCAGGAAGAACCTTCGCGTCGCCCGTGTCAAGCACCCTGGGGATTGGGACGTCGGCGTCCGCTACAAAGGCTTCGACCGCGTAACGAAGTGCGCCAGGGACAAGGCGGGGCTCTCGGTGGAAGTGACGGAAAGCGGCGTGGCGCCCGCCGCACTGAGCGGCCACGACGTCGCCTTCCTCACCGGCAGTGGAGCCTTCGACGTGGACGCTGCCGGCGTCTCGGCCCTGAAAGCGTTCGTGGCCAAGGGCGGGTTCCTGTGGTGCGAGGCGGCCGGCGGGTCGCTCGACTTCAACGGGTCGCTGCGGAAACTGGCCCAGGAAGCGGAGTGGCGGGTCACGCTCCTGGCCCCCGGCCACCCGTTGATGAGCGGCCGCATGGGCGGCCCCAAGGGATTCGACCTGACGACGAACGTGCGGTTTCGCCGCGCGCTGAAGGTGGCGCGGAGCAGCCGGACGCAGGCCGAACTGCACGGTATCTTCGACGGCGACCGGCTGGTCGGTGTCTACTCGCCGCTCGACATCGTCTTCTCCGCCACGCCGTACGAGGCCTGCATGTGCAAGGGCTACGAGGCGCCCGACGCCGAGGCCGTGGCCACGAACATCCTCCTGTACGCCGCCAGCGACCGGCCGCAGCGGTAGAGCCGCGCGCCGGCCTTTGTGGGGTTACTGCGGCGGCTTGCTCGCTTCCTTGGTCTCGGCGGCGCCCTTCGCAAGGGCAGCCTTCACGAGCGGGACCCACATCTCGTATCCCTTGGCGTTCAGGTGGAGCATGTCCTTGAGGAAGATATCGGTGCGGGGGGCGCCGTCGGCGCCCAGCATCGGTGCCGCGACGTCGATGTAGGTCAGCGACGCGTCGGTCTCGGCGTACTCGCGGACGAGTCGGTTAGCCTCTTTCGCCTGGGGCCAGACCTTGGTGCGGCGCGGGCTCGGCTTGATGGCGAGGAAGTGGATGGGGGCGCGCGGCAAGGCCTTTCGGACCTTCGCCACGAACGTCTTGTAGTCCGCGAGGATCTGCTCGGGCGTCCTCCCGGTCCAGACGTCGTTGTCGCCGGCGTAGAAGACGATCTGGCTGGGGCGATAGCGGACGACCAGCCGCTCGGCGTAGTGGACCTGGTCCGGGATCCCGCTTCCCCCGATGCCGCGCGCGATGGCCGTCATCGGCTTGAAATCGTCCGGAATGCTCTTCCACATGCGGACCGACGAACTGCCGACGAACAGCACGGCCCCCTCGGGCGGCGGCGACGCCTTGTCTTGTTCTTCGTACGCCTGGACCTGGCCTTCCCAACGGTTGGCGTCTTTCGGCGGCGTCTCGCCTGCGAAGGTATCCGTGGCGGCACACAGTGCGCCGGCAAGAACCAGGGTGATTGCCGCGCCAACGCAGAGTCTGCTGTTCATTGCGTCACTCCTTTTCGCCGTGTAGCGTTCGCTCCGGTCTGCCTGCCCCGTACGGCGGTGCCACCATCCTACCTGATTCTGCAAAGAGGTCACGCGCTGTTTTGCACGTCACCCCACACGCTCGGGTGTGGCAAGTTTCTCTGGCGGGGCCAGCCGCTTACTGACGTGCGCGGCTAGTCGGGCACTCGTTCGTGTGCCTGACTAGCCGCGAGCGTCAGCGAGCGGGGACTTGCGCCACGTTGCAAGCGTGCCAGAAATCGTTGACACACCCGCACGCTCGGTCCCGTGAAATAACTATTGACGGCCGGCGGCCGGGCTGAGAGAGTATGCGTCCCGGCGCGGCTGCTTTCGCATGCTGGGGCGCTGCGCGCACGGTCCTCCAGGCAAAGGAAGGAGACGCTTGTGGCACAGTTCCATCACGTGGGTGTTCCGACGGACGTCGAGCATCCGGACGAGACCTACATCGAGGGCGGCGGGGTGCACATCACCGATCCGGGGGCCAGCCCATACAGTTTCGAGTACCTCCGGTTCGATGCCGGCAGCCCCATGCCCGACCTGATGCAGACGAACCCGCACATTGCCTACATGGTGGACGACCTGACCGCGGCCATGGAGGGCGAGGAGGTTCTGGTCGAGCCCTTCGAACCCATGCCGAACCTCCGCGTGGCCTTCATCGTCAGGGACAATATCGTGGTCGAACTGATGCAGGAGGTCTAGCCCGGCACCGGGTTCCTGCGAAGCACGTAACAGAAAGGTGGCTCAGACGATGGCAATGAAAAAGTTCATGAACGACCCCGAGAACCTCGTCAGCGAGTTGCTCGAAGGCTACGCCCTCCTGCACCCGGGCAAGATCAAGGTTATCGAGAACAATCTGGTCGTCCGCGCGAGGCCGAAAGACGAGGGCAAGGTGGGCATCGTGACGCTCGGCGGCAGCGGCCACGAGCCGGCCCTGAGCGGGTTCGTCGGCGAGGGGATGATCGATATCAGCGTGGCGGGCGAGATCTTCGCGGCCCCGGGCGCGCCGGCGTGCCTCGAAGCGCTCAAACGGGCCGACCGCGGCGCGGGCGTCCTGTTCGTCGTCCTCAACCATCCCGGCGACGTCCTCTCGGCCAACCTCACCATGCAGATGGTCGAGAAGCAGGGGCTGAAGAACGTCAAGCAACTCCTCACGCACGAAGACATCGCCGGCTTCCCGCGCTCCGACCCCGACCAGCGCCGCGGCCTGGTGGGGTGCATCCCGGTCTACAAACTCGTCGGGGCGGCGGCCGAGGCCGGCAAGTCGCTCGATGAGGTCTACGCCATCGGCGAAGCCTACGAGCGGAACATGGCCACCCTGGCCGTGGCCGTCACCAGCGCCACCCACCCCGCGACGGGCGAGGCCATGTTCGAGTTGCCCGACGATGAGATGGAGATCGGCATGGGCCAGCACGGCGAGGCCGGCACCGGCCGCACCCAATTCAAGACCGCCGACGAGACCGCCGAGACCATGCTCAACATGCTCCTCGCGGACCTGGGCGTCGAGTCCGGCGACCAACTGCTCGTCATGGTCAACGGTTCCGGCGCGACGACCCTCATGGAACTGTTCATCATCTTCCGCCGCGTGCACCAGGTCCTCACGGAGAAGGGCATCAAGGTGGCCTGCAGCCGCGTGGCCGAAGACCTGACCGTCCAGGAGATGGCCGGGTTCCAGATGCACATCGGCCGCGTCACCGACGAGATGGTTGACCTGTGGAACGCGCCGTGCGACACGCCGTTCATGACCGTCCGCTAGGCGGGGGCAAGGCATGGCTGAGACGATCGGCTACGATGAGATGGTCCGGATGCTCCGCGGCGCCGCCGAGAAGGTGACCACACAGCACGAGACGCTCTCGAAACTCGACGCCGCCATCGGAGACGGCGACCACGGCACCGCCATGAGGCGGGCCATGGGCTGTCTCGCCAAAGCCGTTGCCGACAACCGCTCGCGCGACCTGGCGAGCGTCTTGAACGACGTGGGCTGGGCCATCCTGAGCGCAGGCGGCGGGTCCACCGGGCCACTGTTCGGCACCTTCTTCATGGGGATGGGCGAGGGTGCCGCCGACCGTGCGACGCTCGACGCCACGGCCCTCGCCGATGCGTTCGAGGCGGCCCTGGCGACCGTCAGAAAGCAGACGAAAGCCGAACCGGGCGACAAGACGATAATCGACGCCCTCGTGCCCGCCGTCGAGGGGCTTCGGGCCGCCGTGGACGAAGGTCTCGGCCCTGCGGCAGCGCTTGCCCGGGCCGCCGATGCCGCCGAACAGGGCGCCGCCGCGACCAAAGACATGCAGGCCCGGTTCGGCAAGGCCAGGAATCTGGGCGAGCGCACCCTCGGGACGCCCGACCCCGGGGCGACGTCGGTCAGCCTCATCTTCCGCGGCATGGCCGACGGGCTCTCGGCGGCCGAGAGCAACTGACCGCCCCCTTGACGGGGCCGTGTGGCTCTGCGAACAGTGGAACGGAGTTGAAAGGAGATTGCTCGGATGCCGTCCAAGGAAGAACAGGGGACCAGGAAGAACTTCCACGTGGGCGTTCCCATGAGCACGGAGGGCTTCTTCCTGCGTGGCTCGAACGCCCTCGACTGGGGGATGAAGAACCGCCTCAGCCGCATCTTCAATCCCGAAAGCGGCCGCACCGTCATGCTCGCCTTCGACCACGGGTACCTGATGGGGCCGACCACCGGCCTGGAGCGCATGGACGTGACGGTGGTCCCGCTCATCCCGTACGTGGACTGCCTGATGTGTACGCGCGGCGCCTTGCGGACCAGTATTCCGCCCGAGACCGACAAGCCCGTCTGTCTGCGTGTCAGCGCGGGTGCCACGGTCCTCAAGGGCGACATGAGCGACGAGTGCATCGGCGTGGACATCGAAGACGCCATCCGCCTCAATGCCTCCGCCATGGCCGTCCAGTGCTACGTGGGCGGCGCGTGCGAGAGGCAGACGCTCGAGAACCTGTCGCGGGTGGTCAACGCGGGCAACCGCCACGGCATCGCCACGCTCGGTGTGACGGCCGTCGGCAAGGAAATGGCGCGCGATGCCCGGTATCTGGGTATGGCCAGCCGCGTCCTCGCCGAACTCGGCGCCCACTACGTCAAGACCTACTTCTGCGAGGAGAAGTTCGAGGAGGTGGTGGCGGGGTGCCCGGTTCCGATCGTCATTGCCGGCGGCAAGAAGATCCCCGAACCCGATGCCCTCGAGATGGCCTACCGCGCTGTGGACCAGGGCGCCCTGGGCGTGGACATGGGCCGCAACATCTTCGCGGCCGGCGACCCGGTGGCCATGTGCCGCGCCGTGCGGGCCGTGGTCCACGACTTCGCGAAACCGGATAAGGCGTATCAGATGTACCAGGACCTGAAGGGCAAGAACTAAGCGGGGTCAGGTAAGTTCTTTGCGGTTGATGCGCGGCGGGTCTCCGTACCCGCCGCGACATGGCCGGTGGCACCCCGCAGACATGGACGGACGAACGGCAGGGCTCGCGGCAGGGACCGCGCGGAGCCCCGCGGAAAGGAGTCATGGATCATGGCGGATGTCACAAGACGTCAGTTGATGGCGGGGCTGGCAGCGAGCGCCGCGGCGGTCGCAGGCGCGGGGTGCCAGGAGGCGAAGGTGGCCGGGAAACTCAGGGCCTTCAAGAACGAGGAGTTCTACGACGCCGACGGCACGTTCAACCAGGACGCCGCTAAGAAGGCCTACTACGAACTCATGGCCTACCACGGGTACCCCAAGTACGACAGCCTCAAGGAAGTCCTGTGGGTCCTGGACTTTGCCGTCGGCCGGTTCACCGACGTCGGCATGGGCGGCGTCTTCTGGCTCAACGAGTGGGTGGAGGAGGGCAAGTACGGATACCTCGGGCACGAGATCTTCCTGCTGCCGGGTCAGATGATCCCCGAACACTGGCACCTCAAGCACGAGGACATCCAGCCGAAGATGGAGGGCTGGCACTGCCGGTACGGCGAGACGATCCTGTTTGACCTGGGCGAGGAGTCGCCGGACGCCAAGGCGATCATCCCCGCCAGCGAGTTGGAGTTCACCACCTGCCGCAAGGTCACGCGCGTGGCGCCCGGCGAGGTCGGCAAACTCGCCGTGCCCGAAGCGCCGCACTTCCAGGTGGCCGGCCCCGAAGGCGCCATCGTCAGCGAGTACGCCTCGTACCACTCGATGGACGCCCTGCGGTTCCGCAACCCGGGCATCAAACTCGACTAAGCGGCTCGGATGAGTCTCTTGAGAAGTGCTGCGCGGCGGGTCTCCGGACCCGCCGCGCATGTTGTGAAACAGCCTGCAAGAGGGAGGACCGCATCGTGAGAAGAGCCCTGCCTGTGGCCGCGGCGCTCGCGGCGATGCTGGCATCCACCGCATCGGCCGACGAGGCCGTGCTGGAGCCGACCCGCGACGCGATGGCGAAGGCCACGGACTACTTCACGTCGATCTCCACCAACGGCGGCTGGGCCGGCATCTACAGCCTCGACCTGAAGCAGCGGTGGGGCGAGTCCCTCGGCGAGAAGGCCAAGGCGACGGAAATCTGGGTCCAGCCTCCCGGCACGCCCACCGTCGGAAAGACGCTCCTGCGGGCCTTCCGCGCGACGGGCGACAAGCGGTACCTGGCAGCGGCTCGCAACACGGGCCGGGCGCTCGTGTGGGGACAGCGGACCGAGGGCGGATGGGACCACCGTGTGGACGTCTCGCACCTCGCGCCCGGCGCGAAGATGCCCGAACGGCGGAAAGGCCACTGCACGTTCGACGATAACATCAGCCAGGGCGCCATCGATTTCCTCATGGACCTCGACGAGACGCTCGACGAACCGTGGCTGGACGACGGCGTCGCGCTGGGCCTTAAGTTTCTCCTTCGCAGCCAGTTTCCGAACGGGGCCTGGCCGCAGTGGTATCCGTTGCGCGGCGGGTACCAGGACTACTACACGTTCAACGACAACACGATCAACGACTGCATCCGCGTGCTGCTCGACGCGCACCGCCGCTACGGCAAGAAGGAATGGCTCGACGGCGCAAAGCGCGGCGGGAACTTCATCATCCTCTCGCAGGTCAAGGCGCCGCAGGCGGGCTGGGCTCAACAGTATTCGCATGACCTGAAGCCGGCACCGGCGCGGGCCTTTGAGCCGGCCGCCGTGTGCAGTGCCACCACGGCGCGCAACATCCGGACGCTGGTGGACCTGGCCGTCACCACGCGCGACACGAAGTACCTGCAGCCGATTCCGGTGGCGCTCGACTGGCTCGACCGGTCGCAACTCAAGGATGGCGTCTGGGCACGCCTGTACGAGGTCGGCACGAACAGACCCATCTACGGCGACCGCGACGGGAA
This sequence comes from Phycisphaerae bacterium, assembly GCA_035529015.1. Taxonomy (GTDB): domain Bacteria; phylum Planctomycetota; class Phycisphaerae; order FEN-1346; family FEN-1346; genus JAUVZF01. The sequence goes on along the minus strand of DATKXP010000121.1, from coordinate 5,638 downwards.
GGTCCACTACACGCTCGATGAGATCAGCGAAGAGCGGCGGACGGGCTACTCCTGGCAGAGCGGTTACGGCGTGGCGTCGGCCAAGGCCTACTACGAGCGTGTGCGCCAGATCGGACCGGCCGTGTACGCGAACGGCCGGACCGCAGCCCCGTCGCCCGCCGGCCTGGCGAAACGGGCCAGGGGGATGGAGTCGCACGTGAAGAAGGTCGTCGCCGCCCTCGACTCGCAAGGCCGCTGGGTGGACCGCGACGAACGGATCCGCTGCCAGACCTTCGTCGCCAACATGCGCGTCCTGTGCGACTACGTCGAGGCCGCTTCGGCGCGGTGACTCGGCGCGAAGTGCCATGCGCCAGTTGACACCTGCCGGCGACCGCCGTAGCATGGAGGACGGCGGCGAATGAACCAACGTGCGAAAGGCGAACCGTATGACAGATCGAACGGAGCAAGGCCGCGGTGGCGTCAGCCGGCGCCATCTCCTGAAGGGCGTGGCCGGCGGTGCTGCCGCGATGGCGGCCATCGGTATGACGGGCGGGCAAGCAAGGACGGAGGAAGCCATGGCCGGCGCGAAACTCAAAGGGCGAATCAAACAGTCCGTCTCCCGGTGGTGCTTCGGCAAGATCCCCATGGACGAGTTCTGCAAGGCCTGCGTCGAGATGGGCATCCAGGGCATCGATCTGATCGGCCCGAAGGATTGGCCCACCATGAAGAAGTACGGCCTCGTCGGCACGTGCACGCCCGGCAGCATCGGCATCGCCAAGGGCCTGAACGACAAGGCGAACCACGAGAAGGCCCTCGCGAAACTGCGCGAGGCCATCGAGGCCACCGCCGAGGCCGGCTTCCCGAACGTCATCTGCATGTCGGGCAACCGCGGGACGGTCTCCGAGGAGGAGGGTCAGAAGAACTGTGTCGAGGCCCTCAAACAGGTGGCCGGCCTGGCCGAGAAGAAAGGCGTCACGGTCGTCATGGAACTGCTGAACTCGAAGGTGGACCACAAGGGGTACATGGCCGACCACACGACGTGGGCCGTCGATGTCTGCAAGAAGGTCGGCAGCCCGCGCGTCAAGGTCCTCTACGACATCTACCACATGCAGATCATGGAGGGCGACCTCATCCGGACCATCCGCGACAACATTGACCATATCGGCCACTTCCATACGGGCGGCAACCCCGGCCGCAACGAGATCGACGAGACGCAGGAGATCTATTACCCGGCCGTCATGAAGGCCATCGCCGAGACGAAGTACGACGGCTACGTGGCCCACGAGTTCGTGCCGAAGCGCAAGCCGCCGCTCGACAGTCTCCGCCAGGCGGTGAAGATCTGCGACGTGTGACGGCGGCGGGCGCGCTTCAAAGCTCCGCCGGCCGAACGTCTGATGTTTCCCTGCGCGCGGCTTGCCGTCAAGGACTTTCCAGCGGCCCCGGTTTCCCCGGGTGCGGCAGGGTTTTCTGGCGCCCGGCAAGGGAGCGTAGCGCGGGGGTTTATCCCCCGCGTAGAACAGCCCCAGCCCACACACGGGCGCGGGGGATAAACCCCCGCGCTACAAAGGCATGAGGCGCCTGCGCGTCTGGAAACGGCGCTACAGCGGCAGAAGGGTGACCTCGCCGAGGCTGTTGCGGACCTCGTGCTTTCTGACCTTGAGGGTGGTCGTGCGGGGGAACTCGCCCGGCCACACGCCGAAACGCTTCGGCCGTTTGTAGTCAGCGAGACGCGAACACGCCTCGCGAATCTCGTCGCGGAGCAGGTCCTCATACGTCGCGGCGTGTTCGGGGCCGGGCGCTTCGTCATCCACGGCCACCAACGCAACGATCTCCTCGTCCACGCCGGCCCCGTCGCCGGTGCACACGCCCAGAACGCACGTCTCGCGGACGTGGGGGCACAGGGCGATCTCGGCCTCGATCTCGGCCGGGTACACGTTCTTGCCGGATTCGCTGACGATGACGTCCTTGAGGCGCCCGACGATATAGAGGTAGCCGCCGGCGTCCACGCGGCCCAGGTCGCCCGTCGCAAGCCAACCGTCCTGGAGGACGTCGGCGGTGGCCTCGGCGTCCTCGAAGTACGCGGCCATGACGTTCGGCCCGCGGACACAGATCTCGCCGACGGCCTCGCCTGGGCCGTCGGGCGCGCGGATCGTCACCTCGACGCCGGGCAGCGGTTTGCCCACCGAGCCGAGGGTGTAGTTCGTCAGCGTGTTGCACGAGACGATCGGCGCCGCTTCCGAGAGGCCATAGCCTTCGAGAATGGGCAGCCCCAACTGCGAGAAGAACTGCGCCAGGCGCGGGTCGAGCGGCGCACCGCCGCAGATGAAGAAACGCATGTGTCCGCCGAACGCTCGGTGGACCTCGCGGAACAGCAGCCGGTCGAGACGCAGGCCGATACGTCGTGCGGCGGGCGCCATGCGGCGGCCGGCGTGAAACAGACGCTGCTTCCAGCGCGGCTGAGACGCCAAGCCCGAGAGGATCCGCTTGCGCAGCAGCCTCGCCATGGCCGGCACGGTCAGCATGAGCGTCGCTTCCGTCGAACGCATCGCATCGAGGATGGTGCGCGGGTTGAGCGACCCGGGGTACGTGACGCTCGCCCCGACGATGAGCGGAATAAGCAGGCCGGCGGTCTGCTCGAACAGGTGGTTCAGCGGCAGGATCGAGACGAGCCGGTCGTCGGGCCCGACGTCCATCCACCGGGTGCCGGCCACGGCGTTTGACGCGAGGTTCCGGTGGGTCAGCACGATGGCCTTGCTCGCGCCGGTCGTGCCGGACGTGAAACTCAAGACCGCTACGTCGTCGCCTGTGACGTCGGACACGGCATCTTGGGGGGACGGTGGCGATGAGCCCGCATCGACTTTGCCGAGCAGGTCCTCGATCCTTGCGACGGCGACGTTCTCCAGGCCGTGCGCGGCGTCGTCGGCCGCCAGCGAGAGCGGGTGCGAGACGAGGAAGAGACGCGCGCGGCTGCGCGCGAGAATGCCGCGGATTTCGGCGCTCTTGAGCCTTGTGTCGATGGGCACGCAAACGGCCCCGCGCAGGTGGATGGCGAAGTAGGCGACGGCCCATTCCGGCCGGTTCTCGCAAAGCAGCGCGACGGGCGTGCCCCTTGTCACGCCGCGGCCTTCCAGACGCTGCGCCACTGCCGCTGCGTGCGTTCCGAGTTGCCGGTAGGTGTAGCCGCTCGCGTCGGCGTCGCCGTGCGTTCGCAGAGCGACCCGCTCGCCGAACGTCCGGACGCCATGAGCGAGGATTTGCGGGAGCGTCTCCATGCCACCCGCGTATCCTAGGGCAGCGTCGGGCACGGTCAAGGGGCATTCCGGCCGAAGGGTAACGCCTCAGTGACGGGCAGGATGGGCGTCGGGCTGGCCGTCGCGCGTCGTAGCAGAGCCGCGACCGCCAGGGAGGGGCCGCTTCCTCACGGGCGCGGCTCAGATGGCTGCACACCGACTCCACCCGTACGCCCAAGCCCTTGCACTGGGGCGGGCGCGGGCGTATCGTCTGCCGCAGAAGCAGCGACGCATCCCGAGAGAAGGGGCGCCGTGTCTCGAACGGTCCGGGTTCTGGTCATCACGTTTCTCGAAAGCGCCGCGACGATTCTCATCGAACGCGGCCTGTACTTCTACACCCACAAGCGGTTGGACTTCACGGACGCGGAGAATCTGGGTCTGGCACTCGCGTGGGGTGTGGCGTACGTGGTCGGCGCGCAACTCAGCCACGGCGTGTCGAGACGCCTCTCGGAGAAGCGGCTGTTGGCCCTGACGCTCGTGGGCCAGGTTCTCGGTCACGCGGTGCTCTGCGTGTGGACGGGGTCGCTCGCGGTGGTTGCGATGACGATGGCCATCGGCTGCGTCACGGGCCTGAAGTGGCCGGTGGTGGAGAGTTACGTCGCCGCCGGCCGCACGCCGACGGATCAGGCCAAGGCGATCGGCCGGTTCAACCTGTCGTGGGCGGGGGCGGTGCCGCTGGCGCTGGTGGCGGCCGGCCCGCTGATCGCGTGGCGGCCGCAGGCGTTGTTCGTGGCGGCTGGAGCCCTGAGCGTCGTGAGCCTCGTCCTGGTGTGGCCTCTGGCGCGGCGGCTGGTCCACCTGCCGCACGATCATCCGGAGCGGCCGAGGGCCGGCCGGATGGCTCGGCTGCGCGGCCTTCTGGGCTCGGCCCGTTGGTCGATGCTGACGGGTTACTCGCTGATGTGGATTCTGGCGGCCCTGCTGCCGGGCGTTTTTGAGAGGCTCCAGGTGGGTGTGGCGTGGGCGACGGCCCTCTCGGGCCTGCTCGACGTGTTCCGCTTCCTGGCGTTCCTGACGCTGGGGCTCTACAGCGGTTGGCACAATCGAAGCGGGCCGCTGGCGTTCGTGATTATCGGGCTGCCGGCGGGCTTCTTCATGGCCCTGTTCGGGGGCGGTCTGGCAACCGTGCTGTGCGGCGAACTCCTGTTCGGCGCCGCAATCGGCATGACGTACTACGCCGCCCTGTACTACGCGATGGTGGTCAAGAACGCTGCCGTGGACGCGGGCGGGTCGCACGAGAGCCTCATCGGCGCGGGCTTTGCCGTCGGACCGGCGTCGGGCCTCGTGGGCAACTGGCTGGCGCCGGCGGTCGGGGGGGCCATCGTCGGCCGAATCGTGGGCGTGGCGCCGCTGGTTGTGGTCTGTGCGGTCGGAGCGGCCGTGTCGCTGGCGAAAGTGGCACGGGCAGAATCTGCGAAGTAGAGCGGCGCCGCCGATAAGTCTCGTCACTGTCCGGCATTCCCAGGTGTTCAACGTGGCGGAACGAGTGCGCGGGGAACCGGTCGGTTGGAGGCCCGATGAAACAGAACAGGCGCGCGAGGCTGGAGATCGTCATCGTGACGGCGCTGGTGCTGGCGGGCTCTGTTCGGGGAGCCGACTGGCCGCAGTGGGGCGGACGCGACGAACGCAACTTCGTGTCGCAGGAGACGGGCATCCCCGCCTCTTTCGCCCCGGCAGTGAAGGGGAACCGAGAGAAGGGCATCCAGGCGGCCCCGGCGAAGAACCTCAAGTGGGTGGCCAAACTCGGCAGCAAGACTTACGGAAACCCGACCGTCTCGGGCGGCCGGGTCTTCATCGGCACAAACGACGCCTCGCTCGCGGATCCGAGGGTCAAGAAGAGCGGGGGCGGCATGGTCATGTGCCTCGACGAGGCCACCGGCGCACGGCTCTGGCAACTGCCCATCCCCGCCATGAAGACCAAGGACCGCAACTTCAACTACGATACCCTGAACCTCGGCGTGTGCTCGTCGCCCGCCGTGGACGGCGACCGCGTGTACGTGGTCGGCAACCGCGGCGACGTGCTGTGCCTCGACGTCGAGGGGCAGGCCAACGGCAACGACGGGCCGTTCCAGGACGAGGGCCGGTACATGGTCGGCCCCGGCACGCTGCCGGGCAAGCCGGGGCGGTTTGAGGAGTGGCCTGAGCCCCCGAAGGCCGTCAAGGTTGAACCCGGCGACGCCGACATCGTCTGGCGGTTCGACATGCTGGCCCAACCGGTGGACTCCTGGCCCCAGGACGCCGTCGATTGCTCCATTCTCGTCCACGGCGATTACCTGTACGTCTGCACGTCGAACGGCGTGGACCGGTCGCATCGCGTGAGGCCGTCGCCGAACGCGCCGGACATCATCGTCCTCGACAAGAAGACCGGC
>DATKXP010000120.1:0-2021 GCA_035529015.1 Phycisphaerae bacterium | reverse complement strand
ATGTCGGTGATGCCGGCCCGGACGAGGCACTCGATGGGGTAATAGATCATCGGCTTGGAATAGACGGGGAGGAGGTGCTTGTTGGTGATCTTCGTCAGGGGCTGGAGCCGCGTCCCCAACCCGCCCGCCAGGATGACGCCTTTCATGGTGTTCTCCTTTTGCGATGCTGCCCCACTGTACCGGCGCGGCGGGGGCGGGTCAATTCTCCTGTGGGCGGTGCGCCGGCTACTCGTCTTCGTCGCCCGGCGCCGGGTGATGCAGACGTTCTTCCTCCGGCCAGCCGTGCGTCCGCTCGTGGTGCTCGACGTCCTTGCCCTTCATGGCGATTCGGATACAGATGCCCAGGCCGCCGAAGAGGATGACCAGGGCCATCGCAGCCAGCACCGACGCGCCTAGTCCGAGGTCGAGCCCGTAGTAGAACCCCAGCCCGGCCAGCACCCCGCCCAGCAGAATGCCGATCAGATGCCACTGGCGCGCCAGCAGAAAGGCCACAACGAAAAACGCGAAGAAGATCCCCGGTCCCGTCCGGACCATCCATCGGGGCCAGGCCTCGCCGCCGTCGTAGAGCTTCTCGGTCATCTCGGTCAGCAGGCCCGCGCTGAGGAACACGATGAGCAACAACGGTGTGAGGATGCGGATAAACAGCTCCCACCAGCCGCCGAGGTGGATTTCCGACACGGCGTTGATGTAGTGGGTAAGCCGCTCGGTGCGGAAAAAGTATCCGACGACAAGGCATTGCATCAGCCCGACAAAGACGAATCCGTAACTGGCCCAGTGGTCGGCGATATCGAGCCAGCCGGACCCGCCCCGAGTGGCGAAAAAGAAGACGCCGACCAGAAAAGAAACGAGGCACATGAGGCCCGACGCCAGGCCGTGCGACATCCACTTGAACCGGTCTTCCAGGCCCGAACAGACGGCCTCCACCATCGAGAACTGCGAGTCGATGCCGAGGCTCAGCAGCGTGATGAAGAACAGGACGGCTACCACGGGCGGCCAGAACGCCCCCAATTCGCCCAGTTTCACGATGGCCGTGGGATATGTGATGAAGGCCAGCCCCAGGCCGCCGCTGACGACCTTGTCCACGCTGGTATTCGTCTTGGTCGCCAGGAACCCCAGGACGCTGAACACGACGAACCCCGCCAGAAAACTCGTGGCGCAGTTGGCGAAACTCGTGATGAACGCGTTGTTCGTAATGTCGCCGCGCCGGCGGTTGTAACTGGCGTACGCGATTATGACGCCGAACCCGATGCTCAGGCTGAAGAAGATCTGACCGTACGCTTCCAGCCAGACGCGAGGGTCTTTCAGTTTGTCGAAGTTCGGTGTGAGGTAAAACCGGATGCCGTCCATCGCTCCGTCAAGCGTTATGCCCCGGATGCCCAGCACGATCAATAGAATCACCGGCAGGGGAACCGTAATCAGCACAACGCGTCCGACACGGTGGACTCCTTTGTGGACGATCCAAAAAACCAGGCCCCACGTCAGGGCGAGGCCGGCCACCAGGGGCCACCGGATGGTCCAGATTTCTCCGGAGTCACGGGTCTTGGCGAGTACGTCGGTAAAGAAGTGCTCCGACGCATCCTCCGCCCACGGAAGCGAGCTGAACGCATAGCGGACCGACTCGTACAGGTACTGCCACGAATAGGCCATGATGATGGCGTAGTAGAACGCGATGACGGCAGAAACAGCGAGGGCGAACCAGCCGACCCACTCGTAGTTCTTGTTGATCCGCTTCAGAGCCCGCGGCGCGCCGCCCTGAAACATCTGGCCGATGCCCATCTCCAAAATCATCAGCGGAATGCCGGCGGTAATGAGTGCCACGATGTACGGAATGAAAAACGCCCCGCCGCCGTTCTCGTACACCTTGGCCGGGAACCGCCAGACGTTGCCCAGCCCGACCGCGCTGCCGATCGCCGCCATCACGAACGCCGTCCGGCTGTCCCAGCGGTCGCGCTTCGGCTTCTGGAGCGGGGTCTGGCTCATCGTCTGCCTCCTGCCGTTGGACGTGTCGGCGCCGCGAACCG
>DATKXP010000119.1:0-3294 GCA_035529015.1 Phycisphaerae bacterium | reverse complement strand
ATCGCCAACACGACGTGGGCGAAGGCCAGCCAGTCGAAGCCGTAGGCCATGAAGGGGAACCGTGCGTTCGTCTCGCGGACGCCGGCGCGGACTTTCGCGATCCAGTGGGCGAGGCCGGTATAGTCGCCGGGCTCGGCCTCGTGCGGCAGGCCGAGCGCGCCCGCAAGCACGTCGAGTTCCCATTCAACGGGAATCGCCGTCGCACCCGCGGCCGCCAGGCAGACGGTGAAGAGGACGAGGATAATGCGCGTGCGGCGGAGAAGGATGCGGTGGCGATGGCGGCTCATGACAGGTCCCCTGCAACGGGAGGGCGAGGCATGCCTCTCCCCTACATGGTACTCGCGGAAGGGAGGCGATTCACTCGGCGGGAACCTGTCCTCGCCAAATGAAAAACGCGGCGGGTGGGGACACCCGCCGCGCTGAAGTGTGAGGCAAACCGTTCGGCGACCTACGCCGTGGCCGCGGCCATCTCTTCGGCTTTGGCCTCGGCCTCTTTGGCGAAGTCGGGGACGGCGTCGTCGCCGTAGAACTTGCGGATGTTCTTGGCGGCCAGGGCCTGGATGCGGACGATCCGCTTCTCACCGTCGGCCGCACGGAAGAGGTGACGGAACCGGCCTTGCGGCTTCAGGTACTCGGTGACCGGTTTCCACCCGTCCTTGGGCGGCTTGTGCGGCTTGGTCTCGCCCTCGATGATCTCGTAGAGCGGATAGCAGCCCGTCTCAAACGCCAAGCGCGCCAGCACCGCGGTCTGGGCCGGGTCGCTCCGCCATCCCAGCGGGCAGACGGCATGGATCTGGAGATACTTCGGCCCGCGGTACGAGAGGGCCTTCTTGACCATGCGCGGAATCTCGCGGTAGTAACCGCACGAGCCGACGCCGATGTACGGGATGTTGTGGGCCGCGACGATGGCCGGCAGGTCTTTCTTGGGCCGATCGTTGCCCCAGGACGCCTTGCCGGCGGGGCTGGTGGTCGTGGCGGCATCGAGCGGCGTGAGGCCGGACCGCTGGATGCCGGTGTTCATGTAGGCCTCGTTGTCCCAGCAGCAGTAGAGCATCTCGTCGCCGCGTTCGAAGGCGCCGCTGAGGCACTGGAGGCCGATGTCGGCGGTGCCGCCGTCGCCGCCCATCGCAATGACGTTCAGCCCGGCGAGTTTGCCGCGGTGCTTGAGGGCGTAGTACACGCCTGAGGCGATGGCGGCCGAGTTCTCGAACAGGCTGTGAATCCACGGGGCGTTCCACGAACTGGTCGGGTAGCGCGACGTGAAGATCTCCGAGCACCCGGTGCAGTTGGTGAAAATGGAGTTCTTGCCGGCGGCCTGGGCGACGATGCGCATCGCCAGCGCCTCGCCGCAGCCCAGGCACGACGTGTAACCGGGCACCAACACGCGATCGCTGTAATCAAACGTCTCGGGTGAAGCCACGTTTTGTCCTCCGTTTTACCTGCGCCAACCACGACCAGCGGGTCAGGATGACCGCGACCTGAGGTCGCGGCTCGAACTCCGAATCACCGCCACCCGAGGTCGCGGCTCGAACTCAGCATGACCGCGGCCTTCCGGTCGCGGCTCGAACAACGAACTACGCACCCGGCACGAGTTCCGGCAGGATCTCTTTTCTGAGCCGGAAGTACTCGTACACCTTCTGCTTCTCGCCGCTCTCGGCGCGCTCGACGATCTCACGGATGCCGTCGGGCGGGACCTCGCGGCCGCCCAACTGCACGCAGAATCCGTGCACCGGAATCGCGAGTCCGGCGTCGTACAGGGTCTCCTTGACCTCGGGCGTCATGATGCCGCCGGCGCCGAACGATGCGCCGCGCTCGATGACGGCAATCTGCTTCGCGCCCGAGAGGGCCTTGAGCACGGCAGCGGTCGGCCACGGCCGATACGTCTTGATCCGCACGAGACCGACTTTGTGGCCGGCGTCGCGCAGGTCGTCCACCACGTCTTTGATGGTGCCGCAGAGCGACCCCTTGGCGATGAGGATCGTCTCGGCGTCGTCGCTCTGGTACTCCTCGATGAGCCCGCCGCTGGGGCGGCCGAAGACCTTCTCGAACTCGGCGCTCATCTCCTCGATGACGCCGATACTGCGCATGCAGGCGTCGTGGATCATCCACCGGCCTTCCATGCACTTATCGGGTTCGGTGAAGGCGCCGAAGGTGGCGGGGTTCTCGACGTCGAGTTTCAGGACCGCCTCATACGGTGGGAGGTACCGGTCGGACAGTTCCTGGTCGGGCAGGATGGTCGGTTCAAAGACGTGCGTCAGGAGGAATCCGTCGAGGTTGACCATCGCGGGCAAGAGGACCCGCCGGTCCTCGGCAACCTTGAAGGCGATGAGGTGCTGGTCGCAGGCCTCCTGATTGTCCTCGGCGTAGAACTGGATGATGCCACAGTCGCGGATGGCCTCGGCGTCCTGGTGGTCGCACCAGATCGACAGGGGCGCCGAGAGGCTGCGGTTGGCGCACGCCAGGACGACCGGAAGGCGCATCCCCGCGATGTTCCACAGGACCTCGCTCATCAGCAGCAGGCCCTGGCTGGACGTGGCCGTATAGGCACGGGCGCCGGTGGCGCTGGCGCCCAGAATGACGCTGGCGGCGCCGAACTCGGACTCGACCTTGACGAACTCGGCGTCGAGTTCGCCGTCGGCGACGATCTGGCTCAGTTCTTCCGAGATGTGGGTCTGCGGCGTGATCGGGTACGCCGCGATGACCTCCGGCCGGCAGCGGGCGACCGCGTGGGCAACGGCCATGGCGCCTTCGAGGATCTCTTGCTTCTCGGCCATCACTTCTCCTCCCTGACCATGTCGATGTCGTCCACGGGACACTCGGTGGCGCACATGCCGCAACCCTTGCAGTAATCCGGATCGAAGGTGAACTTCTTCTCCTTGGGGTTGCCGAAGACGCAACCTTCGGGGCAGACGAGTTCACAAGCGCGGCAGCCGATGCAATCTTCCTGTTTGAAGACAGGTATCAGCGTGCGCCAGGCGCCGGTTTTGTTGACCACGCTGCCACCGGGCGGCGCGACGCACCCGATGGACAGTTTCTCCATGCTCAGCAGTTTGTCGGTCATTTCGCACTCCTCGACGATTCACGAACGCGCCGGGCAAGCCCGGCGGCTAACTCGCCCATTACCCGCATGCCGATCACTTGGCCTCCTGGGCAGCCTGGTAGGCTTTCTCGACGGCCTTGGCGTTCAGGTCGCCGATCTTGCCGCCGAAACGCTCCTTCACGGCCGCCTGGATCGACTCCATGCTCACGAGCCCGGTCATGCCCGCAAAGGCGCCGACCAAAACCATGTTCGGG
>DATKXP010000118.1:0-29523 GCA_035529015.1 Phycisphaerae bacterium | reverse complement strand
GAGCAAACTCGCCGGCTGAATGGGGCGCGCGCATTTAGCCGGCGGGCTTGCCCGCCGCGCCGTGCCGCAGGCGGCGCCCGCCGAGTAAACTCGCCGGCTGAATGGGGCGCGCGCATTTAGCCGGCGGGCTTGCCCGCCGCGCCGTGCCGCAGGCGGCGCCCGGCGAGTAAACTCGCCGGCTAAATGGGCGGCTTCGGCCCGCCGAGTAAACTCGCTAGCTGAATGGGGCGCGCGCATTTAGCCGGCGGGCTTGCCCGCCGCGCCGTGCCCCAGGCGGCGCGCGGCGAGTAAACTCGCCGGCTAAATGGGCGGCTTCGGCCCGGCGAGTTGGCGCGTCAGGCGCTGCGCCCGGGCACCCGCACTTCGGCCAGGGCCCGTTCGATCTCTTCCTCTTTGCGCGCCTCGTCCCAGCCGAGCACGGGGCCAGCCACCTCGGCCAGTTCCCGGAGGGTCTCGCGGCGGGCGTCGCCGAGCAGGGCGATCGTGCTGCGGCGGCAGATGAGGTCCGTCAGGTGCTCGACGTACTCGTCGGCCGCGATGCGCGCCACCTCGCCGACCGTGTAGCCGGGCAGCGACCGGAGCGGCCGTTCGGCATCGGCGTCGGCCTGCGTGGCCAGACGCTCGGCGGCGGTGCCGTAACGGTCGAGCAGCGTGGCGACCCGGGCCTCGTCCAGGCCGGACGCCTTTGCGACGCGCGCGATCCACGCCTCCCGCTGCGCGGCGTCGGCCGGGAAATCCTTCCCGCCGCCGATCGGGGTGTGCTCGGTCGAGCATCGCCGCGCGGCGTCCAGGCGCTGGAGGATCCGGTCGGCCACCTCCTCGGCGAAGGCCCGGAACGTGGTCCACTTGCCGCCGATCAGGCTGTAGACGGGGAACGCCCGGTCGCCGTCCGGTTCGATGGTGCGGATACTGTGGCCGCGGCTGACGTTGGCCAGGACCTCGCCTTCGCTCCCGGGCAGCGGCCGCACGCCGCAGAAGACATACACGATGTCCTCGCGAGACATGTCGATACCCGGAAACACGCCGCGCAGCGTCGTGAACATGTAGTCGATCTCGTCCGCGTCGCAGGCGGCGGCGTCGGGGTCGTCCACGCGGATGTCGGTCGAGCCCATGATCACCTTGTCCATGAACGGGAACACGATGCAGACGCGGCCGTCGGCGTGCTGATAGTAAACCATGCGGTCGTCGAGCGCCTCTTTGAGGGGCCTCGAATCGATGACCAGGTGCGAGCCCTTCGTGCCGCCCATGTACCGCGTCGCCAGACCGAGCGTCTCGTTGGTAAGGTCCACCCAGCCGCCGGTCGCGTTGACGAGGACCTGCGGCCGGACCGTGACGGTCTCGCCGGTGACGTCGTCTTCGAGGACCACGGCGCCGCCTTCGATGCCGCGCGGCCGCACGTAGTTGACGGCGCGGCAGTTGGGGTTGGCGGCGCGGGCGTCCTGGATCATCTCGATGCACAGGCGTTCGGCCTGGGTGATCCACGCGTCCCAGTAGGTGGCGGTGGCGGCGATACCGGGGTTCAGTCCGGGGATGCTGCGGAGCGACTCGTCCTTCGAGGTGATGATGTGCGTCGGCGTGCGGCGGTCTTTGCGGGTCACGAAGTCGTAGAACGCCAGTCCCACCTTCACGGGCAGGATGCCGCGGCTGCCCGGCCGCACGGAGAGCCCCGCGAAGATGAGCGCCGACCGGGCCAGTCCGCCGAAATACGAGAAGAGCGGAATCGTGGTCTTCAGGGGCGAGACGTAGTGGGCGGCGTTCGCCAGCAGGCGGTTCCGCTCGAAGAGCGATTCGCGGACGAGGTGGAACTCGCGGTTCTCCAGGTACCGCAGGCCGCCGTGGATCATCCGCGACGACTTCGAACTCGCCCCCGCGACGAAGTCCGACTTGTCCACCAGCAGGCCGTCCACGCCCTGAAGCGCCAGTTCCCGCAGCAGCCCCGTCCCGTTCACCCCGCCGCCGAGGATCAGTACGGGGACCTCGGGACGGGTGCGGACATCCTGGAGGATCTTCTCTCGCCGGTTCATTGGGTCAGGGCGTTCCTATAACTGGCGCCTGGTGGCCTTCCCAGGCCACCAGGAGCTGGTCGCACACACGTCGCGGCGGCCTGGGAAGGCCGCCGCGCGGCAAAGCGTGCTCGTGGCCGCGCCAACCGGCGCTGGGCGCGCACGCGATGCGCCTACGACGCCGTCAGGTCGGCAAGCGAGGCGCTGATGTCTTTCAGCACCGGGTAGAGGCGGCGGTAGACCTCGAACCGCTCGGCGTACGTCCTGGTCAGATGAGCGTCCGGCTCGTACACCGTGCCGGGCCTGGACACGCTCTCGAAGGCGTCGCGTTCGTCGGTGTAGATGCCGACGCCGATACCGGCAAGCATGGCGGCGCCGAGCGGCGTGGCCTCTTCAATCTGCGGCACCTCGACGGGCACGCCCGACATGTCGGCCTTGCTCTGCATCCAGAAGGTGTTGCGTGTAGCGCCGCCGACGGCCACGATCTGCTCGGCCGTGATGCCCAGGCCGCCCTCGACGGCCCGGAGGATCTCGAGGAACTGGTACCCGAGGCCCTCGAAGACGGCCCGGATCATCTCGCCCTTCGTCGTCAGGCTGCGAAGGCCGACGAAGGCGCCGCGCGACTTCGGATCGACCACCGGGCACGTGCTGCCCGAGAGGTGCGGCAGGAACAGGACGCCGCCCGCGCCGGGCGCCGCGTCCTTCGCCGCCGCGATGAGATAGTCCCAGTCGGTCCCGCCTTCCGTCTCGGCCCGGTGCGATTCGGCGAAGCCGTACTCTTTTCGGAACCACTCGAGGCTCTCGCCCGCCGGCGTGCTGGCCCACGCCGCCCACGCGCCGCGAGCCACGTGGGCCTGGACCGTCAGGCCGGTCTGATGGACTTGCGGCGTCAGGACGGGCTCGGGCGTCGAGGCCGAGACGATCTCCCAGGTGCCGGTCACGTCGAGGACGACGCCCGGCCGGAAGGCGCCCACCGGCAGGTTGCCGCACAGATGGTCGTGGCCGCCCAGGACCACGGGCGTCCCGGCCGCAAGGCCCGTCGCTTCGGCGGCGTCGGCGGTCACCTCGCCCAGCACGGTGGTGCTTGGATGGGCATCGGGCATGAGGCGGCGGTCGATGCCGGCGAGGCCGAGCAACTCATCGGACCAGTCGAGCCGCTTCTGGTCGAAGAGCATCATGCAGGAGGCCATGCTGTAGTCGGTGGCCCGGCGCCGGCAGAGCATGAAGTTGAGGAAGTCTTCGATGAGGAGCCACTTGTCGGTCCGCGCGAGGACCTCGGGCTCGTTCTCGGCCATCCACCGGATCCTGAGGGCCGAGTTGATGGCCCAGACGGGGTTCCCACCGACCGAAAACGTCTTCTCGGCCCCGATGTTCGCGAGCCACCACTCGAGTTGCGGCTGCGTGCGCGGGTCGAGCCAACTGATGAACGGGTACAGCCACGTGCCGTCCTCGGCGATGGGCACGCCGTCCATGCCCATGCCGGTGACGGCGACGGCCTTGATGTGTGACGGATCGTCGATTTGGCTGACGGCGTCGCGCAGGGCCTCGGCGGTGCCGCCCCAGATCTGCTCCGGCTGCCACACCGTCCAGTCGGGATGGCCGGGGTCGGGGTTGAACCGTTCGGTCGGCCTCGCGCCGCTGGCGACGGCGTTGCCGGCGGTGTCGTAGATGACGGCCTTCAGGCTGGTCGAGCCGAGGTCGATGCCCACAAGATAGTCCATGGCGTCACCTTCCGAGGGACAGGGGATACCGGCCGTGTGCCTTGAGCGTCTGGAGCATGGCGGCGTAGTTCTCGGGGTTGACGGAGGAGTGAATCGAGTTGCTCGACGAGAGGATGTACCCGCCGCCGGGGGCGCCCCGGCGGAGCGCCTCTTTGGTCGCCTCGGCGACCTCGTCGGCCGTGCCGTACACGAGAACCTGCGTACAGTCCACGTTTCCCTTGAGGGCGACGCGGTCGCCGAACTTGGCCTTGACTTCGGCCAGGTCCATGCCGCCCTGGGGGTCGATGGGGTCGAGGCAACTGACACCGGGGTTGATCATCATGTCGATGATGGGCCAGATATTGCCGTCGCAGTGCTTGATGAACGGGAGGCCCAGGTCCTTGAAGCCACCCGCCACGCGCTTCAGGCCCGGATAGAAGAGCGTCCGGAAATGATCCGGCGACATGAACGGCCCGGTGTTGCCGGCGTAATCGTCGCCGGCCCAGACGAAGTCGGCGCCGCGCCGTGCGACTTCCTTCGCCATCTCCAGATTTGTCTCGACCGAGAGGTTCACCAGCGCCGTCACCAACTCAGGCTCGGCGGCGATGGCCATCAGCAGGTTCCCCATGCCCGTCAGGTACCGCGGGATGCTGAAGACGTCGTTGAGGTGGACGCCGATGGCCATCTTGCCCTTGAACTCGGCCACGGCCTTCTCCACCGAATCGTAGCGGCCGGGCGCGTGCGGGTCGGGCGGGGTGTACCGCGCGAAGTCGTCCATCGTGGCGATGGGCGATTCCACTTCGACGCCGTGCTCCTCCCTGCCGTACTCGACGACGTAGCCCCACTCGGTCCGCCAGCGGCCCGGGCCGACCTGTTCCTTCGCGTAATCCGGGCCGACCAGGATCGCATCGTGCCCCATCCGGACGGCGAAGTCGTTGTGGGAGGTGCAGCCCGGGCAGAGGGCCTCGCGCACGTTCTTCGCAATGAGCCACTCGAAATGGGGGACGCGGTCGGGCTCTTCGCGCGCCAGGACGCGCATGACCCGCTCGGCACTGGTCAGTTCGGCCATGGTGCGGGGCTCTCCTCGCGGGTCAGCCTTTGGGCATGGCGTTGCCCTTGCCCAGGATGCAGACGCCGATAATCAGGATGAGGATGCCGGCCACGATCCAGCCGATGCTCCGTCGGCTGGCGCCCTTCCACTCGCCCGTCCGGAACCCGTGCACGTTGCCGACGATGATGGCCAGCGACATGAAGGCGGCGTAGCCGACCGACACGCCCAGATCGCCCAGCCTGGCGGCGCCAAGACCCCAGAACAGGATGGCCCCGTCGTGCAGGACAGCCATGACGGCGGCCAGCAGCAGGATGCGGCCGACGCCGGGATCGAGGAAGCGCTTCCAGGTCCCGTTCCGCGTCAGTTGGACGACGCAGTAGACGCACGACGACACGGCGCCGCCCCACAGCACCAGGGCCGTGACGACGAACGTCGAACGCCACACGGGGTTGCCGAACTGCTTCTGGGAAACCGTCATGACGTCGTCGCCGTAACTGAACGCCACGGCGTAGCAGGCACACAGGATGCCCGAGATGAAGGCGATGATGAGGCCGATGCCCATCTTCGGTTTCTTCGCGCCGCCGGCCTCGGGTTCGGGCATAGCGGGCCCGTCGGCCTTGAGGCTCCGGTCCTTGAGGATGCCGGCCCGTCCCGCCACCACCACGCCGACGAGGCACACGGCCACGCCCGCCAGGACCACGTAGCCGCGGGCCGTCGGAATCTGGTCGGCGTGGTGCAGGAGCATCGGCACCATCGAGCCGGTCGCAATCTGGGCGCCGTAGTTGATGGCGTACGCCAGCGACAGGCCGATGAAGGCGAAACTCATCCCCAACGTCATCGACCCCAGGCCCCAAAGGAAGCCGAAGACGAGGACCGGCAACAGGACCTGCCACCCGGCCGCCGAGCAGGTCGAGAACAAGCCGTCGGCCGCGAACGGGCCGAGCGTCACGGGGATGAGGATCGTCGCGAAGAAGAAGAACGGGCCCCACAGGTTCTCCCAGGGCGTGTCCTTCTTCGCGAACTTGCTCGGCAGCCCGAACGACCCGCCGCAGATCGCGCCCACAAGCACGAACAGAAATCCCAGAACCATCGGCGTTCCCCCATTCAGCTTTGCTTCCGCGTGGTGGCCTTCCCAGGCCACCACGCCCTGTGGACGGCTCTCGCTGCGGCCTGGGAAGGCCGCCGCGCGGTTTGGGCAACACGCCCGTCATTCCCCCCGCGCCGTCGGGCGGCATTGTAGCGTCCGGCGGTGCCGCTTGCCAAAGGCTTTCACGCGCCGGCGTCGCGCCTCCGCTACGCGTGGGGGCCGCCTTGCCGGGTGGCACGGCAGCCCGAAGGGCGGCCGTGTTAAACGCTGGGCGAACACGGCCACGCTTCGCGTTGCCGTGCCACCCTCCTCCGACCGGGGCGTTACACCCCTGCACCGGTCGGCCCTTGAGACGAGGTGTTGCCGAAAACGTGCCGCGCCGTCTCAGGGGACGCTCGCGCCCCGGGCAACCTGGGTCTTGCGTGCCTTCGCCTGCCGGCACGCCTGGAGCAGGATGCGGCGGGTGGCGACCTCGGGATAGTCGGCGGCCAGTTTTTCGAGCGCCGCCAGGTGCGACGGCTCGCAGAGCATCGCCAGCGCCTGCGCCGCCGAGTGCCGCACGTCGAGGGCGTTGTCGAAGTCCGCCACCGCCTTCATCAAAGCAGGCGCGGCGCGCGGGTCGCCGATCCGGCCCAGGGCGTACGCGGCGGCGGCGCGGTGGAACGGCGTCATCGCCTTGTAGAGGAAGACGTTCGGCGGCATCTCCAGGCCCTGGCTCACCTCGGTCGGATCCTTCTCGACGGCCGCAAGCAGGGCATCGACCGACCCGCGGTCGCGGACCTTCCCCAGCGTCCTGGCGAGGAAGAAGCACGTCCACGACCGTTTTCGCGACGGCTCGGTCGCGCGGTACCGTTCGAAGGCGGCCCGCAGGCGCGGGGCAAAACGCCGGTCGAGGCACACGACGCCGGCGATGTGCGCGGCCCGGGACTCGGGGCAGAGCGGCTTGGTGGACGTGGCCGGCGGCGAGGCCGTGACCGCCGCCTTCAGGCTCTCGTCCACCTTCGCGTCCGGGTCGCCGAGGACCGCCAGGCACGTCTCGATGACCGCCGGCGCCAAGCCGCTCCGTTGGACGAGGCGGGAGGCGAGCGTCTCGTATCCGTCGTTTTCGAGGAGGATGCCGCGGTCGGAGTCGATGGGGACCGAGCGAAGAATGTGCGGCACAATGGCCGCCAGGTCGCGCGAGCCGATGGCGTCGAGCGCCTCGATGATGCGATGGTGCAGCGGCGAGGAGTGGGACCCCATCAGCCAGTCGTGGTCGGCCGCCCGGAACGTGTAGTACCAGAAGTCGCCGAGCGTCGGGACCGCCTCGATGAGTGCCTTCTCGGCCTCCGGCGTGGCGATGCGTCCGAGGGCCTCGGCGGCGGTGGCGGCCAGGTGGATGGGCTTCTGGTGCCAGCCGAACTCGTGCGACCCGCCGCCCTTGACGGGCGTGCGCCCGGTCTTCAGGATCCGGGTCAGCAGGGGCACCGCCGAGGCGTCGTGAAGGTGGCCGAGGGCCCGCATGGCCGCCATGAGGGTGCGGAGGTCGCCGTCGGGGTTGGCGGCGAGGTAGTCTCTGAGCGCCTCCTTCGCCGCGTCGCCGCCGACGTGGCCGAGCGCCTCGATGGCGGTGTGCACGGTGGCCGGGTCCTTGCCGGCCAGCCTTGTCACGAGTTCCGCCTCGATGGCCGCCCAGTCGTGCTCCTTCAAGTGTGCCCGCCATGCGTTGGCGCCGCGCGCGCGGCCGTCGGCTGAGAACGCGTCGAACTCGGCCGCGTGGCCCGTCAGGTGTTCGAGGGCCGTGTGGGCGGCCTGGGCGACGAGGGCATGGGGGTCGGTCAGCACGTTCAGCAGTCCGGGCACGGCGTCGCGGTTGCCGCAGGCCGCCAGCGCCAGGGCGGCGCTGACGCGCCGTTCCGGACTCGGCTCGTCGAGCGCCCCGAGCAGGGTGCCGACGGCGGCGGCGTCTCGGAAGATGGCCAGACGCCGGGCCGCCGAGAGTCTCAGGTCCGCCGTGCCGGCGGCCAGTTGGTCGCACAGCCGTTTGACGTCGGCCGGGCGGCCGGGCGGCAGCGGCTCATCGGTCCCATCGTCTGTGATCGGCGGCTGGGAGTACAGGTCGATGGTAGCGGCTTCGCGGAACCGGTCCAACTGCAGGTTCAGCACGCCTCCGTTGGCCGCGTTGTTGCCGCGAAAACGGTGCGGCCGGCCCTGGCCGAGCAGGTCGAGCGGCGGGGCGCGGTTGGCGGCGGCGTCGGCCATCATGCGAGGGGCCACCGTCCGGGGCGCGTGGCACCCGATGCACGATCGTCGTTCGCCCGGCCGCGCGTAGATCCACGTCAGTTCGCTGACGACGGCCCGGCCCTCGGCGTCCACGGCCTGGAGCGCCAGCGCCCGGTCGGCCGGCACGCGCACGTAGAACGAGCCGTCGGGAGCGAGCGGCACGGTGCCGAGTTCCACGGCCTCGACACCGATGTGATCGTACGGATGCCTGGCCGACCGCAGGGCCAGCGGGCGGCCTTCGTACACGCGGATCGCCCGGACGCGCGCCAGGTCCGCCTGCGTCTGCCGGGTGTGGAAGACGTTCTGACAGTAGAGAAAGCCCGTTTCCTCGCCGGCGGCTTGCGCGTTGGGCGGCAGATGTGTCGCCACCGACGCCTCCGGCTTCGGCCGCGCGCCGAGGTACACCACCGAGTGCAGGCCGCCGACGTCCGAGGAGTAGATGCGCGTCACGTCTCCGCTCGCGGGGTCGAGGACACCGAGCGCGGCCTGCCCGGGCACGGTGCACAGGAGCCTGCCGTCGGGCAGGGGCGAGATGTCGAGCGGCACGAAGGGCGCAGGGATAGGCTCGGGCACCGACTCGCCGCGCGACGCCACCAGCCCCGTAGTCGAGATGGCGGCGATGCGCCCGTCGGGCAGCGGCGCGATGCTGCCGAAGCCGTACTGGCGCAGCCACCGCGACTCCTGCTCGGCCGCGCGCGGGCGGTCGTAGCCGACGGGCCCGCGGTCGGCGCCGAGGATGACGACGCCGCCCGCGCCGTCGGGGCGGACCTGGTGAATCTGCGTCTCGACCTTGGCTCGCTCGAGGAAGTTGTCGCTGCGGACGAAGGCGATGCCGCCGTCGGCGGTGACGCGCGGCTCGCGGTCGGCCACGATGTGGTGGGTGAGCGGGCGGATGGTGGTGCCGTCGGCGTTCATGACGAAGAGCGACGAGGCGAGGTTGCCGTGGTACTCCTCGCGGTTGCCGATGCGGGTGGAACTGAAGGCGATGCGGCCGTCGGGCAGCGGTTCGGGGTCGTAATCGTTCCAGGGTCCTTTCGTCAGGGCCGCCAGGTCGCCGCCGTCGGCCGAGATACGGTAGACGTGGAAGAACGCATCGCCGGCGGGGGCCATGGCGAAGTAGACCGTCTGGCCGTCGTAGGAGACGCGGGGCGATCCGACCAGTCCCTTGCCGGCATCGTGCAGCAGGTGGAGCCTGCCGTCGGGCCCGGCGGGAACGAGGCGGAAGAGTTGGCTGCCGAGCATGGCCGGTACGGGCGCGTCGTGTTCGAGGTACGCCCGCGTGCCGCGAATGCGCCAGATGGACTGGGGCCCCGGCGTCTTGGCCTTGCCTCGGACGAAGACGATGCCGGCGGGCCAGTCGAAGTCCGGACCGGCCTCGACAAGTCGGCCGGCGGCGGCGCGCTGTCCGCGGCCGGGGGACGTGGGGCCGGGGTACGCGAGGCGGCCCCACGGCGCCATCCCTATCGGGCCGAGGACCGCGGCGGGTCGCCAGTTGGCGTCGTCGTGCTCGGGCGTGGACCACCCGGTTTCGGGGAGCAGGTGCATTTGCCACGTCTTGTCCGTGTGGATGTCGAAGGCGGTGCCGTCTTCCAGTTCGATGCGGGCCGCGACGACAAGCCCCGCCGCTCCGCCCATGTTATTGCCCTTGACGCCGAGGACGTTCTTGCCGGCGGTCAGCAGGTCGCCGACGTCGTACTTCTCGACCGACCGCCAGTACGCGCCGTCGTAGCCGGCGTCGCCGCCCACGAGCGACCCGTTGATGTAAAGGTCATAGCCGTTATCCGCGGTGAGGAGGACGACGGCCTCTCGCGGCCTGGCCGAGAGGTCGAACGCCTTGCGGAAGTAACAGTCGAAGACGCCGTCCTTGACGGCCTTGGGCGAGGCCCAGATCCACGACGCCCTGGCAAGGTCGGGCAGTTGGGGCGAAGTCTTCTTCGGAGCCGCCGGGCTCGCCGCGATCGCGAGCGCGGTCATCGCGGCGGCACAGGCCAGCGCGACGGGTGCACACGTACTCAGACGGTTTCTCGGCATGAGCGTTTCCCGGACATTCGGCTCGTCGAAGGCAGCGGTAGTCTACCGGCTCCTCGTGACGAGGCAAGGGTGCGGTGGGTCAGGCGGGCAGCGGCGAGCCGCCGGTGGGCCGATCTCGGTTGACCGGACGCGCGTGCGACGAGGTCAATCCCACGGGTTACACGGCCGAGACGGCCCACGGGCTGACGCCGAGTACGCCCGGTCACCTCGGCATGCAGGTGCACAACCTCAACGGGGCCGACGCCAAGACCATCCAGTACGACAACGTTCTGCTGACGCCCGAGCCGGCGACGCCGGCGCTGCTGTCCGTCGGCGGGCTCGTCGTGGCCAAGGGTCGGCGTCGCGGGACGTAGCGGCGCGACGGGCGTAAAAAAGGCGTGGGAGGCGGTGTGCCCCGCACGCTTTCTCTTTGGCCGCAGGGGGTGTCGGTCGCGGCCTCAGTTGCCCCGCGTGTCTTGTTCTGACGCGGCGCCGGCCGCAACCGGCTCGGGTTCCTGGATGATGGTGAGGAAGAGTGCGACGAGGTCGGGATCGAACTGCTTGCCGGCGTTGATTTCGAGTTCGGCCAGGGCCACGGCCACGGTCATGGCCTCGCGATACGGGCGGTCGGAGGTCATGGCGTCGTAGGCGTCCACGATGGAGAGGATGCGTGCGCCGAGCGGGATTTCGTCTGCCTCCAGACCGTTGGGATAGCCCTGACCGTCGTATCGCTCGTGGTGGCAGAGGATGATGCGCCGGGCGCCGTCGAGGAAGGCGAGGTGCCGGACAATTCTGGCGCCGCGTTCGCAGTGCATCCGCATGAGGGCGAGTTCCTCGGCGTCGAGTTCGCCGGGCTTGTCGATGACCCATTCGGGGACGGCGATCTTGCCGATGTCGTGGAGCGCGGCGGCCCGGGCGACCTCGGTGAGTTGGTTTCCTTTGAGGCCGGCCAAGGTGGCCAGTCGGACGGCCAGTTCCATGACGCGGTCGGTATGGCCGCGCGTGTAGTTATCCTTCGCCTCGACGGTCTCCATGAGGCTGGCCATGGTGTTGACATAGTGCTGCTCGATGGCCTCGCGGTCTCTGAGGCCGCCGATGGTGACGGCGGCGGCGTCGGCGATGAAACTCATGAGCATGCGCTCGTCGCGGGCGAAGGGCCGACCGTCGTCGCGCCCGGCGACGCCGATGACGCCGAGGGCCGTTTCGCCCCAGATGAGGGGCACGATGATCTGGGGCATCGGGACCGGCCTGGCCAGTTGGGCGTCCGAAGGCAGATCGGCCTCCGACTGGGCCACGACGGGCTGGCGGTGTTCGAGAACCCACCAGGCCAGACTTCCTTCGGCTGCAAACACCGTGCCCTCGGGCAGGGACGGGAGGTCGCCCGCCACCGCGCGGACACGGAACTCGTTGCCCTCGAGCAGGATGAGGGCCACCCCGGTGGCCTCCATCTGCTCATGGACGAACGCCGCCGCCGCCGAGAGGACGCTCGCCAGGCTGTGGGCCCCGCTGACGACCCGAATGAACTCAAACTGGGCCATCAAGCGGTGCCGCAGCGCGTCGCCGCTGACCTTCGCGTGGTACTCGCGCAGGAGCCGCTGCATGCTCCTGGCGAAGTCGGCCGACTGCACAATGGGTTTCGTGAAGTACCTATCGAGGGCGCCCTCGTTGATGGCTTGGATGGCGGCGTCGAGGCCGGCATGGCCCGTCAGGAGCACCCGCTGGCAGTGGGGTCGGGTGTGCTTGATGCGCGTCAGCAGTTCGACGCCCTTCATCCCGGGCATGACCTGGTCGCTGACGACCACCGCGAGGCGGTCTCCGTCGATCTCGCCGGCGATCTTGAGCGCTTCGTGCGGGCAGGTGCTGAACTCGAATTCGAGGGCGAATCGTGGAAAGGCCTCCTCGATTCTCTGCGGCAGAAACTGCTCGAGGCTTCGCAGGAACTCCGGATCGTCGTCCACGCACAGAAAGGCGTACTCGGGCTGCTGACGTTCGGCGGAGCGAAGTTCGTTCTTCAGCAGGTTGACCAGTTCGTCGGGCGGCGCATCGATCGAGTGGATCTGATCTGACGTCGCTCCGATGAGCGCGGGACACCCCAAGACCGCCGACCGGTCCGGCACCAGGAAGAACAGCGACAGGCTGCCCTGGAAACTCATCAGGGAGCGCATCGGCCCTTTCGGCAGCCTGTCCGGTTCGTCGCAGGCGAGGACGACGGCGTGGTGCCGCCCGGTATTGATCGTCGCCAGAAGGTGTTCGATACGCTCAACGGTCTCGACGTGCCACCCCTCGGCGCGCATGGCGTCGAGCAGGCGGTCGCAGTCAACCGGTCCGATGCGTGCGACGATGGTCTGGATGTCCTGCTGTCGGCCCATCGCGTGTTACCGCTCCCGGCGGTCCGGGTGTCCGTCGCCGTGGGCGGCTGCCGCGCCTACGGCGGTGGGCTCCTCGGGGGATACGTCCGTTGAAGGCGGCAAGGTGACCTCGAACGAGACGCCGTCGGGGTCGTTCCAGGTTCGGATCGTTCCCCCGCACCGCCCGAGGATTCCGCTGCAGATGCCAAGGCCGAGGCCGGTTCCTTTGCCCGCTGCCTTGGTGGTGAAGAACGGATCGAAGATCTTCTGCCTCACCTCGTCGGGGACCGGGTTGCCGCTGTTGGAGATTCTGACGCGGACCCTGCCCTCTTCCAGCGCCGTGACGATGTCGATGCGTCCCATCTCCTCCGGGTGCGCGTCCTCGATGGCATCGCAGGCGTTGTTGAGGAGATTCGTCCAGATCTGCGCGATGTCCACGCCGCACCGCACGGGCGGGAGGTCCCGGGCATAATCGGTGCGGACGCGGGCGCTTTGCTTGATCCGGTTCTGGAGGATGGCCAGCGTGTTGTCCAGCGTCTCGTTGATGTCCACCTCGATGTGCCCGTCCTGCTCACCCCGCGTGTAAAGGCGCAGGGCGCGGACGATGCGGCCGATTTTCTCGCCGCTCGCCCGAGTGATGCCCGCCGCGCAGACCATGGCCTCCAGGTGCTCCAGGAGCGCGAGCACGGGCTCGTGGGAAAGGTGCCCGAGCAGCACGTCGTCGATCTCGTCTTCCGCAAAGCCGCACTTGACGATGACGGCTGCCGTGCGCCGGGGCTCGGCCCGTCCGCGTTTCCGAAGGTCGCGTTCGATTTGGCGCCGGCGCGACCGCGTGGCCGCGTCGCTCGGCTGGATCCCCCGTGCAAGCACCTTGGGCACAACGTCGGCGACCCATTTCTGCGTCGGCTGCGTGAGAAGGCCGATGCGCGATGCGGCGTTCACGATGGCCCCCAGGTGCTGGTGCGCGTCGGCGGCGACGTTGAGGATGGCACCGGTGGGCGTGTTGATCTCATGGGCGACGCCGGCCGCCAACTGGCCGAGCATCCGCATCTTCTCCGACTGGATGAGGTCGGACTGGGTTTGCCGGAGCCGGTCGTTGGTCGCGACGAGTTCGCCGGTCCGTTCCTCGACTCGCTCTTCGAGTTGCTGGCTGTGCGCGAGGAGTTGCCCGCGCTGGCTCGCCAACTGCTCGGTCATGTGGTTGAAACTGTCTGCCAGGGTCCGCAGTTCGTCGCGCCGCGACCCCACGTCCACCGGGGTGTTGAAATCGCCGGCGGCGAGACGCCTGGTTCCCTTCACGAGTTCCTCGACCGGCGCGACCAGACGCCGAGTGAAGACCAGCAGAACGTTCAGGCAGACGGCAAGCATGGTCGCCGTGACCAGAAACCCCGCGACCTGTTCCTTGGCCACCTTGGCCTTGACCTCCTGGCAGGATCGCACGGCGACGACCACCCCCGATCTCGCCCTGGCGGCCGGGCGCCCGCCTCCGCTGTCGGTCGAAGGCAGGACAATCGGGAACATGAACGCGTAGTGCTCCGGGTTGGCGCGGTGATCCGCGTTCCGGGTTTCGACGGTCGGCTCGTGGACCGGCCGCACGCGCGCCGGAACCGCCATGCCGTCTTCGAGCCAGGTCTTGGCAGCCAGGAGGTTCCCGTCGCCCGTGTAGAAGGCGACGTAGATGAGGTCCTTGTCTTCGGGAGTCCGCAGCAACTCGGCCACACGCTCCAGTTCCGCGTCGTCGCGCGCGGCGAAGGCGTCTCGCGCCGTGTACGCGACGTTGCGAACGTGGTTTCGCCCGGCCGACATGAACTGGTCGCGCTGGGTCTGGGCGGCACGACTCCAGTCAAGCACGGCCCGCACGCCCGCCTCCACCACCAGCAGCGACGCCAGTGTCAGAAGCAGTTTGTCGCAAAGGGTCAGCCGCCGTGAAACCATGAACTTTCCCCAGTCCGCCCAACTTCC
The DNA here is from genome assembly GCA_035529015.1 of Phycisphaerae bacterium. GTDB lineage: Bacteria > Planctomycetota > Phycisphaerae > FEN-1346 > FEN-1346 > JAUVZF01. The sequence goes on along the minus strand of DATKXP010000118.1, from coordinate 15,100 downwards.
CTCTTTTGACAGAGACTGGCTCATCTTTCATCGGAAGCGTATTGCTCTCGGCTTGAACATTAAAACGTATTTTCTGGCAGCCCAAACGGCGGGTGGGCCAACGGCTCCCGAGTTGCCGCCGCGGGTGTATCCCTGAGCAACCTCGGCCGCGCTAGCGGATTGGCAGCATGGAAGACCTGCCGCATACGGCAAGCACAATGCGGCAGTTGGGCGCAGTGGTGCCGGCCGGACGCACGGAAACGGTGAGCCCCCTCTGATAAACCGCCTCGACGCCCACCGCCGAGGCGACCGGTTCCCGCCAATTGGCTTACGCGAGAAGGCTTGGAATTGCTAAAGCGAAGCGGGTTGCCGTGCCGAACTAGCACAAGCCACAAGGAGTGACGGGCCGTTGGGGTGGGGAGACGGTACGGCGTCTCTCCGTGTGGCATCTGCGCACCTGCGGCAGGCACCCTCCCCTAGGGTGTGAGGACGTGGAACTGCCGCACGAACCAGCCGAACAAAACGATGTGGCCAACGGCCCACCGTCTGCGCAGGCGGAAGCCATGGGTCAGGACGCCCCCGTTGCCGTGGCCGAGCACGACCCGGCGGCTACCGATGAACTGATCTCCCGACTTGGTCTCGAACCGGACATGGTGGGGGGGCACGCCTTAGACCCGGGGGTTGTCCATCTCCTGCCGGAAGGCCTGGTCCGCGAGCATCTGGCCGTCCCCGTCTGTCTGAAGGGCGGGGTCCTGATCCTGGCGACATCCAACCACCCCGACCTGGCCTTGCTTGACCAGATCGAACTCGTGACGGGCCACCGCGTGGAGCCGGTTCAGGCAAGCGAGAAGGACATCCGGCGGACCATCGAGCGCTACTTCACCGTTGACCGCAGTTTCGAGGAAGGGCTCAGCGACGTGACCGGCGGCGAGAACGGAGACGCCGCAGGACGCGTCATCTCCCTCAACGAGCGGCTGGGGGCCCGGCACGACGCGCCGGCCGTCCGTCTGGTTGACTCCATTCTGCGAGGCGCGGCACGACGCGGTGCCAGCGACATTCACATCGAGCCCCTTGAGAAGGAACTCCTCGTCCGCTACCGGATCGACGGCGTGTTGCACGACATGATGTGTGTGCCGAACACCATCCAGGAAGAGGTCATCTCGCGCGTCAAACTGATCTCGGCGCTCGACATCACCGAGCACCGTGCGCCGCAGGACGGCCGCATCAGCATCCGCATGGAATCCGCCGAATTCGACATGCGTGTCTCGACGCTGCTGACGGTCAATGGCGAGAAGGTTGCCATCCGGCTGCTGAACAAGTCGTCGGGCGGCCTGAACCTCCGCCAGTTGGGCATGCCCGACGAGCAGCGCGAACTGTTCGCCAAACTCATCACCCGCCCTTACGGCATGATCCTGATGGCCGGGCCCACCGGAAGCGGCAAGACGACCACGCTCTACGCGGCGCTGCGCGAGGTGGACCGCGCGCACCTCAACGTCACCACCATCGAGGACCCCGTCGAGTACTCCTTCGACCTCGTCAATCAGATTCAGGTGAACCCGGCGGTGGGCCTGACGTTTGCCGGGTCGCTCCGGACGGTGCTGCGGCAGGACCCCGACATCATCATGGTCGGCGAGATCCGCGACACCGAGACGGCTCGCCTGGCGGTCCAGGCCGCCATGACGGGGCACCTGCTGTTCTCAACGCTCCACGCCAACGATTCGCCAAGCGTCATGGACCGCCTGAAAGACCTGGGCGTGCCGCCGTTCCTCATCGCCTCGACGTTGGTGGCGGCGATCTCACAGCGTCTGGTGCGGCGGGTCTGCACCGATTGCGCCGAGGTATACCAGCCCCCGGCCGAACTCGTGGCCGGGACCGGTCTGGAAGGCGTCGATCTCATGCACGGCCGTGGATGCGACATGTGCATGGGAACGGGATACCGCGGGCGCACGGGCATGTACGAGATCTTCCCGGTGAACGAGGCCATTCGCGAGGCCTTCGTCCAGGGCGTTTCGAGCGACGCCCTCAGGAGCCTGGGCCACGAGACCGGCATGATCACCATGCGCGACGCCGCCGTCGAGGCCGTCCGCAACGGGCACACGACGATTGACGAACTTCGCCGCATCCTGCCCGCGGAGGATATTGAATCGTGAGCACCGGTGTCCTGGAGAAACCGAAACTTGCCGGGCAGGCCGCCCGAACGGGCGCCGGTCCCGAACCAGCCGCGCGCGGCGGCGAGCCGGGGGGAGGCTCCCGCGGCGGCATTCTGCCCTTCAAGGCTCGCGTCAGCGAGGGCACCTTGGTGCCGCTGTGCCAGCACCTTGCGGCCCTGGTGGGCAGCGGCATCAGCCTCACCGAATGCCTCCGGACGTTCACCGAGGAGACGCCGCCCGGCGCGCTGCGTCGGGTTCTGGCCGACGTCATCGGCGACATCGAGGCGGGCCACAAACTCTCGGCGGCCATGGAGCGGCACCCGGAGGTGTTCTCTCCGTATTTCCGGGCGTCGATCTGGGCCGGCGAGGAAAGCGGGCAGATGCCCGAAACCCTCGACCGCCTCGCCCGCTATCTCGAGAGCAAACAGGAGACCAAGCAGAAGGTCCGCAACGCCTTTGCGTACCCGATGGCGCTGATCGTGGTCATCATCGGCGTCATGTCGTTCCTGCTGCTCTACGTGGTTCCGGTCTTCTCGACCGTGTACAAGCGGATGGGCGTGGGGCTGCCGCTGCCGACCCAGGTGCTCGTCGATTTCAGCACGCTGCTTGTTACGTCGCCGTGGGTTCTGCTGCTGCCGATTGCCGGTTTCATCGGGCTGGCCGTCTGGATCAAGAAGAGCCCCATCGGGCGGTTGTGGTTCGACCGGTGGAAGGTCCGCATTCCGGTCGTCGGCCCCCTCTTGAAGAAGATGGTTCTGTACCGCTTCACGCGCTCCTTCGGCGAGATCATGGGCGCGGGCGTCCTGGTCCTGAAGGCCCTGGATCTGGCGGGCCGGGTTACCGGCAACGCGGCCTTCATCGAGGCGCTGGGGCCCGTGCGGGCGGACATCCAGCGAGGCACAGGCCTGACGGGGCCGTTGCGGCGGACGGGGTGGTTCACCCCGTCGCTCCTTCAGGTCATCTCGAGCGGCGAGCAGTCCGGACGCGTGTCCGAACTGATGGGCTGCGCCGCCGACATCCTGAGCCGCGACGTGGACCTGACGCTCAAACGCGTCGTCGGACGCATCGAGCCGATCCTGACGGTCCTCATGGCCCTCATCGTGGGGCTCGTCCTGTTGGCGGTGTATCTGCCGATGTTCGACGTGATGCAGCACGTGGGGAAGTGATGGTTCGCCCTGACCGCGCAACGGGTGCCGGTGGGGCAGGCACATAGAAACCGGGGGGAAAGGAGTTGTGTGATGTTGAAGAAGAGGGGCTTTACGCTGATTGAACTGTTGCTGGTGGTTGTCATTCTGGGGCTTCTGGCCGCGGTGGCCATCCCCCGGCTGGCCTCGTCTGGCGCGGATGCGAAGAAGAACACCTGCAAGGCCAACATCGCGCTCATCAACTCCCAGATCGAACTCTGGGCCGTGAACAACGGCGGCACGTATCCGGCCGACGCGGCGGCGTTCGGCGCCAACATCCTGAACAACACGGATGTCTTTCCGGACGGCCCCCCGGTGTGCGGGTACGGCACTGCCTACACCTACGATACGAGCACCAAGCGTGTCGAGCCGCACAGCCATTGATCGCGCGGCGGCGCGGCCGATGGCGAACCGACTGGGAGAAATGGCCTAACGGAGGGCCCGGGGGTGCTGGCCTGTGTCGAGGCCGGGCCACCACGCGCCGGGCCTCGGGCGACACCGGTGTGCACGCAGACAGTCTCGTCTCGTGAGAAGGAGGAGGACGATGCCTAGGTACAGAAAGAAGGGCTTCACGCTGATTGAGTTGCTGCTGGTGGTGGTCATCCTCGGGCTTCTGGCCGCGGTGGCCATTCCGAGGCTGGCCTCGTCTGGAGCGGATGCGAAGAAGAACACCTGCAAGGCCAACGTCGCGCTCATCAACTCCCAGATCGAACTCTGGGCCATCAACAGCAACAGCGGCGTGTACCCGGCCGACCAGGCCGCGTTTGCGACCAACATCCTGAACAACACCGACATCTTCCCGGACGGTCCGCCGGCGTGCGGATACGGCACCGCCTACACCTACGACTCGAGCACCAAACGCGTCGAGCCGCACAGCCACTGATGGCGCCGGGACGCGGGCCTGACCGGGGCGTTTTCGTCTCGGCTCTGCCGCATATCCGGCGCAGGGTGGGGGCAGGACGTGGTCAGGGACCATGGGTCCTGCGCCATGGCTGACGGTTCGACGGTGTGGTGGTTGGGGCCAGGTGGAGGCACCGATGCACGCCCGGGATGAGAGCATCGCGGACGGCGCGAGCAGGCCGGCGCGGGCGCGCCCGCGCTGCTGCCGCGCGGCCGGCGTCACGCTCATCGAGTTGCTGGCCGTGGTCGTGGTGCTCGGCCTGATGGCGGCGATTGCGCTGCCCCGGCTGGCCGACGCCAACCTCTGGATGGCCGAGGGGGAGGCCGGCGTCCGCAAGGTCGTGGCCACGGCGCGGCTCGCCCGGCGGATGGCCATCGAGAACGCTGCCGACAACTCCACCGGCTACGCGCTCGTGTGCACGCAACGGTCGTACCGGGTCCTCAACACGAGAAACTGGACCTACGGCGAGGAGACGGTCCTGGCCGACGGGTGGCAGTTCGACCGAAGCGATTACGTCCTCCTGTTCGACCCGTACGGCGGGGCACACAGGGGGGGCGGGTTGACGGGTGACATGATCATTCGCAAGGACGAGAAACGCTGGGCTGTCCATATCGAGCCGGCCACCGGCCATGTGTGGTGCGAGCAGAAAGAGGAGAGTTAGGTGGACGCGCCAAGGCGGGGTTACAGAGGCTTGACGTTGATCGAACTGCTGCTGGCGGCGGCGTTGCTGGCGGTGTGCGCGGTTCCGATCATCGAGGCGACGACCCACGCCATCGGCCTGGCCTTCGAGACCGAGAACCGGACCAAGGCCACCCTGCTCGCGCAGCAGGAGATGGAGGCCGCCATCGGTATCGCGGCTGAGGACTTCGGGGCCGACCTCACGAAGGACTCGGCGGATCTCGGCGACGGGTTCCGCGTCAACGTCACGCAGACCGTCGTGAACCTCACGAAGACCGTCACGGTCCGGGTCGGCCGCGACATGAGCGCAAACGCTCAACTTGACGACGGCGAAGTCCTGGCGGCATTCACGACCCGGGTGGCCGACATGACGGCCTATGACGGGACCTGAGATGGCCAGTCAACGCACAGCCCGACCACGCAGCCAACGTGGGTGGACGCTCCTGGAGTGTCTGCTCGCGGTGGCCATTATGGCGATGGTCTTCGTGGCCACCGTGCCGCTCCTGCACTCGGAGACGGCGGCGCTCGACACCGCGCGGCCGATGATCCTCAAGGTCCAGGAGGCGCGGTTCGTCCTGGCCCACGTGGCGACGGCCCTGCGGCAGGCACGGGCCGTGACCCAGGTCGCGGACGGCGGAGGGCCCGCCGCTTCAATGACGTTCCTTGCCCGCGACGGCACGCTGACGACGTTCCAGCGAGACGCGGCTTCAGACGAGGTGCAGTACGGCCCGGCCGGCTCCGAGGCCATCCTCGCGAAGAACTGCACCGGCCTGGCGATCACGTGTCTCGCCGCCGACAAGCAGGTGCTTCCGTCGGCACCGACGAGCCTCGCCAGGACCGCCGGCGTTCACGTAGCCATCACGGTTGTGGACCCGGAAGGCAAGAAAGGCCCGACCACCATCCAGACCCTGGTCGCCCTCGAGCGGACCCGGCCTACCGTCGTCATCAACGAGATCATGTACAACCCGCTGGCGGCGTGGGGCGACAAGAACCAGAACCGGTGGGTCGAATTCCATAACCCGACATCCGACGCGATCGACCTCAGCGGCTGGCGCATCTGGACCAGGGACGACAGCGCCCCCGACACGATCCTGCCCAACGCCTACCACGGCACGGGTTCCACGGTCATCCCGTCGGGCGGGTACGCCGTCATCACCAGCATGGATACGCAACTCTATCACGAGGTCCTGAAGAACGGCGACTTCGAAAGCGTCAACATGGGCGACTGGCAGTTTCCCTCCTGGGACTGGGCGAGGGAATGGGGCGACGCGGCCTCCGGCAACTACAAGATCTGCCTTCAGGGCACCGGTTGGACCACGATGTACCAGGATTTCAAGATCCGCGCCGACGCCGAAGGCGACGTGCAGGTAACGGTCCGCGAACGGTACAGTCCCGGTTTCGGCAGGCCGGGCGTCAGGATTCGCATCACCAATCCGGGCGGCACGCCGCTGCTCACCGTTTACGACGGCGACTGCAGCGCCGACTGGACGTCTCACTCCGCCGACGTGACGGCCTTCAAGGGCGCCAGCGTCCGGCTGGAGATCAGCGGCTACCGGGCCAACGCCACCAAGGCTTGGGTCCGGATCGATGCCGCCACCATCAACTGGGGACCCATCTCCCGCAACTGCGTTCGCCTGCGGGTCGGGGATAGCAGAATCGGCGATCATATCGAAGACAAGCAGGTCTTCCTTGGCGAAGCGAACAGGCTGCGCGACGCGGTGGTTTTCGAGAAAGCGTGGGGCGGCGATGACGACGGGTCTTCCCTCAGCCGCACCAGCCCCTTCGACCCCGCGACGGAACAGGAATCCTGGGAGCCGGGACCGTACCGCGGCACGCCGGGGGAACCGAACTCATGAACGATCATCTAATCATACGAAAGCCGGAGTCGAGAAACCGACGCGGCATTGCCCTGGTCCTGGTCATCTTCGCCATCGCCTTCATCACGATCCTGGCGGTGGCCATGCTCGACGAGGCGACGCTGGACCTGGCGATCCTGCGGAACCATCAGAGCGGCCTCAAGGCGCTCTACGCCGCCCAGGCCGGCGTGGCCGAGGCCATCGTCGCGCTCCGCGCCGTGCACAATACGGCGAACCCCGTCTCGGGCACGCTGAATCTGCCGGGCGGCACGACCGCCACCTACACGGCGCTGATCGCCAACAACAGGCCCGTCGTCACGGTGACGGCCACCGGCCAGGCCGAAGGGTTCACGCGGATCGTCACGGCAAGGCTCGTCGTCGGCCAGCCCGACGCCTGCCAGGCGCCGTATCCGGTCCGCGTGGTCTGGTGGAGAGAAGGAACGTAGCAGGACGGCAGTTGGGGCGCAGGCTGGGGATGAGGAGAGGTTAAGTGGCAGGACGGACGGCAGTTGGCATCACGCTCGACGCCGGTACCCTCCACGCCGTCGAACTGGCGGCCGACGGCGAGGAGGTGGTGATCCGGCGCGCCGTCTGCGACCCGCTTCCGCCGGAGGCGTTTGCCGACGGCGCGCTCAGCGATGTCGGCGTGGTCGCGGAAGCCGTCCGCCATGTCTTGCGCGCGCATCACTTTCCCCGCCGCAACCTCTGTATCGCGCTCGGCGGGAAACTGGCCATTGCCCGCGTCATCGAAGCCGGCGCCGCCGGCGCCGAGGTCCAGCACGTCCTGCAGGAACGCATCAGCCGATACGCCATGTACGAGAACCTCGACGTCCTCTGGAAGGCAACGCCGCTTGAGACCGGCGAGAGCAACAAGCAGGCGTTTCTGGCGGCGGCCGTCTCCAGGGAAGAAGTCGCCGCGCTCCTGCCGGCGCTCCGGAAGGTCGGCGTACGCGTCTCACACGTCGAGCCGTACGCCCTGGCCGCCATCCGGAGCATGGCCACGTGTGCGGCCGAAGCGGACCGGCCGACGATCCTGATGATCCTGCGGAACGAGTCCACCGAATTGGTGATCGTGAAAGGCTCGCGGCCGCTGCTCGTGCGGTCGGTGGAGGAGGGCGCCTGCGAACTGGCCCGCCAGCCGGAGAAGATCGAAAACCTGCTGGTCGAGGCCCGCCGCGCCGTGGACTTCTGCAAGAGCCGCTTCGAGGGCGCCGAGCCGCGGCTCTGGGTCAGCCTGGCGGCGTGCGAGGACCCCGTGGTGGCCAGGGGATTGCTCGGCTGCATCAAACAGGACGTGGTGGGGGCCGAGGTGGAACCCCTTCCGGAGTGGCCTGCGGTGACCCCCGGCGCCAACGTCGATGAGTACGGCCGCCAGTCCTGGGCCGCCGTCGGCGCCGCGATGATCGGGCTGGGACGCGATGAGGTCACGCCGCACCTGAACCTCGTGCCCGATGAATGGCCGGTCATCGAGACGATCCAGAAGCAACTGATGGGCCTGGCGGCCTCCATCGGTGCGGCGGTCGTTGCGGCGGTCGTCGTGTCAACGGTGATCCGGATGAGCGCGGGCGATACGGCCAAGGCCGCCCAGGCAGCCTCCATTCAGATGCAGGCCCACACCGTCAGCGTCAAGATGGCCTCGGAATTGAAGCGGAAGGCCGCGGAGGCGGCGGCACGCGTCAACCTCTGGAAGGATGTCCGGGCCACCGTGCAGCCGTCGGACTGGGCGACCGCCCTCGAAGCCATCACGGCCCAGGTTCCGGAAGGCGTCCGCATCCGTAAGATCACGTACCGCCGCGGCGTGCTGCGCCTGGCGGGCGAGACCCGGGTCACAGACCTCGTGCACCAGGTGGTGGAGCGTTTGAACCGGCTGCCTCTTCTTGAGGACGCCAACATCGAACGGCTGGTTCGCACCCCCGGTCCCGGCGACCGTCTGCCGGAATACATCATCAGTTGTCGGCTGCGTGAACACGTGTCCGCGCAGCCGAAGAGGGAAGAGTAGGATGCTCGTCGAGCAACTGGTTAAACGGACGGCCCGAGAGCGATACGCCTTGGGCATGATCGTGGTCGTGCTCGCGGTCGTGGCCTGCTATACGGCAGGCATCAGCCCTGCGCTGAATGCCGCAGACGGGCACAAAGAGAACCTCAACACAACCGAGAAGGTGCTCTTGCTTCAGCAGACGCAACTGAACCTGCTGCGGGCCGAGACCAAGGTCAGCCAGCAGACGCTCGACAGGCTCAAGGACCTGCCGTGCCCGTGGGTCCAGGCCGACCGGGCCGACGTCGTCCTCCAGGAAATCCAGAAGGAGGCCGAGGGCCTTGGGCTGTCGGTGCACTCGGTTGCGCGCGAGGCGGTCACGGGGCTGCGTCTGAAGGACGCCCCGCGGCCGGTGCTGCAGTTGCTGGTCCGCCTGGAACTCGATGGGCCGTACGCGAGTGTCATGGAGATGTTTCGCCGCCTCAGCAAGGGGAACCTGACCATCGGGTTGGAGGAACTCTCCCTTGAGGGAAGCGATGCGCCGCCGCACGACGTGGCCGTTGTGCTCCGCGTGCGGCTGCCCGTTGTGGAAGGAGACAATCATGGTTAGGATACTGATGGCAAGCCTTGTGGCCGCAAGCCTGACGGGCGCCGCTGCGGCCGCCGAATCGAAAGAGATTGCCGACCCGAAGGGCGCTGCGGGCGACGCCACCGTCAAGACGACCCAGACCGACCCGGCGAAGGCGGAAGATCGCGGCTGGTTCTCACGCCTCAATCCCTTCTCGCCGTTGGTCGACCCGGAAGCGAAGAAGAAGACCGATCCCAATCCGCCGCCCGAGGGCACGTTGCCCCAAGACGTGGCGGGGGCGGCCGTGGCGCCCGAAGCGTCTCAGACGCAGCAGGAAAAGGCCGAGGGCCAAGCGACCATGCCGGTACTCAACGGCATCCTCTTCTCCGAGCGCCTCGTCATTGCCATCGTCAGCGACGCGATCGCCAAAACCGGCGATCTGGTGGACGGGTACCGCATCATCTCCATCACCGAGGACACGGTCGTGGCCGCAAAGCAGGGCGGGCGGTACATCATGACGACGCGGCGGCCGCAGGCCCAACTCGACACGCCGGCGCAGGCCGCGCCACGCAAGCCGACCGACCCGGCCGCGCCGGGCTCCGATCCCGAATCGCCATCGAGTGGGCCGGCCCAAACGGCCGATAAGACGGGAGTCGGCCCGCCTGGGCCGGATACGGGGGCATCCGAATCGATCCAAGCGGCCTCGGACGAGGCCGAGCAGAAGCCGTAGGGGGCTGCGGCATGACCCGGTACTACATCATAGCAACGATTGCTCTTGGGGCGGTGTTGGCGGGCGGGTGCGCCCGGCCTAAACCCGGCACCGTCCGAGAGCCGCCTCGCGTCCGCGTCGAGGGCGCCCGGATCCTCGATCCCGACCCGGAACTGCTGGCCCGGATCGAGAACCCTGTCCCTGCCGCCGACCTGAGGACGGGGACCTCAGAAGTCGATCTGCCCGACCCATCCATGCCGCCGGCCGGCGTTGCGGAGGGCGTCACGGTCTCGGTCGACGTGATCGACGCCCGCGCCACCGAGGTCTTGCGCGGACTGGCTTACCAGGGTAGCGTGGACCTGGTCCTGGCCGGCCAGACCGATCAGCGGGTTACCCTTCGCGTCCAGGACCGGCCGTGGGGCGAAGCCTTCCGGGGGGTCCTTCAGGCGGCTCACCTGATGGCCGAATGGGACGGCAACCGCGTCCGGGTCGTGACGACCCAGCAACTCCAGACCGAGCAACAGACCACCGAACAACTGGAACTGCTTCGCCCCCGGACGGCGGTCATCCCCCTCTACAGTCTCCTGGCGAAGGACGCCGCCAAGACGTTGACGTCGATGTGCTCGGCGGCCGGACGCATCGGCCTCGACGAGGAACGCAACACCCTGATCGTCACCGATACCTCGTCGCACGTCGAGGCGATCCGCCTCGCCGTTCACGAACTCGACACCACCCCGCTCCAGGTCATGATCGAGGCCATCATCGTGGACGTGACCCTGAGCGACGAACTCCACTACGGGTTCGACTGGACCCTGACGAAGGTGGAGGGCGATCAGTTCACCCTCCAGCAGCGACTCACCGTCGGCGCCGGCATCAACCCGGCAGCCAATCCGGGCGGACAGATCCAGTATACGTTCCTCGGCGACAACTGGACCATCGGCGGCGTCTACGACATGCTCCAGACCTTCGACAGCGCCAAGATCCTCGCCAACCCCAAAGTGCTGGCCGTTAACAACCGGCTGGCCAACATCGAGATCATCGAGGAAATCCCGTACCAGGAACTCACGCAGACGAGCGAAGGCGGGCAGATCGGCACCACGAACTTCAAAGAAGTCGGCGTCAAACTCGAGGTGACCCCCCGCATCGGCGACGACGGAGCCGTGCATCTGGACCTGAGCGTCGAGCAGAGTTCCGACACGGGCGCCGCCATCAACCAGATTCCCGTCGTTCAGACCCGGCGCAGCCGGTCGGTCATGACCATGCGCGACGGTCAGATCGCCGTCCTCGGCGGCCTGAGGCGCCATCGCACCGTGACCAACGAGGACAAGATCCCCATCCTTGGCGACATCCCGTGGCTCGGGATTCTCTTCCGCCGCGTCCAGACGGTCGATGTCGATACGGAACTGGTGCTCTTCATCCGGGCGAAACTCGTTCCCCGCCACCTCGGCCTCACGCCCCGCGAGAAGAAACTGGCCGAGGCCCTCGACCACATGGATCGCCGGCCCCAGATCCAGCGGACCGACCCGCTCCGCCGAAACGCCAAGATCGAGGACGACCGCACCCGCCGCGTGCCGTAGCCCACCGCCCTGCCCCGGCCCGCACCAACTCCGGACCCGCCCCAGGTCCGCTACGTGCCTTCCCGCTCGATGTAACAGACGACCTGCTGCTTCAGAGTGTCGGCGTTCAGCACCAGCGCCCCGTCCTCGGACGCGTCGGCCAGGTCGATGACGCGGACCGCGTCGCTCCACTCGGACGCGTCCGGCGCGAGGTCGGTCAGACGGTTCGGCGCCCCTTCCAGGAGCGCCTCGTTCAGGCGGTTGCCCTCCTTGTTCGGAAAGAGCGCCAGGTACAGGATGTCCATCTCGATCAACTCGTTCAGGAAGTGCGTGCCGAGCGAGACGTCGGGCACCAGGTTCTCGCTCATGGCAACGATCTCGCAGATCGCCGAGACGGCGTTGATGTCGGCGAACGAGACGGGCACGCCCAGCGACGGCGTGGTCGTGCCCCACCGGCCCGGCCCCAGGAGCATGACACTGAGCCCGCCGTCGCCCCCGTCCGTGTGCACGAGCCGCCCGATGAGCCGGGCGACGGCGTACCGGCTCCCGATCGGCAGCCCTCCATACACGCGCGGCACCACGTAGATGAGCCGGTCGAGCCGGGCGATGCGGCTCTGACCGATGACGGCGCCGTGCGCCTCGAGGACCACGTCGGCGGCGTCCAGATCGGCCGGCGGTTCAATGGCGGCCGGCATGCCCTGCTTCACCGGAAGCGGGCGGCACTGGAGCAGGTTGATCTTGTACCCGTCGCCCTCCGGGAAGTTCGCGGTGAATTCGGCGTCCACAGGGACCCCGTACACCTCCTCAAGCGTGGCGAGCATCGCGCGCATGTCGCTGACGAAAGGGGTCTCGGACAGCAACTTCTCGAACGTCAGGACCCACGGGAAGGCGTCGGTCACGCCGCTCCGCTCGGCCCGGCGCGCCAGTTCCTGGTCCTGGGAGGCGAACAACTCGAGCGGCAGCCGCGGGCTCTGCCGGGCGACGTCGGCGAAGGTGAGGCTCACCAGTTGGTTGGCCTCCAGGTCCAGCACGTCCACCTTGCGCTGGGCGTACTGGCGGACCTCATCGAAGTTGGCCTCCGGCCGTCGTTGGGGCGCATTCAGGGCCACCACGCGCGTGTAATCGTCGTCGAAGCGGTCCACGGCCCGGGTGCCCAGCCCCAGGACCAGCCGCAACACCCCCGCCTCCGGGTCGATGTATTCGCTCCACGCGTACGGGTTGAACGAGAACCCGACCCCGGCGATGGGCGGATAGAAGAGGTTCCCCTGCAGGGCTCCCGAGACGCGCTGCACGAGCAGCGCCATCTGCTCGTCGCGGTCGAGGATGCCGCGCCGCGCCCGGTACCGCAGCGCCCGTTCGCTCATGGCGCTGGCGTAGATGGTGCGGACCGCCGACAGGAAGTCCTCGAACCGCCGGTCCTTCGAGCCCTGGTTGGCGCAGAAGACGCTCTCGTACTTGCCGGCGAAGGAGTTGCCGAAATTGTCCTCGAGCAGGCTGCTGGACCGCACGATGATGGGCGACTGGCCGAAGTAGTCGAGCATGTACTCGAACTGTTTCACGATCTCCTCGGGGAACGTGCCCGTCAGCATCCGGTGCCGCGCACGCTCGGCGCCGTCGAGGAACGTCTTGGGGTCCCGCTGCCGCTCGCGGACCCACCAGATACCGTTCTGCACGAGAAAGGTGTAGAACACGTCCGAGCCGACGTAGAACGAGTCATGCGGTTCGAGCACGTCTTCCCAGCGCGGGTCGGCCCGTTCGAGGATGGCGCGGGCCAGCAGCATCCCGACCGATTTGCCGCCGACGAGCCCCGTGCCGATCATCCGCTTGCGGATGGTGAGCACGTCGGCCAGCGTCACGTGCGCCTCGAGCAGCGTCAGGACGCGCTCGTCGCGTGAGACGGCCATCCGGAGCAGTCGCCGGAAACACGCGTCGGCCTTCTCGTGCGGGGCCTCGCCGCGGCGGGTGGCGTTCAGGACCTCCTCGGCCTCCAGGAACGCGCGGTTCCAGACGCCCAGTTCCCACAGGGCCGAGTCCGGCCCGGGTCGCGGCGTGCTGGTCAGGACCTCCGACGTGGCGGCGCTCTGCGTCAGGGGCAGGAACGCCTCGCCCTCCCACGCGTGGAGCATGTACATCGTCGGCGAGTACCGCTGCTGGACCTTCAGCGGATGGACGTACAGCCGACCTTTGTGGCGATAAACGTCGAGCAGGATCTGCGTGGTCGCGGCGATGGCGCTCGTGGCGTGCGACGAATGGTGGTTCCGCAGCAGACCGAAGTACGCGATGGCCTCCATGTCGTACAGGTACGGGCACGTCAGCCGGAAGAAGTTGCCGAGCATCTGGTCGCTGTACCAGTCGGCGGCCAGGTCCGACAGGCAGTCGAACACGTAGTACCCGCCGCGCCCCGTCTGCTGGATGACCCGATGGATCTCGGTGATGAACGCCTCGAACCCCTCCTCGGGCCTGAGCCGGTGAACCGCCGCGCCGTCCGACGCCGAAACCAGCGGCTCGTGCCGGGCGAAGCGGAAGTACACCAGTTGCTGCCCGGCCGCCCGGGCGTACGCGCAGTACGGATCGACGAAGGGCGCGTAGTCCTCGACCGACGAGACCCGCCACACGATATTGTCGCCCGGGATGAGCCCTTTGATCACCCGGTCGAACCCCGGTAGCCCCGTACTCAACTGCGAACTGACCTGTGCCATGGGATGGTCCGGTTCCGTGTTTGATTCGCCCGGCCGCCCGCGTCCTCGGCCCGCTCCAGCAACGCCCCTATCATAGCATCGCGGGACGGGCTCGGAAAGCCTCTGTCTGCCTGCGCGGCGGTGCGGCGCAGAGGCATCGCGTGCCGGCGGCCGGCTTGGCGCGGTGCGGTGGTCGGAAATGGACTTGGCACTCGCCGCCCGGCGACTTATCATGGGCGCGTCGCAGGCATGTTCGCCGTTTGGCACGCCCCCGGGGCGATGCCGACCCACGGACCCGCACCGGGTGCAGGGAACGCCGCCTTGGCACCGAAGCACGAGTCGAAAACCGCCACCGACCGCCCGGACGCCGGACGCGAGGTCGCCGAACTCTCGCTCCTGGTGGAACTCAGCCAGACCCTCGAGCGGAGCCTCGACCTGCGCGACGTCCTCGGCCCCGTCCTTGAGGCCATGGCCCGCCACATGGGCATGCTCCGCGGCACGATCACCCTGCTGAACCGCGAGACGGGCGAGATCTCCATCGAAACGGCCTACGGCCTGTCGGCCGGCCAGCAGCAGCGCGGCCGGTACCGGCTGGGCGAGGGCGTGACCGGCCGCGTCGTGGCCGAGGGACGGCCCGCCGTTGTGCCGCGCATCTCCGAAGAGCCCCAGTTCCTTGACAAGACCGGCATCCTCAAGGGCGTCAGCAAGGAGGACATCTCGTTTATCTGCGTGCCCATCAAACTCGGTAACCAGGCCATCGGGGCCCTCAGCGCCAGCCGCCTTTTCGCCGAGGACGTGTCGCTCGAAGAGGACGTGCGGCTGCTGCGGATCATCGCCTCGATGATCAGCCAGGCGGTGCGCCTGCG
>DATKXP010000117.1:0-25336 GCA_035529015.1 Phycisphaerae bacterium | reverse complement strand
AGGATACGACGAGAACCTCATCGCCGCCGTCAAGGCGATGCCGCGGCCCGTGGCGGTCGTCATCGACGCCGGGTGCATCTCGGCCGGCGAAACGCTGGCCCGCGACTTCGTCAACTACGCGGGGGCCAAACTCTTCGGCTCCACCACCGCGGGGTCCTCGACGTCGAAGAAACACTGGACGTTTCCGTCGGGCATCGCGTCGGTCCGTATCTCGGAGCGAACCCGCGGGGGGATCGACGGCAAACCGATCGAGTTCAACGGTATCGAGCCGCACGTACAGGTCGAGGCCGTGCCGCAGGAAGTGGCCGCAGGTTTCAACTCGGCCATCCTTCGCGCCGAGCAGTACCTGCAGACGCAGAAACGATGACCGGACCGCCGGTTCACTGTTTGAGCTTCGCCGGGTTGTTCTCCCACCCGTGCTGCTCGGTCATCTTGGCGGGGTTGAGGATCTGGACGCCTTTGTTGTCGCGAACCACGTAGACGAAGTCCCGTTCCACTTGCACGCCCGCCGTCGCAGCGAAATGGCCCGAATCGGCAAAGGTGACGCCATCCTCCCCGCCAACGGCCATGAAGGTCCGGACCGGCCGCCCCTCGGCCAGGTCCCACACGCGCACGAGCCGCTCGTAGCCGGCCAGCAACCAGCCGTTGGGAAGCCACGCCAGCGGCGTGACCTCTCCCATCCGATGGACGATCTCGCCCGCGGCTTTGCCGGAGGCATCCCAGAAACGGATTGTGCCGGTCGAGTCTCCCCCCGCCAGCCGGGTGCCGTCGCGCAACCATGCCAGGGCGCTTATGCCCTCCGCACTCTCGGTCGCCTTCATCGAAGCCACCGTCTGCAACGACCGGGCGTCGTAGATGTAGACGCTGCTGAACTCTGACTTGCGGTCCGCCCCCTCCCCTACGGCCAGGAACCGGCCGTCGGGAGACCATGCCGCGCGGCTGCCGCCCCGGGACTGGGTCTGGAGCGTCTGAAGCACCCGCCCCGCGCGACCGTCCACGACGGCAACCGCGCCGCGATCCGTCGAGCAGGCCAGCCGCTTGCCGTCCGGTGACCACGGACCCGCACCGGCGACCTCGCTGACCTGGAGGGCGCGCCTGCCGGAAACCATGTCCCACAATTCAAGCCCGCCCTTGCGCTGGTGCGTCGCCATGACCTTGCCGTCCGGCGACCACGCAAGCGACTGGAACATGCCCTTGGAGTCGATGGTCTTGACCCGCCGGCCCGTCCGGATATCCCAGAACCGCATGCCCGTTTCGTACGACGCCGTGGCCACCACCGTACCGGTCGGCGACCAGGCGATGGCAGCAGGGGGGTAGTTTTCGCCGACATCAAGCACTTGGCGAATCGCCCCGTTTTCGAGGCTCCAGAAGCGGACGGTCGTGGCCCCCCCATCGGCACAGGCCAGCCACTTGCCGTCGGGCGAGACCGCCGCTTTGCCCAGCGTTCGCAGCGCCTGCTGGGTGTCCCAGGCGCGGGCGCCGCTGGTCGCGTCCCAGACGCGCAGGGTCACGGTCGGCGGGCGGAGTTCACGGACACACGCAGCCACGAACCGGCCGTCGGCCGAGTAGGCCACGGCGTCCACGGCGTCGCCCTTCACGTCGAGGCTCCGCACCGGCTTCCCCGACGCGGCGCTGTAGATGCCCGGGGAGGAAGATCCGACGGCCAGCAACTGCCCGCTGGACGAGAAGGCCACGGACGAGACGCCTCCGTAGATGCGCTCGCTCTCCCAACGAGGCGCCATGGTCCCGAGGTCGAGCAGCGTCATTCCGCGGCGGTGGCCGACGGCAAGGGTCTTCCCGTCCGGCGACACGGCGATGGCCCCGCCAATGAGATGCTTCGCCGCAGGCCTCTCCTGCCCCGTGGCGAAGTCCCAGATCCGCGTCGTGTACCCACCCGAGAGCACCGACGTGCCGTCGGGCGTAAACTGCACCGACCTGGCCGCATACTCGAGGCCCGAAAGCGAACGGGGCATCCGGCCCGATGCCACGTCCCACAGCCCCACCGTCTTGTCGCTGCAGGCCGACGCCAGCACCTTCCCGTCCGGCGACCAGGCGACGGCGTTCACGCCCCCCTCGTGGCCTTCGAGGACCTTGACCTGGAGGCCCGTCGCGACGTCCCAGAGACGGATGGTCCGGTCGCTGCTCGCCGAGGCAAGCGTCTTTCCGTCGGGCGAGAAGGCCAGGCCACGAACCTGGCCGTTGTGGCCGAGCATCATGCGGACCAGATACCCGGCCGCCGCGTCGAGCATCCGAATCGTGCCCGCGTCTCCTGCCGCCGCCAGGAACTTCCCGTCCGGGCTGAAGGCAATAGTTGAGAGGAAGCCGCGGGGCTCGCGCGTCTCGATCGTCCACGACACCACGTCCGGCAGGGGCGACGGTCGCGTGACCAGCGCCAGGTCGCTCATCGCTCCACCGACCTTGGCCCCCACGGGGCCGGACGCGACGGGGGCACGCCTGCCGATGCCCAGGCCGATGAGCGACGGAAGCGCCTCAAGGTCGCCCTCGACCTGCTTCAAGGCAAGTTTGACCTTCGTGCGGCCCAAATCCTCGTCGGTGTGCAACTCCAGATACCGCTGGTAGTAGTCGCGTGCCCGGCGGAGCATGGCGGCCTTGCCGGCCTCGGTCGCCTCCGCCGAGAGGCCTCGGTACCAGTCGCCCAGTTCCAGGCAGGCCCGTTCCGGCAGACGTTCGAGGCTCATGGCGGCGACCGTCACGAGTTTCGAGGTCATGTCGGTGCGGTCGGCCGGCAGGTACCTTGCGGCCGCGGCCGGGTCGTCGAACTCCGTGATGTGGAGTCTGATGAGGGCCTCGCGGGCCTGGGCATCGTCGGGATTCGCCCGGAGTTGCTGCTCGAGCGCCGCGGCCTTCTGCATCACCTGCTGGTCGGCTGCGGCGAACTTGATGGCGAGTTGCACCGCGTCGGCGAGTTTGGGTTTGGCGATCTTCGTCAGGGGCAGCGCCCGGCGCCAGAGGGCCCCGGCGCCGGCGAAGTCCTTCGCTTCGGTCCGGGCAACGGCCGCGCGGGCGATGGCCTCGAAGAGTTCCTCCCCCCTGCTCTTGCGGTCGGCACTTCGGGCCCGGTTGTACTGGGCCTGGTGAAACTCCACCAGTTTGCCGAGGGCGGCCGTCCTCTGCTGAGGCACCTTCTCGACCACCAGTTCCATCGCCTCGACGGCGGTCTTGTGCCCGTCCGGATGGCGAAGGCCCAGCGTGTGGGCGTTCTCGCAGAGAAGACCGAGCAGCGCGGGGCTGGCCTCGGCCGCCCGCGCCGCATCCAGCAGTTGGCCGGCGAGGGCCACGTCGTCCTTGCGGTCGGCGCTGGCCGTGACCTGCTGGACCTGCTTGGCGTAGAGCGACGCGAAGACCGCCTTGGCCTCCTCGGCGACAGGGGCCGCCCCGACCGTATCGGCTGGGGGGGCCTCCTCCGCCCGCGCAGCCACAGGGAGAAGAAGGCAAGCGGCAAGAAAGCACGCAGAACACCTCGGCAAACACGTCTCCTTCGCGCAGCGCCCTTCCACACGTCTTAAACCGCACGTCGAGGAGAGACTACCGGCGAACTGCGAGAAATAAACAATCCCTGCCGCCCCTGCGCGGCCTCCAGCGACATCCGGACCGCGCCCCGCGTCACTCGTACTGCCACTTGACGATCCAGGGGTCGTCGGTCTGCTTTTGCCAGGCTTTGAGTTTCTGCTTCATCCGTTCGAGCGTCGCGGCGTGGGCCGGGTCGGCGGCCAGGTTCCGGACTTCGTGCGGGTCGGCCTCCAGGTCGTAGAGTTCGAACTTCGGCCGCTTCAGGTACGCCGCCACCGGCCGCTTGCCGTAGACCGTCTCACCGCGTTTCAGGACGCCCTGCCACGTGGCCGAGGCCCACAGGTCGCTGGCGAAGGGGTAGTCGAGGCCGTGGGCGATGTTCCAGATGAGTTTCCACCGCCGCTCCCTGAGCACCCGCATGGGGTAGTACATCGTGATCTCGTGGAAGGTGTGCGAGCCGTAGACCTCGTCCCAGCCCTTCGGGTTCTCCTGGCCCATCGCCTGCCGGAACGACCGGCCGTGAAACGTGTAGCCCTTGGGCGTGGCCCCGGCAAAGTCCAGGAGCGTCGGCGTGATGTCGGTGTACGAAAGAAGCGCTTCGCACGCAAAGCCGGCGCGTTTCTGGAACGGATTGCGGACCACGAAGGGCAGGTTCATGCCCGGTTCGTACAGGTTGGTCTTCGCGCCGGGGAAGGCGATGCCGTTGTCCGAACCGTACAGGACGACCGTGTCGTCCCAGTGCCCGGTCTCCTTGAGGATGCGGATGAGGCGCTTAAGGCCCGCATCGGCCCGCTGGACGCTCCTGTAGTACTTGGCGAGTTCGTCGCGGCACTCGGGCGAATCCGGCAGGTACGGCGGCACGATGACGTCCTTGGGGTCAACCTCGTCCGACCCTTCGCGTTTGAACGGCCGGTGCGGCTCCGTCGTGCAGAAGTACAGGAAGAAGGGCTTGCCGGAATCATCGGCAACGAAGTCCCGGCAGCGGTCGGCCCCGCCTTCCGGGCTGCCGCCCCCCTGGATGTACCGCTCGAAGTGGTACACCGTCTCCGGAGCCACGTGGTACTTGCCCCACGAGGCCGTCCGGTACCCCGCCTCGGCGAGAAGGACGGGCAGGCTCCGGACGTGATCGAACGAGATGAAGTGGTGGTAACTGTGCTGGTGCCCGTACTGGCCGGTGCGGTGGTTGTGCAGGCCCGAGAGGATGACGGACCGCGACGCGCTGCACGACGCGGTCGTGCAGAAGGCGTTGGTGAACCGCACGCCGCCGGCCGCCAGGTCGTCAAGACCGGGCGTCTTGATGACCGGGTTGCCGTAACATCCGGCGTCGGTCGATCCCTGGTCGTCGACGACGTAGAGGAGGATGTTCGGCCGCGTCCGGCCACCCCCCGCCCCTTCCGCCGCCCGTGCCATCTGCGGCGTGGCTGCCGCCGCTGCCGCGCCCACGCCTACGGTCTTCAAGAAGTCCCGCCGTGTCGGGTCGCCATCCGCCATGTTCGTCTCCTTGACCGGGCTGTCGCTCATCGTCCGCCAGTATACACGGTCGGCTTTCGGTGTCGAGCCTCCCGCGCCAACAGCGTTGGGCGCGCCAAGGCCTCGGACGGCCGGGGGCCATAGTCACGCGCCTTTGCGTGACCATGTCGCGGACTTGGGGCCATGGCCACGCAAGCGCGGCCATGCCACCCGCCGCCGAAGAAGCGCTGCGAAGGCTCGGACGGCTCAGGCCTTCTTGTGAAGGTACTTCGAGGCGTGGCGCAGGTTCGGGTGCGAGGCCACCATGAACACGCGGTCGCCGCTCAGAATCTGGGCCTTGCCGCGGGGGATGATGAACGTCTGCGTCTTCGGACGGTAGATGCCCGTGATGACGCACTCGTCCGGGAAGCCGGCGTCGGCCCCGATCTCGCTGACCGACTTGCCCGACGCGGCCGCGCCGTCCGGAACGGTGTCCACCACGATCGAGGCCTGGCCGGCGCCGAAACTGTAGACCTGCCTCAGGTGCGACTCTTCGATCTCCAGAAGCAACTGGCTCGCGAACACGTCGGCCACGTGGACCGTCGTGTTAACGCCGGCCATCCTGTAGGCACTCTCGTACTCAGGGTTCCGCAGGCGCGCGATGACGCGCTGGACGCCGAAACTCTTCGCGAGCACCGCAAAGGCCAGGTTGTCGGCATCCATCCGCATGGTGCAGACCGCCACGTCAGTTTTGTCGATGCCGGCCTGCCGGAGGATGTCGATGCTCGTCGCCCCGCCGCACACCGCCATCGCCCCCAGCCGCGACGCAACCCACTCGCACACCTCCCGGTCTTTGTCGATGATGACGACGTCGTGGCGCGCCTTGACCAGTTGCCCCGCCAGGCCCCGGCCCACCAGTCCCGCACCGGCAATCACGATATACATGACGTTCCCCTACCTCCAGGTCCGACGACTCACCAACAAGAGCAACGGCAGGATCTCAAGCCTCCCGGCAACCATGCCCACAATGTAAACCACCTTGATCAGTGGGTGAAGGGCCGACATGTCCGGCACCGAGATGTAACACGGGCCGATGTTCCCGAGGGCCGAGAACATGCCGCTCGCCGACTCCAGCGCCCCGTGATCCGACAGCAGCGCCGTCGCGGCCCCGCCGAAGACCAGCAGGATCATCCACCCGAAGAACAGCGCCGCCACGCGCCGCAGTTCCTCCGCATCCACCACCTCGCCGTCAATCACCACGGGGTTCAGGACGGCCCGGCCGTAGATGAGCCGTCGCACCTGCCGCCCGAGCATCTTCAGCAGCACGCCCACCCGCAGTACTTTCAGCCCGCCGCCCGTCGAGCCCACGCACCCGCCGATCACCATCAGCACCAGAAAGATCTGCTTCGCCATCCCGGGGAAGTAATCGGTTGCAATATCTTCCGTGCCGAAACCGGTCGTCGTCACCAGCGCCACCACCTGGAAGATGCTCGTGCGGAACGTCTCCTCGATGCCGGCGGCGTCCCTGGGGTCCAGGCCGAACTTGCGGAAATGATCGAGCATCACCAGCGCCGTCGCGCCGAACACAATCGTCCACCACAAACGCATTTCCAGGCTGTCCCACAGCGCCCGGACGCCGCCGCGAAGCACGCGGTAGTGGACGAAGAAACTGATGCCCCCCAGCAGCATCCCCACCGTCACGGTGTACTCGATGAGCACATAGTGCGGGTGGCCCGTCTGCCGGTACTGGGCGATGCTGGCGTCGTACGGCGAGTACCCGCCCGTCGAGAGCGCGGTCAGCGCGTGGTTGACGGCGTCGAACGGGCTCAGGCCCTCCAGGAACAGCGCCCCCGCCACCGCCGCCGTGAAGCCCGCGTAGATGAGCCAGAGGATCTTCAGCGTATGGAACAGGCCCGGCGCCGGACGCCGCGAGAACACCTTGTGGCTCTCGGCGCCGAACAACTGGTGCGCGCTCTCGCCGGCGTACAGGATCGCCAGGAAGAACGTCAGGATACCCAGGCCGCCCAGCCACTGGATGAACGACCGCCAGAACAGAATGCCCCGCGGCATGCCGTCGAGGCCCTGGAGCATGGTAATGCCCGTCGTCGTGAACCCGCTGACCGACTCGAAGTACGCGTCGAGGTACGAGACGTCGAGGCCCAGCCACAGCGGCAGCGCCCCGACGGCCGAAACCGCGAACCACGCCAGGGCACACAGAACCATCGCCTGCCGGCTGTCCAGCGGAGGGAACCGCACGTTCCGCTTCAGGATCAACCCCAACGCCAACGCCACCCCCGCCGGCACGTAGAACGCCGATGGCGTAACCGCCTTCTCGCCCGCCCCCGCCAACCACGCCTGCACCGCCAGCGGCACCAACGCCAGGACGCCGAACATCCAGGTCAACAGACCCAGGTAGTCCGCAACCGGACGCCAATAGTGCCACCGGCTTCTCATGGCGGTCTGGGTTCTCCCATGCCGCGGCGAAGACCCGCGGCCCTTCCTTGCGCCTGGTTCCGACGGCACCACCAAACCGACGCGCCGTCATAGAGTCCATCGGACCCACACAAGTACAATCTTCAAGCAAATCCGTCTCGCCCGGCCACGACCCGTCCTGCCGAGGCAGCGAACGAGCCTGAGACGAAGCGCGCCGAGCCGGGACCCTCTGAAACCGTGGCGAGGCCGGCGCATTGGTACCGATGAAGGACTCAAGGGCGCGCCCCTTCGGAGGGAATGCCATGCGAACGGCGCTTGTGCTCGCACTCGCTACGGCCGTTGCACTGTCGGCCTCGGCCGCCGGCGGCGAGGTCCCATGGGACGAACAGAACCGGACGATGGGGTACCTGATCCTCCATCTCTCCAGTATCAACCTCATCAACGGGCTGAACCTGACGCGCGAACAGGTGGTGGCGCTGCGCGACATCGCGCGGAAGGTCGAAGCCGCCTCGCCGGCCGTGCCGACCATGACCGGCGCATTCCGGCCCGATCTGGGCGAGGTCCGCGACGCGTACCTGGAGGTCCGCCGCCGCCTGCTTGCCGCCGAGGAGATTGACGACGCGCTCCGCCGGCGCGTGGCCGACGCCCGCAAGACCGAGTCGGCCGTCGTCCGCCTGTCCATCACGGAGATGGACGCCGGCCGCACCGGCTGCGCGCAGTGCCATCAGCCGCCCGAGGCAAGCGACGTGCGTACGCTCGGCGCCCGGCCCTACGCCAGCAAGGTCGGTCAGACCGACCGGAGCGCCGCCCGGCGCAAGGTCATCTTCCTCGCGCACCAGGAAGGCGTCTTCGGGAAGCGCGGCGTATGGGCGGTGGCGACGGCGGCCGAGAAGGTGGACCGTATCCTCACGTCGGCCCAGAAGGAGGGCCTGACCGACTTCTCCTGCTGCATCACGCCGCCCAGGAGCATGACCGGTATGCGGTTCGGGCAGGCCGAGAGCGGCGAGCAGGCCGTCGAGATCCTGCGACGGGTCCGCAAGATACCCGACTTCCTGTGGCCGACCGTTCGCGACCGGGTCCTCGCGCAGGCCGAGGAGATCGCCGTCGCCATCACGCCCGGCGCCGACCAGCAGCGCAAGGCCGGTGTCCGGGAGCAGGTCGCCCGAATCTACGAGCGGGCCCGGGCCCTGGACGACGTGAACTTCGAAATCGACCGGCACAACCTGGCCGCCGAACTCACCCAGGCCACCCGGCCGCAACCCGGGCAGACCGACCGCCAGCGCCGGTACATGGCGGCCGTCTTCCTCACGATTCCCGGCGCGGTGGAAGCCTACGACGCTCTCCTCGGGCGGATGGACCGCGAGGTGGCCGCCGTGCGGTAGCCCCGGCGACCGCTGCCCGTCCCACGACCGCGCCAAGGGCTCACCTACCATTTACTTGACCTGTACCCGTCCCGCCCCGTAGACTGGTCTGACACGAGGCGGGGGTGTGCGCCGGCCCCCCTCGTATCCGTTCGGTGCACCCGTTCCGGCATGATGGTGGAGGACAGGCAATGTCACGAGACGGCTTAACGAGACGTGGCTTTCTGGGCAAGGCAGCGCTGGCCACCGGGGCGGCGGCCCTTGCCGGTTGTGAAACCCAAGCACCCGATACGAAAGGGGGTACGCCCTTGAACGTGCGATATGGCCTCAACCTGCTGGTGTACACGGCGGCGTTTACGAAGGACCAACTCGACCTGATTCCCAAGGTGGCCGAGTTCGGATTCGACGGCGTTGAGATTCCGTTCAACGACCTGAGCCTGCTCGACGCGAAGGCGACCCGGGCGGCACTTGAGAAGGCGAAGATGGGCATGACCGCTTGCTGCGTCATGATGCCGGGCACCAACCCGTGCAGCCCGGACGCCGACGAACGCACGAAGGCCACGGCCCGACTCAAACAGATGATCGACATCACCGGCGAGATGGGCGGAGAGGCCGTGGCCGGCCCGCTTTACTCCCCGTGCGGTTATCTGACCGGGAAGGCGCCCACCGAGGAGGAGTTGAAGTGGTGCGCCGAGTGCCTCTCGGCCGCCGCCCAGCACGCCGAGAAGGCGAAGATCCCGATGGCCATCGAACCACTCAACCGCTTCGAGACCTACATCATCAACACGGTGGACCAGGCGCTGAAGATGGTTAAGACGGTCGGCAGCGACTACCTGACCATCCAGGTTGACACGTTCCACGCCAACATCGAGGAGAAGGACACGGCGGCGGCGATCCGCGCCGTTGGCAAGAAGCACCTGGGGCACTTCCACGCCTCCGAGAGCGACCGCGGCACCCCCGGCACGGGCCAGGTGGCCTGGGAAGACGCCTTCGCGGCTCTTCGCGACGTCGGCTACGATAAGTGGGTCACGATCGAGAGTTTCGCCATCGGCATCCTGGACCTGTGCGCGGCGGCGTCCATCTGGCGGCCGATCTACGAGTCGGCCGACGGCCTGGCGAAGGACGGCCTCAAGTTCCTGAAGGAAATGGCTAGCACCGCTTGAGGCGGGTCCGATTAAGGAGAGAGGGTATGAGTGGTAGACTCGGAAGACGCGAATTCATCGGGCGCACCGTCGCCACGGGCGTGGGCGCGGCCGTCCTCGGTCAGAAGGCTGCCACGGCGCAGGCGGCGGGCGGCAAGGCGGTCGTCGTCAGGGCCGTCCGCGACAACGCCGTCGTGGACAGCAAACCCGACCCCAAGGTCGTCAGCGAGATGGTCCACGCCGTGGTCATGAAACTGTCGGGCAAGTCGAGCCCGGCCGACGCCTGGAAATGCTACGTCAAGCCCGACGACGTCGTGGCCGTCAAGATCAACTGCCTCTTCGGCAAGGGCGCGTGCACCCATCCGTGCGTCACCAGCGCGGTGGTCGAGGGTATCCGAATGGCCGGCGTCCCGGCCGACAAGATCATCGTCTGGGACCGCACGACCAAAGACCTTGAGAAGTGCGGCTACCAGGTCGGCAAGATCGACGGCGTCGCGTACACGGCCGTGGACGGCGACTGGGAAGAGGAGCCGACCCGGTTCCACACCTGCGACGGGCGATTCGCGAAGATCCTGACGCAGAAGTGCACGGCCCTCGTGAACGTCCCGGTCCTCAAGACCCACAGCCTGGCCGGCATCACGTTCTCGATGAAGAACCACTTCGGAAGTTTCCACAACGCGGGGGCCGCCCACGGTGACAAGAAGGATCGCAAGGTCCACGGCGGCATGTGCGACCCGTTCATCGCGGAACTCAACAGCCTCGACGTGATCCGCAACAAGACCCGGCTCATCGTGGGCGATGCCCTGCTGCCGGTGGCCAACAAGGGACCGCAAGCACGCCCCGACGCCACCTACCCCGAGAAGGCGATCCTGGCGGCCGTCAATCCGGTCGCCATCGACTACGTCGGCCTGAAGATGCTCGACGCCCAGCGAAAAAAGATGGGCCTGGAGGGGCTCGAGGAAAGCGGCAGCGCCAAGTGCGTCTTCACGGCGGCCGAGAAGGGTCTCGGCCCGGCCGACATGAGCAAGATCGAACTCGTCACGGCCTAGCGCCACCGCACCGCGCGGTGGCCGGGACAGGATGGGACGCGCAGTTCAGACCGGCGAGGCAGCCGAATCGAGCACGCGGGAGAGTGTTATGGGCACAAAGATGGCTCGTCGTGATTTCCTTGGGGGCACCATCGCCGCCGGGGTGGGCGCGGCCGTCCTCGGACGCCAGGAGGCCCTTGCCCAGGCGGCCAAGCCGAAGGCGGTCGTCGTCAAGGCCGTCCGCGACAACGCCGTCGTGGACAGCAAGCCCGACCCCAAGGTCGTCCGCGAGATGGTCCACGCCGTGGTCATGAAACTGTCGGGCAAGTCGAGCCCGGCCGACGCCTGGAAATGCTACGTCAAGCCCGACGACGTCGTGGCCGTCAAGATCAACTGCCTCTTCGGCAGGGGCGCGAGCACCCATCCGTACGTGACGAGCGCGGTGGTCGAGGGCATCCGGATGGCCGGCGTCCCGGCCGAGAAGATCATCGTCTGGGACCGCGGGAGCAAGGACCTCCAGAAGGCCGGCTACCAGGTCGGCAAGATCGACGGCGTCACCTATACCGCCGTGGACGGCGACTGGGAAGAGGAGCCGACCCGGTTCCACACGTGCGAGGGGCGATTTGCGAAGATCCTGACGCGCCGGTGCACGGCGCTCATCAACGTGCCGATCCTCAAGACGCATGTCCGGTCGGGCATCACGTTTGCGATGAAGAACCACTACGGCAGTTTCCACAATGCGGGTAACGCGCACGCCGGGCGCGGCAAGCCGGCCGTGCACGGCGGAACGTGCGACCCCTTCATCGCGGAACTCACCGCCCTGGACGTCATCCGGAAGAAGGAGCGGCTGATCGTGGGCGACGCCCTCCTGCCGGTGGCAAACAAGGGGCCCATGGTCCAGCCCCAGTTCACGTATGCCGAGAAGGCCATCATGGCGGCCGTCAATCCGGTCGCCATCGACTACGTCGGCCTGAAGATGCTCGACGCCCAGCGAAAGAAGATGGACCTGCCGTCGCTCGAGGAGAGCGGCAGCGCCGTGTGCGTGTTCACGGCGGCCGAGAAGGGTCTCGGCCCGGCCGACATGAGCAAGATCGAACTCGTCACGGCCTAGCGTACGTCGCGTACGTCGTGCGGCCTAGCGTACATTGCGTGTGCCGTGCGCTTCAGTTTTCGCGCGACGATGACTTGTTAGCCGCGGGGCTTGTCGAAGACCCGCCGAAGCGAATCGCTGATTCGCGAAGGTGGGCCCCGTGCATTCCATTGCAGGGAGGTAACCATGCCAGCCAAATCGGTCAAAGAACTCAAAACCGTCAGCAAGAACGTCAGGCCCGTCGTCGAGGCGGCCATCGAGCAGGGCGCGGGGTGCCTGAGGCTCGCGCCCAACTGGGTGCCCCGGTCGTTTCTGCACCCGGGCCAGCGGCTGAAACTCCATCCCGACGACCTCTACGCGTACGGGCTGGACCGCGGCGGCATCGACGAGCGGTGGTTCGCCTCCACGACCGAGGCCGCCAACGAAGGCCGCGTGCCCGACGAGGGCCTTTCGTACGTCGTCTGCGACGGCAAACGGGTCCTTCTGCGCGACGCCGTCGAGGAAGCGGGCGCGGCCATCGTCGGGGAGGCCATCTGGAAGAAGTACAAGCGCTGGCCCGTCTACAGCAAGTTCTTCGACAACATGGGCCCCATCCCGCATCACATGCACCAGAACGGCGAGCAGGCCGCCAAGGTCGGACAGGAAGGCAAGCCCGAGTGCTACTACTACCCCAAGCAGCACAACAACGTCGGCAACAACTTTCCGTACACCTTCTTCGGCCTGGCGCCCGGCACGACGAAGGCCCAGGTCCGCAAGTGCCTGGAGGACTGGAACAAGGGCGACAACGGCATCCTCGACCTGGCCCAGGCGTACCGCCTGAAACCCGGCACCGGCTGGCTCGTGCCGCCGTGCGTTCTGCACGCGCCGGGGTCGCTCTGCACCTGGGAGCCGCAATGGGGCTCCGACGTGTTCGGCATGTACCAGAACCTCGTGGAAGGCCGCGAGGTGCCGTGGTCGCTCCTCACGAAGGACGTGCCGCCCGACAAGCATCAGGACCTCGACTACCTCGTCGAGCAACTCGACTGGGAGCAGAACACCGACCCGGACTTCAAGGCGAACCATTACCTGGAGCCGATCCCCGTCGCGGACACCGCGAGCGAAGGCTACCTGGACCTGTGGATCGATTACGGCCGCGTGGACGGCAAGCAACTGTTCACGGCGAAGGAACTCACGGTCGAAGCGGGCGTCAAGGTGACGGTCCCCGACACCGGCGCCTACGGTCTCATCACCGTGCAGGGCGAGGGCAAGATCAACAACCTGCGATTGAACTGTCCGAAACTGATCCGCTTCCACGACCTGACGGAGGACGAGGTCTTCGTGACCGAGGACGCGGCGAAGGCCGGCGTGGTGTACGAGAACACCTCCGCCACCGAGCCGCTCGTCGTCCTGCGGTACTTCGGGCCGGAAGTCAACCCCGACGCCCCGGACGTCGGCGACGCGGCAAAGCAGTAGCGCGACGCCGTGCCTGGGCGTGTGGCCCGGCTGGCTCGTCCAGCCGGGCTGTCAGGACTCCGGGCTGGGCAAGCCAGCCCGGCCACACAGGCGCCAGTGTTGGCGGGCGACTTCGGCCGCCGCGCATCTCCAGCAAAAGGAGTGACTAGACGATGAGCGAACCCAACAACCTCCCGAAACTGCACAATGCGGGGTGGCCCGGCGTCGTGGGCAAAGGCGACGGCGGCGAACCGCCCATCGACCTCGACACGATGCTGGACCTGACGGCGGCGGCCGAGGTGGACGGCATCAAGTTCGATGGCGTGGACCTGTTCCTGTTTGCGCCGCACGTGGACATCGACTCGACCGACGACGACCTGAAGGCCCTGGCCGACAAGGTCCGGGCGCGGAACTTGGTCATCGGCACGGTGGTCGCGCCCGTCTGGCCGCCCACGGGCGGCGGAACGGCCATGGGCGACGATGCCCAGCGCGAGAAGTTCTTCGCCCAACTCCACAAGGGGTGCCGCATCGGCCGGACACTTCGCGAACTGGGCGTCCGCCCCAACGGCAATATCCGCATCGACTCGGCGTGCGACGTGGCCTCCTGGGCCGAAGACCCCGAAGGCAACACGCAGAGAATCGCCGACACCTTCAGCCAGGCCTGCGACGTGGCCGAGGAGTACGGCGAGCGCCTCGCCGCCGAGGGCGAAATCTGCTGGGGCGGCATGCACTCCTGGAAAGAAATGGTCAAGTTGCTCGAACTGGTTGACCGGCCGCAGACGCTCGGTTTCCAGTGCGACATGGCCCACACGATGCTGTACCTGATGGGCTACAACGCTCCGGACGATCGGATCCTGCCCGAGGACGCCGACCTCTCGGACACGGCCGTCCTCGACACCGGCCTGAAGACCCTTGCGGCAGCGCTTCGGCCGTGGACCATCGATTTCCACGTCGCTCAGAACGACGGGACGGTGCACGGGTCCGGGTCGCACGACAAGACCGGCCGGCACTGCCTGCCGAACGACCCGAACGGCAAACTCGACATCCCGCGCCACGCCGGTTTCTGGCTCCGCAACGAGGGCGGCGAACTCACCAAGGCATGCCGCCACGTCTGCTGGGACGGGTGCATGTTCCCCAACGACGTCATGATGCAGCCTCAGACGTGGAACGACATCCTCGCCGCGATGGTCGCCGTCCGCGACGCACACGGTTGGAGCGAGTAGGCGCGACACGCGCGCGGGCAGTGAACCATTTAGCCGGCGGGCTTGCCCGCCGCGCTGCTTCAGGCTGAAGGTGCCCTTCGCCGTGCCGGGCACCAGGAAAACGCGAACCTCAAGCAACAGGAGCGCAAGTCATGGCCAAGACACTGAACGTCGGAATGATCGGTTACGGATTCATGGGGCGGACGCACTCGAACGCCTACCGCAAGGTCACCCACTTCTTCGACGTGCCGTACGAGCCGGTCCTGAAGGTGGCGTGCGGCCTGGTGGAGAAGGAGGCCAAGGCCTTCGCCAAGCAGTGGGGCTACGAGTCGCACTGCACCGACTGGCGTCAGGTCATCGAGGACCCTGACATCGACGTGGTGGACATCTGCGTGCCGAACAACGTACACGCCGAGATCGCCATGGCGGCCGCCGAGACCGGGAAGATGATCGTGTGCGAGAAGCCCCTGGCGCTGAACGTGGCCCAGGCCCGCAAGATGGTCGCGGCCGTCGAGAAGGCCGGCGTGGCGAACCTCGTCTCGTTCAACTACCGCCGCGTCCCCGCCGTCACGTTGGCCAAATCGCTGATCGACGAGGGCCTCTTGGGGCGCATCTTCCACTACCGCTCCGTCTTCTTGCAGGACTGGACCATCTCGGCCGACGTGCCGCAGGGCGGCATGGCCACGTGGCGGCTCGACGTCAAGGCCGCCGGCAGCGGCGTCACCGGCGACCTCCTGGCCCACTGCATCGATACGGCCATGTGGCACAACGGGCCCATCACGCGCGTCAACGCCATGACCGAGACCTTCATCAAGGAGCGGACGCACGCCGAGACCGGCAAAGTCGAGCCCGTGGGCATCGACGACGCCTGCACCTTCTTCTGCCGATTCGAGAACGAGTCGCTGGGCAACTTCGAATCGACGCGGTACGCGCGCGGCCACAAGGCGCTGTACACGTTCGAGATCAACGGCGAACACGCCTCGATCCGTTGGGACCTGCACGACCTGCACCGCCTGGAGTGGTTCGACCATCGCGACGCGGGCCGTCTGCGCGGCTGGCGGTCGATCCACGTCACCGACCACGGCGGCGGCCATCCGTACATGGACCACTGGTGGGTGCCCGGCCTCCAGATCGGCTACGCCGAGACGTTTGTCCACCAGGTGGCCGATTTCATGACCGCCGTGGACAAGGGCGAGCCGTGTTCGCCGTCCTTCCGCGAGGGCCTGGCGACGCAGAAGGTATGCGAGGCGGTCCTGGAGTCGGCGAAGAAGGGCGCGTGGGTGGACGTGCCGCAGGACTAGGCGATCGAGCCCACCGCGGAAGCGGCGGGACACCCTCGGGCGTCCGTAGCGTACGCGCGTGCGAAGCGCATGAAGCGCGGTGGGCAGGATTGCCCACCGCGCTTTCGTTTGCAGCGTGCAGCCGGCGGCTTGTGCTACTCGCCTTCGGCCTTCTTCTCAATCTTCTCGAGGAGTTTGCCCGTTTTCTTGTCCCAACGGACGGTGCGGACGGGCACGACGTGCTTGCCGTGGCAGTCGGTGCAGTACTTTCCCGCGTCGGAGGGCTTGACTTCTCGCATGCACCAGATATGCCCCTCGATGACCTTCGCCGGATCGTGACACACCTTGCAGGCCGGGTCGACCTGGTCCTTCGGGAACATGATGGTGGGCGGGGTGATGTTGTTCTCGTCGCCGCAGTGCTCGTCGCACGCGCCGTGACATTTCTCGCAGCCGACGTCGGCCCGCGCGTGACCCACAGCCAGCCTCTCTTGCGAGTAGTTCATGTGGCAGACGAAGCAGCGTGTGTTGTCGGCCACCGGTCCCTCTGCGGGCGGGAGGTCGCCCAGGTCGCCGCTGCCGCGCAACAGGAGCACCGGCCCGGGATTATCCAGAAGGAGAAGCGGTTCGGCGTCGTCGAGAAGAAGCGGCGGCTCGTCGTTGTCGAGTTTCAGCGGCGCCGGCTTGCTGCCGCCGGGATTCGGCGGCGCCGCCTCGTTGCCGGTGGCCTTCAGCGGCGGCTTCTCGTCCTGCGTCGCGTCACACCCCAACGCCAGGATGCTTGCCACCATCAGGGATGCCCAGAGCAACTGCCTCACGTTACCTCCTTTCGCCGCGGCGCGGCCACGTGCATGTCATTTCTTCTTCAGTCCGAGTTCCTCGTCCGAGACGGCCCATCGGACGCCTTCTTTCGGCATCTCGATACGAGCGGCCTACGCGACAGCGTTGAGCAGGAACCGTCGGCATCCCCCCAGCCTACAACGCCACTTTGCGCGGTGGGTGCAGAGACCCACCTCGCAAGAGACTGACCTAACGTTATCGTTACTAGACGTACTCCCAGTCCTTGAGCCACTGGTAGTCGGGAGGCAGTTTGGCCCAGGCCTCGTCCATGGCCTCTTGGAGTTCGGCAGCCTCGGCGAGGTCGAGTTGGCGGCGTTCCGCCAGGGCCTTCACCACATTGTCCACTTGGTGAATGCTCACGAGGCCCGGCATCGGCGAGGTGACGGCGGGGTTGCACAGGATGTAGCGGATGGCCAGACGCGCGAGCCTGTCGTCTTCGGCGGCGTGCGGGCTGTCGGGCGACGAATCGCCCTTGAAGAGCGAGTTCGAGGCAAACGGCTTGATGCCGAAGATACCGACGTCGCACTTCCCGGCCGCATCGAAGAGGCTGTCTTCCGGCAGGACCTTGCTGTCGGCGGTGTACGGCGTGCAGATGGCCTCCATCTGCGCGGGGTACGTTTCGATGGCCTCTTTGAGCCAGAGGCGGTCGTGCGAGGAGACGCCGGTGAAGCGTGCCTTGCCCTGTTTCTTCGCCAGCCGCAGGGCCTCCATGGCCGTTTCGACTTCCTTGGCGGTCTGGTTCCTGGCGGTGGGCATCTCCATGCTGATGCGCCAGAAGTCCACGTAGTCGAGTTTGGCCTGCCGGAGCCCCGAGTCGAGCCCCTCCATCATCTTATCGAGCGAGTCTCGCCACGGATGGAAACGCATCTCGTACTCGTACCACGAGTAGCCGAAGTACATCTTGTCGCGGCGGCCGCGCAGGGCTTCGGCGTAGGCCAGGACTTCGGCGCCGGAACAGGCGTCCACGTAGTTGATGCCGACGTCGATGCAGCGGCTGACGATCTCGTGGCGGTTCTTTCTGAAGGCGGGGTCGGCCAGGAAGGCCCCCATCCAGCCGGGGCCGGCCTTTTTCGCCAGCGTGACCTGCTTGTCGAGGCGTTTCCAGTGGCCGCCCAGGCTGATGGCCGAGACCATCAGGTTCGTCTTGCCCAGCCTCCGGTACTCCATCTTCTCGTTGTAGTTGAGGATCTTGCTCTTCGGTTGGCCGGCCGCACCGGCG
Organism: Phycisphaerae bacterium; assembly: GCA_035529015.1. GTDB lineage: Bacteria > Planctomycetota > Phycisphaerae > FEN-1346 > FEN-1346 > JAUVZF01. The sequence goes on along the minus strand of DATKXP010000117.1, from coordinate 7,333 downwards.
GCGCCGGCAGCCAGGCCGGCCGCCGCGGCAGCGCCCGTGCAGACGAACTGGCGACGCGTCACCTTGTTTTCGGCCATCGCGGGTTCTCCCGCGTTTTGCTCGTAGGGGCGTAGCATGCTACGCCCCTACGCTGTCAGGCAAGCCCGTGTTACACGTATTCCCAGTCCTTGAGCCACTCGTAGCCCGGCGGGAGGTTGGCCCACGCCTTGTCCATGACCTGCTCGAGTTCCCTGCGTTCGGCCAGGTCGAGTTGGCGGCGCTCCATCACGGCCTTGACCATGTTATCCACCTGGTGGATGCTGACGAGCCCCGGTATCGGGGCCGTGATGATGGGGTTGCACAGGATGTAGCGGATGGCGAGGCGTGCCACACGATCGTCTGCTTCGGCGTGCTCGCTGTCGGGCGACGAGTCGCCTTTGAATATCGAGTTCGAGGCGAACGGCTTGATGCCGAAGAACCCCACGTCGCATTTCTTCAGGGCGTCGAAGAGGCTGTCCTCGGGCAACTGCTTGGTCTTGGCGGTGTAGGGCGTGCAGACGGCCTCGATCTGCGGGAAGTACTCGATCATCATCTTGATCCACCGCCGGTCGTGCGACGAGAAACCGATGAAGCGTGCCTTGCCCTGCTTCTTGGCCTTCTCGAGCGCCGCGACGAGTTCGCACGAGGTGTCGAACGTGTGCCGCCCGCCCGGCTCGAAGCACGTGATCCGCCAGAGGTCGGTGTACTCCTGCCCGGATTCCTTGAGCAGTTCGTCGAAACACTCGAGCAGTTTCTTGGCGGTGCGGTACTCCGGGTTGCGCGTCTCCTTGCCGCAGTACGACAGGGCCAGGTACATCTTGTCGCGTCGGCCCTTGAGTGCCTTGCTGTAGGCGCAGACCTCGGCGCGGCAGCAGGCGTCGAGGTAGTTGATGCCGACGTCGATGCACCGGCTGACGACCTCCGTGCGGTTCTTCAGGAACGGGGAGGAGCCGATGTCGTGGTCCATCCACCCGCCGCCGCCGGTCCGCCCCACCATCTTGTCGATGCGTTTCCAGTGCCCGCCCAGCGACACCGCCGAGATCATCAGGTTCGTCTTGCCGCAGCGGCGGTACTCCATATTCTCGTTGTAATTGAGGATCTTCGCCTTGTCCACGTTGGCGGCCCCGGCCTTGACGATGCCGGCAGCCACGCCTGCGGCCGCAACGGCGCTGGTCTGCACGAATTGGCGACGCGTCACCCCTTTGTCTGCCATCACACGCTCTCCTTTCTCTGCGCGCGGGCCCCGTCATTGCTTCGTAGGGGCGAGGCATGCCTCGCCCCTACAACGGCTGACGTGGCTCCAGCGGCGCTGCTACGGGCGGCCTACACGTACTCCCAATCTTTGAGCCACTGGTAGTCTTCGGGCAGTCTGGCCCAGGCCTCGTCCATAGCCTGCTCGAGTTCCTTGGCCTCGGCCACGTCGAGTTTTCGCCGCTCCGCGACGGCCTTGGCCACGTTGTCCACCTGGTCGGTGTTGATCATGCCGGGAATCGGCGCCGTGATGGTCGGGTTGCACAGGATGTAACGGATGGCGAGGCGTGCCAGGCGATCGTCCGCCTGGGCGTGCTCGCCGTCGGGCGTGGCGTCGCCCGCGAACAGCGAGTTGCCTGCAAACGGCTTGATGCCGAACCAGCCCACGTTGTGCTTCTTGACCGTTTCGAACAGGCTGTCCTCGGGCATCTCCTTGGTCTTGGCGGTGTACGGCGTGCAGAAGGCGTCCACCACGTCGGGGTAGGTCTCGATCATCCACTTGATGTGGTTCCGGTCGTGGGACGAGAACCCGACAAACCGTGCCTTGCCCTGTTTCTTGGCGGTCTGGAGGGCCTTCATCATCTGCTCGACCTCGGCCTCGGTGTGCTGGCCGCTCTTGGAAAGCATCGTGATGCGCCAGAGGTCCACGTACTCGAGCCCGGCCTGGCCCATGCCCTTGTCGAGGGTCCCGAGAAGCGCCTTCTCGGTGCGGAACTCCGGCTTGCGCATTTCTTCCTGGTACCAGGAGAAGCCAAGGTACATCTTGTCGCGGCGTCCTTCGAGGGCCTTGCTGTAGGCCATGCACTCCTGCCAGGTGCAGGCGTCGATGTAGTTGATGCCCACCTCCATGCAGCGGGTGACGACCTCGTAGCGGTTCTTCTGGAAGCCGGGCATGTCGAGTTTGGCGCTCAGCCACTTGCGTTTATCCTCGAAGACGCCCGGCACCATCTTGTCGATGCGTTTCCAGTGGCCGCCCAGGCACGCGGCCGAGACCATCAGGCCGGTCTTGCCGCAGAGCCGGTACTCCATATTCTCGTTGCAGTTGAGGATCTTCTTCTTGTCGGCCGCTGAAAGTTGAGATGCGGAGATGCCGGCGGCCACGCCTGCGGCCGCAACGGCGCTGGTCTGTACGAATTGACGACGCGTCACCCCTTTGCCTGCCATCACACGCTCTCCTTTCTCCGCGCGAAACGGATCGAAGTCCCACCTTCTTCGTAGGGGCGAGGCATGCCTCGCCCCTACAAGGCTCGCTGCTGCGGCTTCAGACGCCATCGACGATTACACGTACTCCCAGTCCTTGAGCCACTGGTAGTCTTCGGGCAGTTTGGCCCAGGCCTCGTCCATGGCCTGCTCGAGTTCCCTGGCCTCGGCCACGTCGAGTTTCCGCCGTTCCGCCACGGCCTTGGCCACGTTGTCCACCTGGTGGGGATTGATGATGCCCGGAATCGGCGCCGTGATGGTCGGGTTGCACAGGATGTAACGGATGGCGAGTCGTGCCAGCCGGTCGTCGGCCTCGGCGTGGGGGCTCTGGGGAGACGAGTCGCCATCGAAGAGCGACGTGCCCGCGAACGGCTTGATGCCGAAGAAGCCCACCTTGTGCTCCGCCAGCGTCTTGAAGAGGCTGTCGCCGGGCATTTCCTTGGTCTTGGCGGTGTAGGGGGTGACGACGATGTCCACGATATCGGGGTAGGTCTCGATCATCCACTTGATGTGCTCGCGATGATGGGAGGAGAAGCCTGTGAAGCGGGCCTTGCCCTGTTTCTTGGCCTTCTCAAGGGCCCTCATCATCTCCTCAACTTCGTCGTTGCCGTGCTTGATGCTCTGCTCGTGCATCGTCGGGCGCCACAGGTCCACGTACTCCAGTCCGGTCTCCTTGAAGCCCTTGTCCAGGGCGTCCATGAGTTTCTGGGTCATCCAGCCGGCCGGCATCGGCTTGCCCGCCTTCTTGGCCTTCTGCCATTGGCCGCCCAGGCTGCGCATCTCCTCCTGATACCAGGAGAAGGCCAGGTGCATCTTGTCGCGGCGTCCTTCGAGGGCCTTGCTGTAGGCCTTGACCTCCTGGACCGTGCAGGCGTCGATCCAGTTGATGCCGCGCTCGATGCACTGGGTGACCACGTCGTAGCGGTTTTTCTGGAAGCCGGCGTCGTTCAGGTCGGCGCTCAGCCAGCCTTTGCCCTTGAACACGCCCGGCACCATCTTGTCCACGCGTTTCCAGTGTCCGCCCAGGGCGACGGCCGAGACCATCATGCCCGTCTTGCCGCAGGGCCGGTACTCCATTTCAGGATTGTAGCTGCGGATTTTGCTCTTGTCCGCCGCCGATAGTTTGGATGCCGCGCCCACCGCCACCACACCGGCCGCCGCCGCCGCACCCGTCTGCACGAACTTGCGCCGCGTCACTTTCCGATCCGCCATGACTTGCTCTCCTTTTTTGTCCGATCCCGCCTCGGATTGTACACCGTACCAGGTCACTGTATGCCCGTCAGGGCTTGGTGTCAACAAGGAACGCGGCTCAAAGGGCGCACGCGAACACGTCGGCCTCTTATACGAGCCAGAGCCGCTCGGGCGCGGGTCACTTCGGCTTGATGTCTTCCACTTCGACCAGTTTGTGCTCGCCGTGACACTGGGTGCACGTGCGCCGCTGGTCGGCAGGCTTCCTGGCCTCGTCGGCGTGGTCCCCAACGCGGGCGTGTTTGGCGGGACTGTGGCAGGTCAGGCAGAAGATCGTCATCGCCTTGCCGCGGGCGATGAAGTCGGGCTTCGTCTTTCGGACCTCGTCCTCCATGTGGGCCTGGCTCGGGCCGTGGCAGCGGACGCACGCGACCTGATGTTGCTCGTGCTCGCGGACGAGTTTCTCGCCCTGAAAGTCGATGTGGCACTCGTAGCAGACGGCATTCGCCACCTTGGCATCGACCACCCCGCCGCCCATGAGGCGACAGGCCAGAGGAAGGGCGGAGGCGGCCATCAGGACGCACAGCATGAGGAGGGGGATTCGGCGGACGGTCATGGGCAGGTTGCCTGTTCCCGGGGGTACTACTTCTTCGCCCTGGCAGGTTTGGGTTCGGTCGGCTTGTCGCCCGGCTTCAGGGGCCGCAACTCCATCTTCTTGATCGTAATCTTCATGCCCTTGAAGTTCCCGCCCCCGTGCACCTGGATGCCGATGGGGCCCTTCTTGAGGGTCTTGTCGTGGCATTCGCCGACCTTCGTCCCGTTGAGCCACAGGATGAGATGGTCGCCGTTCGCATAGATCTGGCCTTCGTTCCAACCGTCCCGGTTCTCGAGTTCCTCCTTGAGGTTCTTCGTGATGAACATCTTGCCGGGGCAGTAGAGCGTGCCGCTGAACGCGACGGGGTTCGTGTACTTCAGGATGTCGAACTGGTACTTGCCGCGGAACCAGACGCCGCTGTTGGCCGGCCAGACGACCTTGTAGGTGAACCGCAACTCAAAGTTGTCGAACTCCTTCTCGGTGAAGACGTCGCCGCCTTTGCCGGTGGTCTGCGTGCCGACGAGCATGCCGTCCTCCACCGTGACGATGGCCTCGCCGGTCGGTTTCTTCCACCCCGTGAGGTCCTTGCCGTTCAAGAGCGGCGTCCAGGCCGCCGCCCCCGTCTCGCCCGAGCCGCTGTCGGCAGCGCAAAGGGCGGCCGCCGGCGCAGCAGCCAACATGATCGCAGCAAGCGCAAACGTTCTCACTGTGTCGTTTCCTTTCTTCCTAGACGTACACCGTATCGCGGAACCAGGCGTAATCGAGCGGCAGATCGTCGAGCGACGCGGCCGCCAGCCGCCGGACGTCCCGCCGCTCGGCCGCCGTCAGTTTCTTCGCACGCTCGTAGGAGGCCTTGACGTCGTTTTCGACCTCGGCCACGGTCGTCAGGCCGGGGATGGTACAGGTCAGTTCCGGCACGCCGAGGATCTTCTTGAGGCCCTCGATGGCCATGCCGTCGAGGTCGGGCTCGCGGCCCTCTTTTTTCGCCTCCTTGATGATCTTGGCGAAGTACGAGTTGCCGTGAAACGGCTTCAGGCCCACCGCGCCGCAGTCCTTGCTGCGGATGACGTCGAACATGCTGCTCGAGTTCTTGCGCTCGTGGCTGACCGAATACATGAACACGAACCCGTGAAAATGGTCGCCGTATTTCTCAAGGACCTGGCGGACGAAGTCGTGGTTGTGGGCCGACATGCCGAGGAACTCGACCTTGCCCTGCTTCTTCGCCTTCTCGTACGTTTCGACGACGCGCTCCAGTTCCTCGTCGGTGTGGCCGCCGCCCATCAGGGCCTGCGGACGCCAGAGCCACATCCGCTCGATCATCAGGCGTCTCAGGCCCTCGTCGATCTCGAGCATCATCTTCTCGGCGGTGCGGTTCTTGGGGTTGCGGATGCACAGGACGTGGTCGGAGTACCCGACGTGCATCGTGATGCCGGTCTGCTTCATGCAGCGTCCGTAGATGGCGGCTTCGCCCGCGGTGGTGATGTCGAGGTAGTTGATCCCCACCTCGGCGCACTTGGCCCAGACCTCGTTGCGGTTCTTCTGAACCTCGGGTGGCGGGTTGTCGTTCGGGAAACTCGCCCAGTACCGGCCGCCCGAGGGCGTCTTCCAATGGCCGCCGAGGCCCACCTCCGACAGCATCGTCCCCGTGCGTCCGAACCGGCGGTACCCCATCTTGGGGTTGTAGTGGAGGATCTTGCCGGCGTCGGCCTTGGCCCCGGCCCGTCCCGAACCTGCGGCCAGCGTCGCCCCGGCGACCATGCCGGCCGTCTGACGGACGAAGTCGCGTCGCGTGAGTCGTCCCTCGGCCACCCTGCCTCTCCTCGTGTTCGCTGTGGCGGGCATCCTAGACGCCGCCCAAGGCCCCGTCAAGGGGCGAGACGATCCAGAAGGCCGACACTCAGCCCGCCGCCCATGCGGCCGCATTCTCAGGCTGACCCTACAGCAACGTCGTCTGGCCGGGGACGTAAACCGGATACCGTCCGTCGGGGCCGAGTTGGACGGGCGGGTCCATGTCGATGGTGCAGTCTGCCGGCTTCGGCGGATAGTGGAAATCGGACTTCACCGCCTGGTCCCACGTCACCTCCTTGCCGGTGTAGCAACTCAGTTGCCCCATGACCGTGGCCAGGGTGCTCTTGGCCATGTGGTAGCCGCTGTTGATCGGCTCCCCGGAGCGGACCGCCTTCAGAAGAGCCCGGTGCTCTTCCTGGTAGGGGTTGCAGCGCGGGCCCTTGTACTGCCACGTCGTTTCCCCCTCGATGCGTTGGGCCAACAGGTTGCAGCGCCCCTTGGTGCCGAGGACGAGACTGGAAACCTCGTTGTAGCACCCCTTTGTCGTGCGGCAGAAGGCATAGAGTTTGGTCCCGTTCGCGAACTCGTAGACGACCGAGTGGTGGTCGAAGACGTTGCCGTAGATCTCGTCGAACATGGCGGAGCGTCCGGCCAGGCCGTGGCACTTCACGGGCACCTCGTCGCGCATCGCCCAGATCGAGCGGTCCACGTTGTGGACGAGCGACTGGGGCACGTCGTCGCCGGAGAGCCACGTGAAGTGGTACTGGTTGCTGCACTGGTACTGGACCTCGTTCAGCCCCTTGGCGCGGGCGACCAGACCGTACGGGGGCCGGAGGAAGTTTTCCTCGATGGCGACGACCTCGCCGATGGCCCCGTCGTGGATCCGCTTGATCGCCTCCTGGTACCCCGTGTGGAAACGGCTCTGGAGGCCCGAGACGACGCTCAGTTTCTTCTGTTCGGCCAACTTGCACGCGGCGATTGTCTCCTTGACGCCCAGCGGGTCAATGGCGTGAGGCTTCTCGACAAAGACGTGCTTGCCGGCCTCAATCGCCGCCCGCATGTGGAGCGGGTGGAACTTGGCGGCGTTGGCGATGAGCACCACGTCGGCGCACGCGACCACCTTCTCGTAGGCGTCGAAGCCGGCGAAGCAGCGGTCGTCATCGACGGCCACCTGGTCGCCCCACTTGGCCTTCAGTTGCTTGCGGCGCTGGTGGACGCGGTCGAGAAAGATGTCGCACATGGCCACGAGGCGAACGCCGGGGTCAACGCTCATGGAGTCGCCGGCCGCGCCGG
>DATKXP010000116.1:0-3154 GCA_035529015.1 Phycisphaerae bacterium | reverse complement strand
GCTGTGCGGCGTCGTGCGGGAGATCTCGAAGGGCGCGGGCGGGGAGCGCGGGCCGGTGGGAAAATCTTCCGAGAACGGCGGCGGCGGCGGCCGGGTGTAAGCCGGAAGTACAGCGGCTTGTGGATGTATTTCCTGACAAGCGTGCCGGGCCGGCGCCGGCCTGAGGGTTGCCGGGAGCGCCGTTTGACGGCGCGACCCGCTTGCAAGCCGCAGGACGGCGCCGGCCGCGAGCGCGGCGCGACGCGTGCGGCCGCGAGCACGCGGCGTGACGCGCGAGCCGAACACCGGACGATCGCGGCGGAGGCCCGGCCCCGAGGTCGGCCGGAGTGCCCACCACAGCGCGCGCGCGTCGTGGCCGGTTGTGGCAGCAGTATATAAGGCACGAGGCCGACCGCTCGTTGTGTCGGGCCGGACGGAACCGGGTTTCCTCACGATAACGGAAGCGCTTCGGGCAAGCGAGGCCCCGCGTCGTACCCGCGCAAAGCGCGGGTGCGGGGCGGAGCGCGCGTCGCGTCCGCGCGCGGAGCCCCGCGCCCGGGCCGTTCGCCTGCCCGGCCCCTGGCCGGGACTGTGGGACTGGGGGGCGTGATAGACCGCTGGAAAGGAACTGACAATGCGGGTGGGGCGGAGTGTGGACGTGGAGCGGGGGCGTTCGCGGGCGGGGAGCGGTGGGCGGGGCTGGCCGCCCCGCGGCACGGCACGCGTGGCCGTCGTGGTCGGCGGGGTCGTCGTCGCCCTGGGCGCGGGCCTGGCCCTGGCCCTGACGAGGGCCGCGCCGACTGGCCCCGGGCCGGGGCTGGCGTCGCACGGGACCGTGGCTTCGAGCGTGGCCCCGTGGCCGGGGCCTGGGCGGCGCGGCCCGGTGCTCGGCCGGACGCGCGGCGGCGTCGTCGTCGTCGCATGGTTACCCGGGGGGCCCTGCTACAGCTCCCCCGGAGTTGCGGGGGGGTGGTTCATGGAAGGCGCTTGCGGGGCGGGGGCGGAGGCGGCTTCGGAGGAGGCGATTCGGGCCCGGGCGCTGGCTCGACTGAGCGGGATCCTCGGGACGATCGAGAAACGGGACCCTGAGGCGCTGCAGACGGGCGTTGTTCTGGCGATACTGCGCGGGTGTGAGATCGCGGGGCGCTGCGCGGGGCGGACGGGGGGGCGCGGGGGCGTGGACCCGTACCGGACGCGCGGGACGCTCGCGGAATACCTGTGGCACCTGGAGGCGTGCCAGGAGAGCGCCCAGGCGTTCTTCGAGGACCTGGAGCGGGACGTGGACAGGTACCGCGCCGCGGCCGCGGCGGGGGCCCAGGACGGGGATGTGGGCGGGCGAACGGATGGCGGGGGCTCGGTGTATCTCCGTGAAGAGGAGGACCTGCGCGGGGACGTGGCCGGCGAGGAGCTCGCCCGGGGGGATTGACGCTCGGCCCGCGCGTCCGGCCGCCGTCGGCCGGCCCTTCGGTCCGTCCGCACGACGTACGGCCGCTAGGCCGGACGGGCGGGAGAGGCCAGTCCTTCAATCGCGGAGGCGACCCGGCCGGGCGCGGGAGGCCTCCCGGCATACCGTGGCAGTGTCGCCCGCGATCCCCGCGGACGTAAGTCGTTGCGCCGCCGCTGGGGAAAACGATCGAGTTGGCCTGGCTAGCACGAAAACCCTGGGTTCCGAGGGGTGAAGATGGCATCGCGGAGGGTCGCCGGCGACGAGCTCGCCCAGGGCGCGGCGGGGGAGCTCGACCAGGTGGAGGACCTCCGCGACGACGTGGCCGGCGACGAGCTGCTCTGTGACGAGCTCACCTCGAGGGAGACTCGCGCCAATATGCGGGGACGTGGTGCCGGGGCAGGCGGTGGCTGGGGCGCGTGTAGGGGGAGACGGCGACGGGATCGGCGCCGTCGCGGCGGGGGGCGCGGATGTGACCGGACACCGCGGTCTCGCCTCGGTCGTAGGGTTGGCGGTCGTAGGCCGAGACCCAGGGGGGCGGCGTCACCGGGGGGCCCCTCGGCTGGATCGAGCCGGCGGTCGCTGGGTTTGCAAACGCGACCTGGTCGACGGGCGACGCCGGCGCGGGGGCGGCTCGACCAGGAGGCCCGCGGCGACGACCTCGGCGAGGAGGGCCATGGCGCACGCCTTGTCCCAGGCGTCGCGCAGGCCTGGGAGGCTCCGCGAGACGAACCGGGCGAGCTTGGCGCGGCCCTTCGACTTCATTGAACAGCCTTTCACCGAGTTATGACCAGGGCGCGATCACACCTATATCGGCTTCTGGCCGGGAGTTCGGGGCAGGATTCGGGACGTTTCAACATCTTCAACAGGCTGATGACGTGTGAGAAAACGTCCGGTCGTGAACGGCCGCGGCCGCGACAAGAGGGTGCGGCGCGGCCCCTCACGGGGGCCGCTTCTTGACGTTGTGGGGGCCGGAGCGGGCCGCGACGGGCCGGGGGGGGCCCGGGAGCGGCGCGGCTTCGGCGGGGAGCGGCAGGGGGCTCGGGACGGTGAGCCTGGGCGGGCGATGCTACGGCCTGCATTTGCCGAACCGTAGCGGCTTGAGATCGGGGCGCGGGCACGGGGGAGTGGGGGGCGGGGAGAATCGTGGATGAATTCGCTTGACGGGATCGCGTGGCGGGCGTACGGTCCGCCTCGCCCACAGGGACCGTGCGGCTCTTGGACGGCTGCGCGCGGGCGTCGGCGTGGCTCTGACCATGCCGGGCAGTGGCGGGGGAGTTCGTCCCTGGCCCCCCGCCACGGCTTCCTCGCAGGGACGGCCGGGGCTTGACCGCAATCCTGCCATGGTCTAGACTACCCCGGAGGGGGACGGGCCATGGACGGGGAGAGGGTCGGGTTCGTGGTCGGGGAGCTCCGGGCGAAATACGTGGCGGCCGCGGTCGCGGTGAACGACCTGATGCAGACGTGCGGGCGGATCTCCGCGGACCTGGCGCACTACGCGGGCACGGTGGAGTCGGACGTCCGTGCGGCGGGCGAGGGAAGGGGGCCGGCGGGTGATCCTCAAGTACGACCCGACGACGCGCCCTGACCTGGGGTTCTGGGTCGCGCTGGCCGTGGTGGCGGGCGCGGCCTGGGCGGCGGCTGACCTCGTGACGTGGCTCCTGGGGTGACCCTGTGACGGAAGCCGCTGCCCGGCGTGGGGGGGGCAGTGGCGCGCATCTACAGACGCGG
>DATKXP010000115.1:0-2528 GCA_035529015.1 Phycisphaerae bacterium | reverse complement strand
ACCTTGGCGTCGGCGGGGTAACTGCCGTAGTTCGGGCAGGCCACGACGATATTGCCCTGGGCGTCGATGGCCATGCCGTCGGGCGTGGGGCAATAATCAGGCAGTTCCGCAAGGAGGCTGGGCGTTTTGAGGGCCGCATCGCCGGCCGGCGGAGCGGCGGTGTCGCACCCCTGGGCCAGCATCAGATGCGCGACACAGACCGCGGCGGCGAACCACTTGCCGGACTCAAGCCATCCCGACGTTTCATCGACCCGGTGCGTCATGGCTGCTCCTTATCGGCTCGGTCCCTGGCCCTTCTTGTCCGCCTGGCGGCCCCGCCACGGCGGGTAAACTTCACAGGCCGCCAGGACATAATGCGGCGACCGTTCGCGGCGGCCTGGGAAGGCCGCCGCGCGATATGTGGGCAACGAGCCGGCACGCGCTCAGCGCGGCGGTCTCCGGCCCAGCCCGCGGTGGGCAAGACTGCCCACCGCGCGATGGCGCGCTCTTGTTCGCGGCGGGTCTCCGGACCCGCCGCGCATGGCTTACGTCGGACCGCTCAGCCCGCTTGCGACCTTCGCCGGCTCGGCGTCGCGGCCCCAGACCTGGACCTCCGAGAAGCCGCACCAGCCAAGCGGCTCGTCCTGGACGAGGTCGGTGAACCGGAGCCAGGCGGCCGTCCGCTTCTTGAACGTGAACGTCTGCGGGTCGGCGGTCCCGGCGATCGTGATCGTCTCGCGCGTGCCGTCGGAGAACTCGACCGTGGCGCTGCGCCAGTGCTTATCGTGCGGGAAATCGGCCCGGATGTACAGGACGATCTTGTCGATCTCGACGGGCCGGCCGAACTCCACTTTCCACCACAGGTCCGTGCGTTTGTCCGGCCCCCACGACGGGAACCTGCCGCCGTGCCCCTTGTTGGCGGTCTTCCCGTCGATGGCGCATCGGGCCGCGAAGACCGGCGTGTTCTTGTACTCGCTGTTGCTGGAGGCATGGGGGTAACTCTTGGCGGGCCCCTGCACGTCGGCCGGGTTCAGGGCGACGTTGCGGTAAGCCGGCGTGCCGGCGTCGGAGGCGTCGGACGAGACCGGCCGAGCCTTGGGATCGAGCATGGCCTTGATGTTGGCGCGATCGAGTTCGTCCATGCGGTCGCGCTTGGCCTGGTAGCGGGCGTACTTCTCTTTATCGGCGTCGTTCCAGGCGTTGGCCTCGATGTAGTCGCCGCAATACGGCACGAGCAGATCGATCCAGCAGGCGATCTTGTCGGTTTCCTCGCGGCTGAGGCGAACGTCGTTGTGCCCCTTCTCGAGCATCGCCATCAGTTCGCTCTTGGCCGCACCCGCGAAGTACGGCGGCAGCATGGGCGGAATGGATTGGGCGTTCAGCCAGTTGACGATACGGTTGGGCTTGCCGTTCTGCGTGAGCGCCAGATACGAATCGCTCCACATCCGCTTGGACTCTTTGTCCTCGTTCCTCTCATCGAGGAGGCTGAAGGCCTTCTTCGCGCCCTTGGGAAGGGCGGCCACCTGGGGCTTCGGCGCCGCTGCGCCTTCTGCCGCCTTTGTCAGAATGCCCACGTCGATGAACTGCCCGCCCGCGGTCTGCCGGCAATGGACGGCCATGACGTTCTCGCCCGGCCTCAACATGCCGCACTCCATCGGGGACGCCTCGTACTTGCTGATGTGCCCCTTCGTCCTGGCCACTCGGACGCCGTTGACGAAGACGGTCATGTCCTCGTCATGGCAGTAGTGGAGTGCCATGGTCTGGCCGGCGCAGGCGAAGGTGTCCGGAAGCGTGAAGGTCCGCCTGAGCCAGATCTCGGGGGTGTTCCAGGTGGTGTTGACCTTGGCGCCGGGCACGCCTCCGGTGCCGAACGGCGCCTTTCCGCTCTTCCAGCCGGTGCTGTCGAAGTCGGGCCTCTGCCATTTGCCGGCGGGTTTGGTCGTCGTGTACTGCCACTGGCCTCCGATGGGCACGAGGGGACTCATATCCTTGATGGGCAGGGGCACGTTCTTCTTCTTGCCCCCCGTCGGCACGGCGGAGCGGTCGTTGTGGCAGCGGACGCAGTGCTTGCTCAGGATCGGCTGAATCTCTTTGGGGAAACTGAACCCCCTGGGCGGCCCGTAAAAGGGCTCCAGCGGCTGGGCGCCGCGGCCCAGCGCTAGAGCAACCGTGCTTTTCGGCGCCGGGACGTCGCTCTTGTCCTCGTGGCAGCCAACGCAGGAGAAGGTCTCGCCCGGCTGAAGGGTGGACCACGACCGCATACTCTGGACCACGTGGTTCTTCTCGTCGAGCAACTGGAAGTAGACGGGCATGCGGGCGGGCACGGTGAACATGGCGGAGCCGTCCTCGTACACCGGCGTCGTGCCGAGGACCCGCTTCACGTCCCACGTGCCGTTTCGGACGGAGACGGGCGTGCTGACCAGCGCACCGCCGGCCGGTCCGCCGTTGCCGTTGCGGCCGACGCCCGCGGCGCGGAACTCCAGCGCCACGACCCGCAGCCGCTTGACCGTCCCGCGTTCGATGCCCTTGAGCCCCGGCCCCTCGTACAC
>DATKXP010000114.1:0-3796 GCA_035529015.1 Phycisphaerae bacterium | reverse complement strand
CGGGAGGTTCTCTCTTGCCAAGCCGCGACCGAAACCGTATCATTCCTGGGGTAGGTGATAGCCGTCCTCGCTGAGGTCCTGTGTCCTCGTAAGGGAGGTTGGCCGGAGGTCGCCTGACAACCGGTTTTTTTGGCAAAACTTCGGGCGCGGCGGCGGTTTTACAGTACGACGCAGCCGCCCGGCGACTGGGCCTCTTCCCGGCTCCGATGCAAAACCGAGGGGGGAAAGCCGCAACCAAACGCGGAGGTTTCCGGTGACGAAGACCGGTCAGAAGACGCTGGCCGACGAGGTCCGAGAGGCCACCGGCGTAGCCGTGGCCGAGTGCTACCAGTGCGGCAAGTGCACGGCCGGATGCCCGATGGCCCGGTACATGGACATGGGGCCGAGCCAGATCATGCGTCTCGTCCAGATCGGCGGCGAGGATGCCCGCCGCCGCCTCCTGGCGTCCACGGCCCTCTGGTCGTGCGTCGGGTGCCTGACGTGCACGCAGCGGTGTCCGAAAGATCTCGACCCGGCCGCCGTCATCGACGCGGTCCGCGAAATGGCCAACCGCGAAGGCACCATCCCACACGAGCAGAAACGGATCCTGAAGTTCCACGAGGCGTTCCTCAAGACGGTCGAGCACACCGGCCGCATGAGCGAAGTGCCCCTGACGGGCCTGTACAAGATGATGAGCGGCGACCTGCTGAGCGACGTCCTGCTGGCGCCCGTCATGTTCGCCAAGGGCAAGTTGCCCCTCGTGCCGCGCGTCATCCCCGGCCGCAAGGAGATCCGGCGGATCTTCAAGGCCTGCCTCCGCAAGGAGGACGAGCGATGACGACCATCGGTTACTATCCCGGCTGCTCGCTCCACGGAACGGGCCGCGAACTCGACATGTCCATCAAGGCGCTGGCCGAGGTGGCAGGCGTGGAACTGAAGGAACTCGAGGACTGGAACTGCTGCGGCGCCAGCGCCGCCCACAGCCTCAACCACAACCTGGCCATCGCCCTGCCCTACCGCAACCTTGCCCTGGCCGAGGAGCAGGGGCTCACCGAAGTCCTCGCCCCGTGCGCGGCGTGCTTCTCGCGACTCAAGGGCACGACGGTGCGCCTCGGACGCAGCGACGCGCTCCTCGAGAAGATGCGCGGCATTACGGAGCGGGAGTTCAAAGGCAGCGTCACGATCCTCAGCATCATCGAGTTCGTGGGCCGCCTGCTCGACGAAGGCCTGAGGGAGAAACTGACCTCCCCGCTCGAAGGGCTGAAGGTCGCGCCGTACTACGGGTGCCTGCTTGCGCGCGGCGAAGACATCGTCGAGGGGTACGACGCCGAGCAGCCCACCGGCATGGACGCGGCCCTGGTGGCCGCCGGGTGCGAGGTCGTGCCCTGGAACTTCGCCGTCGAATGCTGCGGCGGGGGCTTCAGCATGTCGATGACCGACGCGGTGGTGGACCTCTCGAACGCCATCCTGACCGACGCCGAGCAGGCCGGTGCCCGGGCCATCGTCACCGGCTGCCCCATGTGCCACTCGAACCTGGACATGCGGCAGCGGACGATCAACGAGGCGGGGCTCGGCCCGCACGACCTGCCGATTGTTTATCTCAGCGAAATCCTCGGCCTGGCCGCCGGCGTCGAACCCGAGCGGCTGGGCCTTGACCGCCACTTCGTGGATGCCATGCGGGTGGCAGAAAGGAGCGCCTAGTCATGGCGCGTGTCGGCGTATTCATCTGCCATTGCGGGGAGAACATCGGCCGGACGGTGGACTGCCCTGCCGTGGCCGAGGCCGCCGGCCACCTGCCCGGCGTCGTCGAGAGCGTCGATTACAAGTACATGTGCTCCGACCCCGGCCAGCAGATGATCAAAGACGCCATCAAAGAGAAGAAACTGACGGGCGTGGTCGTGGCGGCGTGCAGCCCGCGGATGCACGAGCCCACGTTCCGCCGCGCCGCCGCCGAGGCCGGCCTCAACCCGTTTCTCCTGGAGATGGCCAACGTCCGCGAGCACTGCTCCTGGGTCCACGAGGACCGCGAGCAGGCCACCGCCAAGGCCATCGACCTGGTGCGCGTCATGGTCGAGAAGGTCAAGCGGAACGCCGAATTGCAGCCGATCCGCGTGCCGGTCGAGCCGACGGCACTGGTCATCGGCGGCGGCATCGCCGGCATCCAGGCGGCCCTCGACATCGCCAACGGCGGCAAGAAGGTCGTCCTCGTCGAGAAAAGTCCGTCGCTCGGCGGGCACATGGCGCGGCTGAGCGAAACGTTTCCGACGCTCGACTGCTCGCAGTGCATCCTCACGCCGCGGATGGTCGAGGCCGCCGCGCACCCCAACATCACGCTCATGACCTACGCCGAGGTCACGAAGGTGGACGGATTCGTCGGCAACTTCGACGTCACCATCAGGCAGAAGGCCCGCTACGTTGACCCCGAAAAGTGCACCGGCTGCGGGTCGTGCTACCAGAAGTGCCCCGTAAAGAAGATTCCGAGCGAGTTCGACGCCGCGCTCGGCAACCGCACCGCCATCTACACGCCCTTCCCGCAGGCCGTGCCGAACAAGCCCGTCATCGACCCCGAACACTGCATCATGCTTACCAAGGGCAAGTGCGGCGTGTGCGCCAAGATCTGTCCGACGGGCGCCGTCAACTACGAGGACACCGACCGCGAGGTCACGGTCAAGGTCGGCGCCATCGTCGTGGCCACAGGCTTCGAGTTGTGGGACCACTCGGCCTACGGCGAATACGGCGCCGGCAGACTCAGGGACGTCATCGACGGGTTCCAGTTCGAGCGGCTCGCCTCGGCCAGCGGCCCGACGGGCGGCGAAATCCGCAGGCCGTCCGACGGCCGTATTCCCAAGACCGTCGTCTTCATCCAGTGCTGCGGCAGCCGCGACCCCAAACGCGGCGTCGAGTACTGCTCCAAGATCTGCTGCATGTACACCGCCAAGCACGCCATCCTGTACCGGCACAAGGTGCACGACGGCCGGGCCGTCGTCTTCTACATGGACGTGCGGGCGGGCGGCAAGGGATACGACGAGTTCGTCCGCCGGGCCATCGAGGCCGACGGGGCCGAGTACGTCCGCGGACGCGTCAGCCGCGTGTATCGCCGGGCCGACGGCAAACTCATCGTCCGCGGCGCCGACACCCTGGCAGGAACGCCGGTCACCATCGAAGCCGACCTCGTGGTGCTGGCCGACGCCATCGTCCCGCGCACCGGGGGCAACGAACTCGCCCAGATGCTCGGCATTGCGTACGACACGAATGGGTTTTACAGCGAGGCCCATCCGAAGTTGCGGCCGGTCGAGACGGCCACGGCCGGCGTGTTCCTGGCGGGGGCGTGCCAGTCGCCCAAGGACATCCCCGACTCGGTGGCCCAGGCGTCGGCGGCCGCGTCGAAGGCGCTGGGGCTCTTCTCAAATCCCGAATTGGAGCGTGAGCCCATCATCGCCCGCGTCAACGAGGAGATGTGCGTCCACTGCCGCGCGTGCATCTGCGCCTGCCCGTACCGGGCGATTGAGGATTACGACATTACGGACCGCAAGGGAAACGTTATCCGGACCGTCGCGCGGGTCAACGAAGGCCTGTGCCAGGGCTGCGGCACGTGCGTGGCGGTGTGCCGCTCGAACAGCATCGACCTGGACGGTTTCACCGACGAACAGGTCCTGGCCGAAATCGCCACGCTCGAATGATTTGAGATCTGAGATCTGCGATTTGAGATTTCAGATTCAAGGTTCGAAAGACCCATGACCCAAACCGAAGCCAACACGACCGACTCCGCCGAGGCCTTCGAGCCTCGCATCGTCGCCTTCGTGTGCAACTGGTGCAC
>DATKXP010000113.1:0-20506 GCA_035529015.1 Phycisphaerae bacterium | reverse complement strand
GCGATGTCCTTCGACGCGAAGCTGGCCGTGTTCTGCGACGACGCTTCCTTTCGGCGAGTTTGATTCATCCATCTTTTCCGCACATGCGTGCCCCGCGGCAGCCAAAAGCGCAAGGACGGTCACGCCGGTGATTTTCAATGGTGAGACCTTGACGGAGGAAATCATTCGTGGCCTTATCCGACATTCCCCACATGGATCGTCACAGGATCGTCCTGGGGTGTCCAGAGTCAGTGTCTCTACATCTCGGGAGTCTGTCAAGGACTTCCATGGTGTGCCGGACCAAGGACTTCGTCGGCCTCGTCTGGGGCGAGAGCGCGTGGGCCTTGAAGTAGAAGGCATCGCTCAGTTTCTCGGGGTCGGGGACCGGGACGACATTGCACAGCGGGGAACGGCGGTAAGCGCCTTTCATCGGACGACCTCAGGGCTGTCCGTTCAGCCCACTATCCATTTGGGCGGGATTTTGGGCCGGACAGGGATATGTCAGGGTTCCTGTCAAGCGGGAAAAACAAGAATCACGTGGGCGCCACGGTTTTGCTCCGCCCTTTACACGTCCGGTCCTACGGGCCGGGGACGGCCGGTTCGACGCCCAGTTTCGTGGCCAGGTCGGCCTTCCACTCGTCGCCGAGTTCCTGGACGGTGCCGCCGGTGAGTTCCTTCCACAGTTCCTCGTTGTACCGGCCCTCGCGGATGGCCGCGTTCAGTTTCGGCACGACGTCTCGGCCGTGTTTCTCGCTGACCCAGTTCAGGAAGTTCGCGCTGATCCGGTAGTTGCCGTCGTAACGGGCGCGGGAGAGGCTCCGCCGCGTGATCTGGGCCCCGCGCGTCTGTGGTTCGTAAAGGAACCACCGGATGTAGTCGGCGATGCCCTCGACCAGCCACCCGGGCGGGCGGGTGGCGCCGGCCCGCGGCCGCGCGCGGCCGTACTGCTGCACGACGTGCACCATCTCGTGCAGCACCGCACCCTTGGCCTCGCCCTTGAGGTTGCGGCGGAACCAGGCTGCCGCACACCGGATGTTCGTGCCGCCGGTCGCCGCCACTCCCTGCATGTCCTTGCTGAAGACGATTCTGAACCGCCGCGGGGCCTCGTAGCCCCGGCTGGGCAGCATCTCGACGAGTTTCGGATACCACTCTCGTACGAGCGGCCCGAGTTCCTGGCGCGCCCACCCGGTCAGGTCGGGCGTTTCCGAGGTGTCGAGGGTAACCCGGTACTTCCCGCCCTCAATCTCGACGGTTTCCACGCCCTCGCCAGCGGCGGGGGTCTGCACGGCCTGGGGCGGGGGCCCCGCGCGGTCGAGGACGTCGATCTCGCTGAAGAACGTGTTGCCGAAGGGGTCCTCGGCCTCGGTGCGGGAGACGTCAAACAACAGGTACTGGTATGTGCCCAGGCTGCCGCCGGAGCCCGAGATGCTGACGCCGTACTGCCCGCCGCCATCGCCCGTCTTCGGGCGGGTGTCGACGGTCCCCACGAGGCGCCACCCGCAGGTCTGCGGGTCGGTCCCCCGCTTCGGCTGGGCGTTGAAACCCTCGGCCTTCCCGTCGGCGACATAGAGCCGGTAGACCTGCGGCCCGCGGGTGTTGGTGTGCCAGGAATAGGTATTGACGCAGGCGATGTCGATGGCGCTGCCGAGGTCCGCGACGAGCCGCCCCCCGTCGGTCCCGGCGCGGAAGAAGAAGTTTGCGGCCGGCACATCCTCGCCCGAAGGGACCCGGCCGTCGTGCAGGGCCGCCACGTCGGCGCCATTCGGGTCCCTGCGCCCATCGACGATGCTGAACGTGGCCTTGGCCGCCGCATCGTTCCGGGCCGGCTGCGCCACGGTCTTGAACTTGAAGTCGGCCGCCGCATCCTCGTTGCGGTTGTGCTCGGCCACGATGTTGATCTGGGCGTGCGCGGCCATCGCGAACAGAAGGACGGCCGCGGCGGCTCCCAGGAAGGCGCGGTGTCTCATGGTGTGCTCCACGCGGCCGGGATGTCCCGAGGGTGTCTTTCTGAGCCCCGGCTGTATGTCGTCAGCGAAAGTGCCATAGTCAGGGTCTCGGTGCAAGGGAGGTTTTTTCGGTCCGGCCGGCCTCCTTCGGCCTGGGCACTCCCTCGTTCTGACGCCGGCCACGCGCCAGCGTCTTCCCTTTGAGTTCCTGCCGACGTTTCAAAATGCCCTCTCGCCGGCCGAAGTATACATCGTCCGGCGTCACGTTGCCAGAAACCCGTCGAGTATCCCACCTGCTTAGCCCCCCGCTCACGGGGAGGGGATCAGGGGCCTGAGAACTTGCAGACCAAGTGGGTCCAAAATGGGGGCAAGTCCGCGGCGCGTTGACTTACCATTTTGCGCGTGGTATCAAAGTCGGGGGCAGGTCTTACGAGACAGGGAGGAGCGTGCCATGGGACTGAAACCGAGCCGGAGAGAGTTCCTGACGGCCGTGACCGCGGGCGGCGCGATTGGCCTGGCGGCCGCCGGCTGTGTGAGCCAGGCCGCCCGAAGCGGCGCAGCGGCGGCGGAGGTCGCGCCGGGCCTCGTCAGCCCGGGCTGCCGCAAGTCCAAGGTCAAGGTGGCCAAGGTGTACCTTGGCCGGCCGAAGGCCGCCTGGCCCACGCCCGCCATGGACCTCCAGGAGGAGATAGGCCGCTACGAGGCCGAGTTCGCTCGCATGGGCAAGGACTTCGCCGACGTCGAGTTCGTGACGAGCGACCTGGTGACCAAGCCGGAGGAGGCCGCCGCCCTCAAGGACAGACTCGAGGCGGCGGACGGCGTGCTGGCCATCCACCTCTCGATGGGCATCATGGGGATACTCCCCCAGGTTCTGGCCGCCGGCAGGCCCACCGTTCTCTTCGCCGCCCCGTACTCCGGCCACGAGTGGACGGGCTTCGGGAACCTCTGCCGCCAGAAACAGGGGGCGATGCTGGAGTGCCTCCTCACGGACGACTATGGCGAGTTGGCCGAGGCGGTGCGGCCGTTCCGCGCCATCCATCATCTGCGCGAGGCCAGGATCGTGAACGTGACGACGCGCGACTTCAGCGGCTACGCGAAGGCCTGCAAGGCCAAGTTCGGGACGGACATCGTCCAGGTCGGCAAGGAGCGGGTCATCGCCCTGTACGAGGCCGTGCCGGACGCTGATGCCGAGGCCGAGACGCGCCGCTGGGTCGCCGGGGCCCGGAGGATCGTCGAGCCGAACCGCGAGGAGATCTTCAAGTCGTGCAAACTCGCCCTCGCCATGCACCGCCTGCTGGACGAGGAAGAGGCCACGATGATCACCGTCGATTGCTACGGCAGCATGTGGCGGAAGTTGCCGGCCTATCCGTGCATCGGTCACGCCCGCCTGAACAACCTGGGCCTGGGCGGCATGTGCGAGTCCGACCTGCAGTCCGCCATGACGCAGATCCTGTTCCAGGGCCTCGCGGGCAAGCCGGGTTTCGTCAACGACCCCACGATGGACAGCTCGGACCATGCCATCATCCTGGCCCACTGCATGGGCACGCCGAAGATGGACGGCCTATGCGGCAAGGCCTCGCCCTACCATATCCGCACCATCATGGAGCGCCAGGAAGGAGCCGTCTGCCAGGTCTTCATGGAGGTGGGCCGCAAGACGACCACGGCCCGGCTTATCGGCACGGAAACCGTGAACTACTTCACGGGCGATATCATCGAGGCCCCGGACTTGCCGCGCGGCTGCCGCACCAAGATCAAGGTCAAGGTGGACGACGATGCTCAGGCGTTGTGGCAGAACTGGGCCCACGGCTTGCACCGCGTGACGTGCTACGGCGACCTCACGAAGGACCTCGCCCGGTTCTGCAAGTTCGCGGGCGTGACCCTGGTGAACGAGGCGATGGCTCGCCCGGTGGAGGCGCCCAAGGCGTAGAGCAGGGCGCAGGGACGCAGCGTCTCTACAAGGCACCGTGCCGGCTGAGGTTGCGGCAATACGGCGGACAGTACATGCCGTGGCGCCCGGGGCTGGGCGGCTGAGCGCGAGGACGGGCGGCACGCCGCTATGTGGCGATGCCGGGCCCCGTCATGAACGCGGCAGGCGACCTGAACTTCGAGAGTGACGCAGCGGCACGGCGGCCGTCGTGTCGGCGGCCTCTTCGCACACGACGCGGAAGCCGACATCGTACACGCCTTGCTCCGGCAGGTAGGCCTGTCGGAACGCGGAGCGGCACCGGTCGGGCCGATCGTACCAGGAGCCTCCGCGCACGACCCGCTTGCCGTCGCCCGTCGGCTGGTTGCGGCCGTCGTCTTCGCGACAGGGATACGGTCTGTACGCCGACAGGGTCCACTCTGCCACGTTGCCGTGCATATCGCACAGCCCCCAGGGATTGGGCGCGTAGGTGCCCGTGGGGGCCGAGACTCGGCTGTGGTCGTTGAACCGCGTGTCCGCGGGGCGCCAGGGCGGGATGACCTGGGCCCGAGCCGACCAGCCGAACCGGTCGATGGCCTGATGGGTGGCGTCCGAAAGGTTGGCAAAGCGGGAGAAGTCGGAGTCCAGCGTCCCATACCAGAGGGGCGTGGCCGTGCCGGCGCGGCAGGCGTATTCCCATTGGGCCTCTGTCGGCAGTGTGACCCTGCGGCCGGTCTTCGCCGAGAGCCAGCGGCAGAAGGCCATGGCTTCCTTCCACGACACGCGGACCACCGGCTGCCTCGGTCGTGAGAGCGTCCAGCCCCGCTCGCCGGGACTGAACTGGATATAGTCGCCGTGTTCCAGCCGGCTGTCGTGGGAGGGGTCGAAGGCGGCGAACTGCTCGTTGGTTACCTCGAAGCGGCCCATCCAGAACGCCGTGGGGACCCTCACCAGGCAGGGAGGCGATTCGTCGGGATAGCCGCCGGCCTGCCCCATGATGAACTCCCCGGCTGGGATGCGTACCAGCTCCATTGAAACCCCGTCGGCCGGGGAAAGGGTGAGCGTCGCAGGCCCGCCGCCCGCCTTCTGGCGCCGCTGCGCCTCGGCTGCGTCGAACGGCCAGCCGGAGCAGTTCGGCGTGGAAACCACCGTCCTCGTCGGGGGCGGCTCGGGTATCACGGGCACGATCGGCGGTCGCCGGGTAGCGGCGACGGTCTCCGGATCATCCGCCATGCCCGTGTAGCGCTTCTGCATCTCGCGTCGCCGCTCCCACTGGTGCTTTACCCGGTCGGGCCCGCAGATGACCGTCCAGGTTCCATGGGCCGGGGCGTTCAAGTCGATCCAGGTGACAAGCCGGTCCCAGGCTTCCGCATCGAGGCGCACGTTATGGTGCCCTTTCTGGAGCATCTGCACGAGGCGGGTCGTGTCGGCGTGGAACTCCCAGGGCGCCAGAAGGTGCAGGTCGCTCTCCCGCGTCGGCGTCCGGACCCATTTCCGCAGCGCGTAGTAGGACGGCGTGAGGCGTGCGGCGAGGTTGTAGGGGTGCGTGTTGGCCATCGCAGGCACCGGCTCGCGGTCGGTCAGGTCGGGAATCGATCTTCCATCGGGCCGGGGCTTGCCGTTGTGGCAGCCGACGCAGTACCGGTCCAGGACGGGCTGGACCTCGCGGCGGAAGTCGAAGCCCCGCGCCGGGCCGTACCACGGCCGGATCCGGGCCGGCGGCGAGCGCGCCGCGAGCGTGTGACGGGCGGGCGGTGCGGCGTTCTGCCCCTCGTGGCAGCCGACGCAGGAGAGCACTTCGCCCGGCATCGCGGTGAACCAACTCCGCATCAGTTGCACGGCTTTCCCTTCGCCATCGAGCGGCTGCACGGCCACAGGCGTGTAGGCCGGGACGCGGAAGTAGGCCGCCCCGTCCTCGTGGACGGGAACCGTGCCAAGGATCCGCCTGACGTCCCAGGGCCCGTCCAAGCCCATGGCATCCGGCTCGCCGCCCATCCCCTGGTACGCGAAGTGGTAACTGATGAGCCGCAGGGACTTGATCGTGCCACGCTTGACGCCCTTTAGTCCCGCCCCGGCGTAGATGTCGGCCAGGAACACCTCGGCATCGCGGCGGGTGGCGTCAATCCGGTCGGGAAGCACGGGCGGCCGCGGGGTCTTCCGCAGGGGGATGGGCTCGAGCATCGCGTAGTCGGGCTCTTCGTAGATGAGCACGAGGTTGTCGAAAACGTCTGCCAGGTACACCCCCCAGGGCGCGCCCTGGGCCGGCTTGCAGGAAACGAGGAAGTACTTCTCGCTCAGCGGATAGGGGTGCAGGAACTTGGGCCAGGTCTGCCCAATGGGCAGATCCAGAAGCACCGGCGTCACCGGACGGCCGCGGCTGAGGATACGCTGCACGGCCCCTTCGGCCTCGAACTGGCCCCCGCCTCGGTCGAAGATCACCAAATCGCCCATACGGGGCAGGTCGTGGTGTCCGCCGACAATCGCCACGACCTTCGTCGGGTGACCGGGGATCGGCCGGGCATAGAACATCGACGGCGGCCAGTAGGAGTTGCTGCCATAATACGCCATCTGCCCGCTGCCGTCCGGGTTCATGCGGAACAGGATTCTCGAGAAGGCGTGCGGCAGGTCAGAATACTCCCACCGGAGATAGAGGACACGGCCGTCGGGGAGCACGGTCGGGCACCAGTCGTGGTCCTGCTCGACGGTGAGTCGTCGGATGCGGCCGTCCGTTTCCAGGAGGTAGAGGTTCGCCACGTGGGCCGAGCCTCGCACGCACGGCACGCCGGTGAAAGGGGCCGTCGAACAGAAGATGATCCGGTCGTCCGGCAGGTAGCAGGCGTCGTAGTTATCCACGTCCGGCTCGTCGATGAGCGGCAAGGGGCGCCGGTGTAAGCCGTCGGCGTGGACTTCGAGTACCCGCCAGCGCCCACCCTCCGCCGGCATGGAGAACAGGAGTCGGTCCGCATCGAAGTGGAGGTCCACATCACCGACGAACTGCCCGCCCTCAGGCCGGAACACAGAGGTCAGCCTGCCGTCGGGACGGACCGGCGACAGGATGGCGATCTCGTTGTCATAGCCAACGGGGTCCAGGCTGGAGTTGCTCTGGTAATTCATCGGGAGGCCCATCTTGCTCGCCCGCCGCTTCACCAGGAGCAGGCGATCGAAGTCCAGCAGTGGGTTGGCCAGCAGCGCCTCGCGGCGGAGCCGTCGGAACTCGGCGCCGGCTTTGTCCAGGGCGTCACCGGACCGGCCCGAGGCCGCCTGGGCGTCGTGCAACTTCTTCAGGGTCTGGAGCCGACGCTGATACTCCGGGCCACGCGGATATCGATCCCCGAACGTGGTGTCCAGGTCGTCGATGGCCATCGCGAGTGCCCGCCACTCGTCGGCCGGCACGCCGAGCCGCTTGTCGGGAGGCTTCGAATCCTGCCACGCTTCGCCACTGGCCAGATACGTCAGGAGGTTGACGGCGAGGCGCTCGAAGTTGGCGCGGAGCGTGCCTGGAGCCACGTGATAATGAGGCGACAGCCGCCAGGCCAGGGCGATCACCCGTCCCTTACCCAGCGGGTATTCCATCAGGGGGTTCTGCGGCCCGCCCGGTGTCCGCGCCAGGAGAATGCCTCCCGCCGGACTCCCGACCGGCTGGAACTGCGCAAAGGCGGGGTAGACGGCGTTGCTCATCCAGAGGACGTCCCGTTCGAGGGCCAAGCCGCGGAAGGCCGGGTGCGCAAGTTGCACCGGCACAAGCCCGGCCTGGCCGCGGTCGTGGCCGAAGTCCAGCGGCTTGATCTGCACAGCACCGGCCTTCAACGGCGCGATGAGTCTCGCCGCCGTGCCCGACAAGAGCAGTCCATGCCCCTCGGCCACGTACTGGTGGAGCGCCGACAGCGTCTGGCCCTCGGCGGCCGGCCCTGTCACCGCCGCCGTATCGCCCTGGTGACACCAGATTGCCGCGAACTGATCGAGTGCAACGGGCCGCCCGTCCCGGTCAACGAACGTCGCGCTGCCGGTCGGCCGGAGGAACCGTGCGCCGACGAGCCGCCGCGCCACGTCACACGCGGCATCCGATTCGGGCGCCAGTCTCTCCATCGAGCCCTGTGCCACGAGGAAACCGATCTCCGCAGGGCCTGCCCGGGCCAAGGCCGGGAGGATGCCCGCGGTCAGGGCCGTCAGGACGAGAAGGAACGTTCGCACTGCGGTGCGATTCATCCGCCAAGGCTCCGTGGTGGTTACGGACGCGTCTCCCGCGAACAATTTACCTGGGGGGTACTGCATCGTCAACGCCGAGCACCTGCTCTATCCGTAAGTCAGGGCAGCGCCCGGATGGGTTCGTGATCCCGGTGGAGGCGGTCGAGGATCCGCACCGCCTCGTCGAACCGCCCCTCGGCGTACGCCGCGTCGAGCCGCGACAGCCGCTCGGCCAGGTCCCACGCCTTCGACTCGTCGGGGTCTGCGCCGTTCGGCGTGGCGGCCCGAAGGCGCCGGACGAGCGCGAGGTACAGGTCTTCGCGGATCAGATCCAGCGCGTAGCGTTTTTCGGTGTCGTCGTCGGCGTCGGCCAGGGCCTTCTGCAACGATTCGGGCACCGGGTGGTCGGGCAACACTCGGCGCATGGC
The DNA here is from genome assembly GCA_035529015.1 of Phycisphaerae bacterium. Lineage (GTDB taxonomy): Bacteria > Planctomycetota > Phycisphaerae > FEN-1346 > FEN-1346 > JAUVZF01. The sequence continues at coordinate 12,065 of DATKXP010000113.1, read as the reverse complement.
GTCGATGGTCTCGCGGTCGGCCCGCAGCGCCTCCGGCAGGATCTCGCGGGTGTAGATGCGGCCAAGTTCCGTCCAGTCGGCGGGCAGGTCGCGGACGCCGGCGTCGCGCACCGTGGCGATCCGGGCGGGGGTGGCCGTGCCGGCCCGGTAGGTTTCCCAGCGGTCGAAGTAGCCGTCGGCGTCGGTGTCGAACATGCGGATCTCGCCCCACGCCCCGCCGCCGCCGAGATGGCCGACGCGAAGCCAGCCTTCGGCGGCGCCCTTGAGGTGAATGCGCCGGTCGGCGCGGCAATAGTAGAGTTCGCGTCGGGTGGACGGCGTGGGCCGGTACTCGCGGCGCATGTTCCACGTCTGCGTGGGGCCGCCGGTGTTGTGCATGACGCGGCGACGCCAGATCCAGAACACGCCCTCCCACCGGCGGTCCTTGTCGGCGCGGGGGCCGAAGCCCAGCGTCACCGTGTCGTCGGCGTACTCGCGCCAGGAGAAGCCGGTCGCCTCGGCGGGGTACGTCTCGGCCACGCCGCGCGCGGCGGCGTGCGGCACGCAGATGACCGTCTCCGGGGGGCGACGCAGGCGGTTCGTGTGCTCCATGGCCGGGAACGTGTACGGCAGCCGCCCGATCATGTTGAATCCCAGGTCGTAGTGCAGCGGCCGGTCCTTGCTGCTGAGGTTGTCCAGGTCGATGCTGTAGCGGACGTTGACCACGCCGATCTTGCGCATGCGCGGTTCGAATGGCTTGGTGAAACTGAACAGCGAGTTGCCGGGGTCGCGCTCGGTCTTCGGGTCAAAGCCCAGCGGCACGGCGCTGGCGCGCACCACCGCTTCCGAGAACCCGTCGCCGTCCGTGTCGTAGAAGGCAAAGGGGCACTCGCTGATGGGCGTCCATCGCCGGCGCTCGGGATCGTACTTGCCCGCGCAGATCATGCTGTCGCCGTAGGGGTCGCTTCGGAAGAAATCGTGGTCGTACTGGTAATTGGCGAGGCTCCACATGCCGCTGTCGTCGTCGAGGTCGAAACCGAACCAGGCGATCCGCAGTTGGCCGCCGTGAAAGTAGCGGATGTCCATCTCATCGGGGTCGCCGTCGCCGTCGTTGTCGAGGTAATCGACCATGCGGTCCACCGTGCCGTCGATGCCGTAATCCACCACGTAGCAGTCGCTGTCGGTGTCGCCGTTGTCGGCGCCTTCGGGCATGTCGCCGTCGTCATCGATCACCCAGACGAGCATGTCGAGCGTCTTGCCCTTGGCGCTCGATTGCTCGCGCCGGACAAGCATGCGTCCACCGCCGGGCAGCGCGCTCTCGAGCGCGAAGTGCTCACGCGGCTTAAGCGCCTTGGCCTTGGCCCACCACGTCTTGCCCGCAAGCGAGAGGGTGCCGCTTTCGGAGAGTGAGGTCTCGGCCTTCCACCAGGCCAGCCGGGCGCCGGGGGACGGCGCCTTCACGACCTCGGCGGCCGGGGCCGGCAGCGAACAGAGGAAGATCGCCATGCACGTCGCCGCGGTCCGCGTGAGAGAAGGATGCGTGCCTGCCATCGTCGTGCTCCCTATCGGCTCGTGACGCCGACGTCCACGGTCCGTTTGAACGAGGATCGCCGGTTGGGCCGGGCCGCCCCGTCGGTCGCCACGGCATGGTACGTGTGGCTGCCCTTGCCGGGGCGATGCGTCCAGGCGTACGGCGGGGAGGCACGGGCGCCCAGCGACCGGCCGTCGCAGAACAGTTCGACGCCGGCGATGCCGCTCCGGTCGGCGGCCGTCACCTCGACGCTGACCGCGTCCTCGTGGCGCACGTGGATGTCGGCGATCTCAACCGCGGGCCCGACGTGGTCGGCGGCGGGGCACTGGATCTCGAGGCGGCCCGGCCCCTCGAGGTCCACGACGAACCGGGGGACGCCGCCCGCCGCGTCCGGCGGGAACCGCTGCGGCTCGCCGCCGTCGCCAGAAATCCACACGGCCCCCTTGGCGGCCCCGCCGGTGTACCGCAGCGCCAGGCGCACAGGCTTGCCGCCGGCCGGTTGGAAGACGTAGCGCGTTGGCGTGACGCGCCGGGCGATCGCCTCCCCGCCGTCGAGCACCTCGGCATAGACCTCCACCGACTCGCCGAACGTCTCGAGGGCCTCCAGGTGCAGGCACGTCCGGCCGGTCCGGCCGGTGACCGTCGTGCCGGCGGAGACGACGGCCGCCCCTTCGGGCATCGAGACGTCAACGGTGGCCGATGTGTCCAGGCCGAACAGGTTCACGACGGCCAGGTGGCGCGTGCCGGACCGGTGCGGATCGTCGATGACTTGGCCCTTCCACCCTGGCGGTAGCGGCGTGATCCGCCGCGCGGTTCCCGCCATTCGGGCGATGCGATCGTGCGGCGTGTCGGTCCAAAGGGTGGCAGCCAAATCGACGGGCGCGGTCTCCGGCGCCGCCTTCGCGGCGCGGAGGCCCGAGACGAACACGCCGTCGCACTTGTCCTTGTAGGCGTCGGTCCGGGCCCAGTTGTTGCCGACCGACCTTTGGATACGGGCCCGGCCGGTGCCGCCCGCCACGACCATCCCCAGGGCATCGTCCACGCACCACCAGGAGGACGTGCGTTCGGCCGGCTGTTCGAGCGGCTGCTCGCCCTGCGCGTCAACGTACCGCCGGCCCGACGTCATCCCCGGCCGGGCATAGAACTGTACGGGCAGACCCGTCCAGGTCACCTCGCACTCGGCCCGCGTTCGCAGCACGGTGAACAGCACGCAGGGCCCGTCGGGCAGCGACCAGAACGCGTAGTAGCGGTCCAGCAGAGGGCCGCTTACCACGCCGGCGGTCTGTATGCCGTCATCGCGACACCGGTACCGATAGATCGGCTCGGACAGTGCCTTGGCCTGCGGCTTGCCGGCGGCGGTGACCGAGACCTCGCCGGTGAGCGACTGCGGATGGAAGTAGACCAGCGGCTCCAGGTTCTCCCGGAGCCCCCGCGCCGGCACGACGAACCCGCACGGCGCGACCTTTCCCGTATTGGACGTGCTGCCCCACGAGAAGGCGGCCCACCGGTCCGTATCGCGATGGATCAGGTTCTTCTGCCAGCGGTAGTGGAAGGCTCCCTGCAGCGCGTCCCACGCCTGTTCGATTGGCGGCGGCTCGGCCCGCCGCCCGGCCAGCCTGTGCATCAGGTACGCCGCGGCCGCCTTGGCCCAGGAGTTGCGATGATAGTCGTACACGCCGACCGCCCGCGTGTGCCGCCGCAGCAGCCCCGCCGCCCGCTCCTCCAGGGCCGCCGAGACCGGGTCCTTCTTCACGACCGCGCCGTAGCAGTAGGCCAGCAGTCCCGCGCCGTAGTACGCATCGTACTCCATGCCGTGGACCGAGGCGGGTTCGCCCTCGGGCAGACACAGCACCTTGTGCCACGCCAGCACGCCGTCGAAGCCGTTGCCGTCGTAGGTGAAGACCTCCGGCACCTTCATCCCGGCCAGGCGGCTCATGAACTCCACGTAACAGCGCGCCTCGAACAGCAGGTCGCCGCCGTACCACACCTGCGCCCAGCCGTGATGATCGCTCGAGTAATCCGGGTACAGGTTCCAGCCCTGCGACCACTCGTGAACGGGCCGGCCGTCGGCGACCACCCGGCACGCCCGGTCGTGCTCGGTCGAGACGAGGTCGATCGCGTTGCCGCGGATCACGTCCAGGTAGGCGGCCGCATCGGCCCGACGCGGGAACATGAAGGCCGCGCCGATGGTGCTGGCCATGTCCTGCTTGACGATGTCGTGGTTGCCGCCCTGGCCGAACGTCCACCGCCGGACCAGCCGCTCGCGCGGGGCGGCCCCGATCATCACCTGCTCGACCAGCCTCCTGGTTTCGGCGTCGAGGCGGTCCCACAGCCGCATGGTCCCCACCGTCAGCCAGCCCATCACATCGGTGCGGTGACCGTGGGGGCGAATCCAACTTCCGTCTTTGATCCGACGCGTGTAACCCCCGGGTATCGGGAACTCGTAAGGCGTGTCCACGTACGCGCTGGTCAGACAGCACCACCGGATGGCCTTGATGGCGTGATCCAGCAGCACGGCCCGCGGCACCTGGCGTTTGCCGAACGTCGCCTGGTCCGTCTCGCCCAGCAGCACCGAGTAACAGAAGACCACCATGCCCGTGCCGGGCACGGTGATCTCCGGCGCGTACCACTTCGGTCCCCACGTGTCGTACCGGCCGAAGTCGTAGTAGCCGCTGTTGGGCACGCGCTGCGAGTCGTCCTTCCAGAGCGGCTCGAATTGGTCCACCGCGTTTTCAACGATGGCGAGGTACTGCCGACACAGCGCGTCCTCGGTTGCGGCGTGCGTGACGGCAGGCAGGACAAGCGCCGCGAGCACGGCGAGGGCGATGCACACGGTTCGGCCGCCTGACGCAAGACGCATGACTACTCCCTCTCCACCCGACGTCTCCCAGATAGCCTTCGGCCGGGCCCCTGTGTTCCGGCAGCCCGGGTGCGCCCGTTTATGGTTGTCGTATCGCAGCCCCTTGTCCAGGTCTTTCTGGAGCGCTTCGCCCGACACGTAGAACGTGCGGCGGAACGCCGGGCGGAAGTACCGGACCAGTGCCGTCGGGTTGAATTGCCCCACCATCGAGACAACGAAGTACAGGAACTTGTGACATGCCTTTCAGATATGGCGGAGAGGCCGGGATTCGAACCCGGGGAGCAGGTGTGAACCCACTCAACGGTTTAGCAAACCGTCGCTTTCGGCCACTCAGCCACCTCTCCGGCTGGCCGGCACCGGCATTCTACTGCCCTGGTCTCGGCTGTCAAGCCGTTGTGGGTTGTCGAAAAGCATTGACCCGGCCGGGCGGCGCCCATAGATTCCGCGATGGCCCGGCGTGGGGTGGGTGCCGCGCTTTGCATACGCAGGGGAGACGACATGAACGACCGCCAACGGTTCCTGGCCACCATGCGGTACGGGCCGCGCGACCGGTGCCCCATGTGGGACTTCGGCTTCTGGAACGAGACGCTCGACCGCTGGCACGGCGAAGGCCTGCCCGGTGAGATCGACGACAACCCGAAGGCGGCCCGCTTCTTCGGCATGGACGACTTCGACATCGGCTGCGGCGTCACCGTGCAACTGCTGCCGGCGTTTGAGCCCGAGGTGGTCGAGGAGGACGAGACCTACCGGTGGCAGCGGCGGTCCGACGGGGTGGTCGAGAAGTGGCACAAGCACTCGGTCACCATCCCGGAGCCGACCGAGTTCCTCCTGACCGGCCGCCGGACGTGGCCCGAGTACAGGAAGCGGCTCGATCCGGCCGACCCCGCCCGCGTGCCCGACGATTACGCCGAGCGCGTCGCCCGGCACCGCGACAGCGACCGCACGTACCCCTTGAGCATCAACTGCGGCAGTCTGTACGGGGTGCTCAGGAACTGGATCGGCATCGAGAACCTGAGCCTGATGCTCTACGACGACCGGGCGCTGGTCGAGGAGATGGTCGAGCACCTGGCCGGGTGCATTCTGACGCCGCTTGCGAGGGCGCTTGACACCGCGAAAGGGCAGGGCGTCACGTTCGACGTGGGGCACATGTGGGAGGACATCTGCTTCAACCGCGGGCCGCTCATCGCCCCGAAGATGTTTGCCGAGATGTGCGGGCCGTGGTACCGCAAGATCGCCGACCTTCTGCGGTCGTACGGCTGCGAGTTCCTGATGCTCGATTGCGACGGCAGGATCGACGACCTGATTCCCATCTGGCTCGACGCCGGCGTCAACATCATGTTCCCGCTGGAGATCGGCGACTGGTGCGACCCGTTCGATTTGCGGAGGCGATTCGGCAAGGACCTGCTGATGCGCGGCGGGTTCGACAAGCACGTCCTCGCCCGCAGCAAGGAAGCGATCGCGGCCGAGGTCGAGCGCCTCACGCCGCTGGTCGAGCAGGGGGCCTTCATCCCGCACTGCGACCACCGCGTCTCGGCCGACGTGCCGCTTGCGAACTACGTCCACTATGTCGAAGAGGCGAAGCGCGTCTGGGGCAAGGGACTGGCGAACATCCGGCCGATGGGGGAGTTGACCGTCGCCCATTGAGTCTGATTGCTCTTACGCGATGGCCTTGACGGGATTCCAGCCGGGTCCCGCGGGGCACGTCGAGTACCGGCCCGTCGGGCTCGACACCCGCGTTACGGCGCGCGGCGGACTGCGAGGCGGCGGACCTTCAGTGTGCCGCGCGGCGTGAACAGCCGCAAATCGCTCCCCAGGTTCTGGCGGTTCACGAGACGCGGGTCGCGGAGGGCGAACGTCGCCATGCGCCAGGCTCCCGTGCCTTTCCTCTGCACAGCCCCCGCCGACTTGTACGCGCCCGAAAGCGTGGCGTGCGGGTCGGTTGAATCGTACTGGAGGTCGAAGGGCAGGGTGCCTTCGTCGAGGTACTCCACCGTCACGTCCAGGGCGCCGCCCGAGTCGAAGTAGAACGAGCCGTCCACGTCGAAGTACAGGTACTTGCCCTCGCCGTGCGGATTGGGGAGCGTCTGGATGCAGTGGGCGCCGGCGGCCGCGGTGACCTCTGCCAGTCCGTCGCCGCCGGTCTTGAGGCCGAGGCCATTGCTCTTGCCGTTGGGGCCGAAGGTGATGGATACCTCCCGAGCGTCGGCGTAGGGCCCCGTGGGCTTCAGGTGTTTGCCGGCCCGCCAGAGATCGGCGTAGTGCCGGGTCAACTCGATGTACTGCCTGCCGTACTCCCGGGAGTGGGCGACGTCGGTGCCCTCGTGCCACTCGTTCCACGTTTCGACGGCGACGAGGTTCGGCCGCCGCCCGGGGTTCATCGCCAGGAGCAATTCCCAGTTGCGCCGATAAAACGCGCCGCCCTCGCGGTCCTGTCTGGGCGTCGTGCGGCCGGGGACGGCGCTGTCGTCGTATCCGGGGCCGACCGCCGCCACGCCGAGCGCTCTGAGGCCGAAGGCCGCGCCCCACGCGTACGTCGAATCGGCGGGCAGTTGCCACGACTGTTCGGCCACGATGTACGGCCGCGCGCCGCCGAAGTCTCTGGCAAAGTGGTCGTGGACGTACTTGAGCAGCCGCGGATCGTCGCTCCCGCTCTTCGCAAAGCCCGCGCTGTAGAGGAACACGATCGGCTTGCCGTCGATGGTGGCCCACCGCTGCGGCGGGATGAGCGAGAAGAAGTTGCGGATCGTCGCGTAGAACCAGGCGCGCCCGGCCGCCGTCGAGAGGTCCACGTGGTGCCCGCCGGCGTTGTGGCGCAGCGTTGACGTGTCGTAGAACATGCCGATGCGCGGCGGCGTCTTGCCCTCGGCCGTCAGGGCTTCCTGGGCACCGACGAGCGGCGCCAGGCCGTCGTAACTCCAGCGGTTGTGCCCGCGTGTCGCCATCAGGTTGGCCGGGCAGCCCCAGTAGACGGGCAGAACCACGTCGATGCCGGCGGCCATCATGTCCTGCATTTCCTGCTTGTGCCACTCGGGCCGCTTGTACGAGTAGCCCTTTGGGTTGGCCGGGTGATCGGTCAGGGCGTCCGTGCCGTCGTGATCGACGAAGTGCAGGCCCGACGCATCGTCGTACCAATAGAAATAGTACGTGGCGACGATGCGGTCCCTGGCCGAGAAGCCCTTCGGGACGGCGACGTCGGGTGGAAAACGGATGTGCTTGCCCGGGGCAGGGCAGTCGAGAACGGCCCGCTCGGTGAACGGGGCCTCTTGTGCAAAGCCGGCGCTGGCGGCCGTCAGCGCGGCCAGGCCGTAAGCGATCAGCCGGACGGTGGGCCGCATCCCGTCTCTCCCGTTTACCTGGAGCCTTCTCAGGTGGATCGGCGTTTGCTCTTGCGCTTGGCCTTCGTGCGGCCTGGCCCGCCGCGCTTCTTGCCGTCCCCTTCGTGTTCGGAGTGGGCGCGGAGGACCAGGCGGATGGGCACCTCGGGGAAGGGCAGTTCCTCGCGGAACCGGTTCTCGATGAACCGCCGGTACGAGGCGCTGAACAGGTCGGGCTGGTTGACGAAGAGCACGACGGTGGGCGGTTCGGCAGCCACCTGCGTTGCGAAGTAGATCTTCGGCAGCGTCGTCCGCGGAGAGGGCGGCTGTTTCATCTTCACAGCGCGTTCGATCACCCGGTTGAGTTCGCCGGTGGTCACGCGCGACCGCGACTGCTTGTACAGGTTCCGTGCGAGGTCGATGGTGGCCAGCACGTTCCGCCCGTCCTTGGCCGTCGCAAACGACAGCGGCGCGTAGGAGAGGCCGGGCAGCATCTCGCCGAGATAGTCGGCGAAGTCGCCGGTCGTCGCCTTGCCCTTTGCCAGGTCCCACTTGTTGACGACCAGGATGACGGGCTTCATCTCGTCTCTGACCGCGCGGCCGAGGTGTTTGTCTACCTGGCTGACGGGCGTCGCCGCGTCGATCAGCAGCAGGACGACGTCGGCCCGGCGGATGGATTCCAGGGCCCGCGTCAGGCTGTAGTACTCGATGTCGTCCTTGACGCTCTTGCGTTTGCGGACGCCGGCGGTGTCGATGGCGATGTACGTCAGGCCGTCCTTTTCGAATCGGATATCGACGGCGTCGCGCGTCGTGCCGGGGATCTCGGAGACGATGACGCGCTCGCTGCCGGCCAGCGCGTTGATGAAGGTGCTCTTGCCGGCGTTGCGTTTGCCGACGACGGCGATCTTCATGGCGACCTCGCCGGGCGCCTCGGCGGCGTCGGCGGGCAGGCGCTTGCGGACGGCGGCCATCAGATCGCGCCGGCCGCGCCCGTGCTTCGCGCTCACCGCGATGACCGGTTCGTACCCGAAGGCGTGGAAGTCGGTCGCGTTCTGCGCCAGGCGGTCGTTATCGGTCTTGTTGGCGGCGACGATGATGGGGACCCCGACGGACCGGAGGCGTTCGGCGATCTGCTCGTCGAGCGGCTGGCGGCCGTCCTGGGTGTCCACGACGAACAGGATGAGCGACGCTTCACGGATGGCGTATTCGATCTGGTTGGAGACGTCGGCGGCGAGTTCGGCCGAGGTGCGAAAATCCATGCCGCCGGTGTCCACGAGTTCGAACCAGCGGTCGTCGGTCTCGATGATCGTGGAGACGCGGTCGCGCGTGACGCCGGCCGTCGGCTCGACGATGGCGATCCGCCGCCGGGCGAGCGTGTTGAACAGGCTCGACTTGCCGACGTTCGGGCGGCCGATGATGGCGACCTTCGGTAGGGGCATCGATTTCCTCAACAGGATCCGGCTGCGACCGGCACGGCCGCTGCGTGGTCGGGGCGAGGCGCGTCTCGCCCCGCCGATGGAGGCCCTCAGACCTTGGGCGTAAAGGCTCCCAGCGGCAGTTCGACCGTCTTGCCGGTCTGTGCCGACACGTACGCGGCGCAGATGACCTCGACGGCCAGTTTGTGCTGCTCGCCGCTGACGAGCGGCTCGGTGCCGTCGCGCGCAGAGCGGGCGATGTCGTCGATGTTGCGGGTGAAGACGTTGCTGGAGACGGCCAACGGGTCGCTCGATGCGCCGGTGCCTTCGTCCTGCGCCGCGGCGGTTTGTTCCCCCGACGCGCCGGCCTCGATCTCGTCGCGCAGTTTCCAGAGGGCGACCCTGTCGCTCTCGAGGTAGACCATGCCGTCGGTGCCCATGACCTCGTGGCGGACGGCGTCGCCGGGATACGCCGCGGTCGTGCCCTGGATCGCGCCGAGGGCGCCGCTTGTAAACTCGACCGCCACGACGGCGACGTCCTCGATGGCGATACGCTCGTGGGCCAGCATGGCCGTGCGGGCCGTGACCGTCCGGATGGGCCCGCAGAACCAGACCAGCAGGTCGATGGCGTGAATCGCCTGGTTCATCAGGATGCCGCCGCCGTCGAGTTTCCACGTGCCGCGCCACGCGCCCGAGTCGTAGTATTCTTGAGTCCGCCACCAGGGCGTGGAGCAGGTGGCGAGGGTGATGCGGCCGAGGCGGCCGGCGTCGATGGCGGCCCTGGTCCGGCGCGTGCCGTCGGCGAAACGGTGCTGAAAGATGCCGCCGAGCGTCGTGCCCGACCGCTTGAACGCGGCGATGATCTCGTCGCACCGCTGCGGGGTGACGTCGAGCGGCTTCTCGGTGATGGCGTGTTTGCCGGCCTCGGCGGCGGCGATGAGAACGTCGCCGTGCAGACCGCTGGGCACGCAGACGTCGATGAAGTCGATGTCGCCACGGGCCAGCACGGCCGCCAGGTCCGTGTAGAAGGGCACGCCGAACTCGGTGCCGAGTGTCTCGGCCTTTTCGGGCACGATGTCCATGACGGCCGCCAGTTCGATCTCCTTCGCGTCGGCGTACGCCTTGGCGTGCGTCGGGGCGATGCCGCCGCAGCCGATGATGGCCGATCTGTACATGAGCGTACCTTTGATTGGCAGGGCGCTGCGCCCGGCCGGCAACCCGCGCCGCGCCCGCCGCCGCGGGCGTTGCCCGCTATGGCGGGTCTTCGACAAGCGCGGCGGCTAATACTACTACCCCACGTTCCGCGCGGCGGCCTTTCCAGGCCGCCGCGAATGCAGTTCATGCCTGTTCCTGGTGGCCTGGGAAGGCCACCAGGCGGATAAAAAGGCAAAGTAGCGTTGTAGGACTAACCGGCCTGACCGATGTCGAGCCGTCCCCAGCGGCGTTTGCCGACGCGGAGAATGGCGCCGGGCGCGACCGCGACCTTGGCCTTCGGGTCGTTCTGCACCTCGTCGTCGATGCGGACGGCGCCCTGAGCGATGAGCCGCATGGCTTCGCTGTTGCTCTCTGCAAAGCCCGCCACGACGATGAGTCGGGCGAGGCCCATCCGTCCGTCCTCCAGTTCCGACGCGGCAACGATCACCTCGGGGATATCGCTCGGCTGCTCCTTCTCCGAGAAGACGCGGCGGAACTCGGCGGCCTCGTTCGCGGCGGCGTCGGCGTCGTAGTAACGCGCCACGATGGTCTTGGCGAGTTGCTCCTTGGCGGCGCGCGGGTGTGAAGTCTGGAGCAGTTCCCGGACCTCGGGCAGCGGCGTGTCCGTCAGCAGCGTGAAGTAGTTCTCCATCAGACGGTCCGGCAGGCTCATCAGTTTGCCGAACATCTCCTTCGGCGGCTCCGTGACGCCGACGTAGTTGCCCTTCGACTTCGACATCTTCTCGGTGCCGTCGAGGCCCACCAGCAGCGGCATCGTCAGAACGACCTGGGGCTCCAGTCCCGCGTCGCGCATCAGGTCGCGCCCCGCCAGGCAGTTGAACGTCTGGTCGGTGCCGCCCAGTTCCACGTCGGCTTCGACGGCCACCGAGTCGTGTCCCTGCACCAGCGGGTATAGAAACTCGTGGATGCCGATGGGGTCGCCGGCCTTGTAGCGTATCTCGAACGTGTCGCGTTCCATCATGCGGGCGACGGTCATCCGCGCGGCGAGTCTCAGCACGTCGGCGAAGGTGAGGTGCTCGAGCCACTCGCTGTTGTGGCGGATCTGGAGCCTCTCGGGGCTCGTGTCGAGCACCTTGCCGGCCTGTTCGAAGTACGTCCTGGCGTTTTCCCGAATCTCGTCTTCCGAGAGGACCGGCCGCGTGTGGTCCTCGCCGCTCGGGTCGCCGATGCGGGCGGTGTAATCGCCGATGATGAGGACCGCCGTGTGCCCCAGGTCCTGGAACTGCCGCATCTTGCCCATCACGACGGTGTGGCCGATGTGAATGTCCGGGGCGGTGGGGTCCATCCCGAGTTTGACGCGCAAGGGGCGGCCCTCGTGGACGGCGGCGGCGAGTTTCGCCAGGAGTTCGTCCTGGGTATAGATCTCGACGGCCCCGCGCCTGAGCAGGTCCAGTTGCCGCTCGGCTTCCGCCTTGACGGCCTTTGGCAGGTTGTCGAGGTCGATCTTCGCCATGGGTGCGGACCTTTCGTGGCGTCCGGAATTGGCTCACTATAGACGCACGTGCGGCGGATTCAAGGGCTTTTGCGTCCGGGCCGCCGGGCGGGTCACAAACAGGAACCAGGAGCCCTTCGTCGGGTGTAGGGGCGAGGCATGCCTCGCCCCTACGGATGGCGTGTCACTTCTCGGACGATTCGCCGGCCATGTCGCGAAGCAGGCGGCCCAGGTCGTCGATCGTCTTGCCGTAGCCGGCCCAGTCGCCCTGGCGCAACTGCTCCTGGGCCTTCAGGAAGAGTTCGTGCGCGCGCCTGCC
>DATKXP010000112.1:0-11842 GCA_035529015.1 Phycisphaerae bacterium | reverse complement strand
TCCAGCGGAACGGTTCGTCCTTGACGACGTGCCGCAGGAACCGTTCCCACTGGGCCTTGAAGGCGTTATCGCAAGCGGCGTCGGGTTCGACCAGTTCCCAGCCTTCCCGGAAATCGATGGGGTTGGGGACGTCGGGGTTCCAGACGGGCCGCGGGGTGTTCCGAAGCGACTGAACGCGGCAGTCCCTGAGGCCCGCCACGGCCGAGCCGTCGGTACCGTCCACCTGAAGGATCAGCAGATCGTCGCGCCGGACGCGGACGCACCACGAGGAGTTGAACTGCACGAGGATGCCGCCTTCCAGTTCAAAGGTGGCGTAGGCCGAGTCGTCGGCCGTGCAGTCGTACGGCTTGCCCTCTTCGTCCCACCGCCTGGGAACGTGCGTCGCGGCGACGCATGAGACGGCCTTCACGTTGCCGAAGAGGTTATCGAGCACGTACCGCCAGTGGGAAAACATGTCGAAGATGATGCTGCCACCGTCTTGTTCGCGGTAGTTCCAGGACGGCCGCTGCGCCGGCTGGTTCGGGTCCTCGCCCGTGAAGACCCAGTACCCGAACTCGCCGCGCACCGACAGGATGCGGCCGAAGAAATCGTCATCGATCAACGTCTTCAGTTTCACCAGGCCCGGCAGCCACAGTTTGTCCTGGACGACGCCGTGCTTGACGCCGGCGTCGCGCGCCAGGGTGTAGAGTTCGTAGGCGTCGCGGGCGCTCAGGGCGGTGGGCTTCTCGCAATAAACGTGTTTGCCGGCGGCGATGGCCTTCTTCACGTTCGCCGGACGCAGGGACGTCGACAGCGCGTCGAAGTAGACGGTGAGCGACTCGTCGGCCAGGAGGGCGTCGAGGTCGGTGGTCCACTTCAGGGGGCCGTACGTCGCGTCGAGGGCCTTCAGTTTCGCCGGGTTGCGGCCGAGGAGGACGGGTTCGGGCACGATCGTGTCGCCGTCGGCCGTCCGGATGCCGCCGGAGTCGCGAATCGCCAGGATCGACCGGACGAGGTGCTGGTTGGTGCCCATGCGTCCGGTGACGCCGTTCATGATGATGCCGACGTGGTAGGTGGTTTCGCTCATGTGCAGCCTTTGCTCAATGCTCAAGGTGCGCTCGGCGTTGGTCGAGTCGCGCCGCAGCGCGGCGATGCCCCGACGCTTCCGCGTCGGGCTCGGATACGCTCAACTCTCAGGCTTCTCGGTGCATTGGGGCCGTGCGCCTTCGGGCAGGGGCGGCACGTCGATGCCTGCCTTCGGGAGGGTGCCCGCGAGTTCCTGCCTCCAGTGATCCACGTCGCCCGCCGGGCCGTAGCAGTAGATGAACGTGGCCGGTTCGTCGCCGATGTTCGTGATCTGGTGAAAGGTGCCGGGCGGAATGGTGACGGCCTGGCCGCCGGTCACCGTCTGCCGCTCGTCGCCCAGGCACATTTCGCACGTGCCGCTGAGGACGACGTACACTTCCTCGCTCGCCTGATTGTGCCACGGCACCTGCCCGCCGTCGGCATCGAGCGTCACGTAGCCCATCGAGAAGTTCTCGCACTGGATGGGCGCCGGTCCGCCCACGAGGTTCTGCGTCCGGCGGCGGGCGGGGTAGCGGCGGCCCTGGATCCGCGCAAGGTCGGAGATGATCATTGTCGTCCTTTCGCATCAGGCGAACGACCGGTCGAGCGGGCAGTATATCGCGCGTGCCGCGCCGCGGCCAACAGAAACGGCCGCCCGCGCCGGCACGCAGGCGGCCGTCATATCGCCCCAACGTGGAACCTACCCGGCCTCCTCCCCCATCAGTGTGACGAGGTAGGCGTCGCCGAGTTGGTCGAGATGGTCTCGGATGTTCGCGAACAGGTCGATGTGGCCCTCCTCCTCGGCGAGAATCCGGATGAAGAGTTCCTGGGTGACGTAATCGCCGGCCTTGGCGCAGTCCTGGGCAGCGGTGTTGTACATGGCCGCGGCCTGCCGTTCGAGGGCGATGTCGGCCTTGAGCATCTCGGGGATGCTCATGCCGCGCGCAATCTTCGCGTCGGGCCGCGTGGTGGGGGAGCCGCCGAGGAAGAGAACCCGCTCGGCGAAGTCCTCGGCGTGCTTCATCTCCTGAATGCCGACCTCCTTCGCGGCCTTGGCGAGTTTGCCGACGTCGGCGTCTTCCAGTTCGTAGTGCTGGGCCATGTAGGTCATGACGGCGGTGAGTTCCCGCGCGCGGCCCTTGTTCAGCCAGTCGATGACCTTTTTCTTGTCCGTGGCCTTGCTCATGGTCTCTCCTATCGGCGTGTCCAGCGAACACCTGCTCGTGCCCGTGAGAATCCCTGCCCGCGACTTTTACTCGGCTTCGCCGCCCGTCAGCGTGGCCAGGTACACGTTGCCGAGTTGCTCGAGGTGGTCCCGGACGTTCTGGAACTCGTCCAGGTGCGTCTCCTCTTCACTCAGCAGTTGCTCGAACAGTTGCTTGGAGATCTGGTCGCCGGCCTGGGCGCAGGCGTTGGCCGAGGCGTTGTACATCGCGACGGCCCCGGTCTCCAGGCCGACATCGGTCTTGAGCATGTCGGGGATGGCCTGCCCCTTCTTGACCTTGCCGTCGGGTTCGGTGGTCGGCTCGCCGCCGAGGAAGAGGATGCGCTCGGCCAGCGCCTCGGCGTGCTTCATTTCCTCGATGGCAATCTCTTTCATCGACCCGGCCAGTTTGCCGTAGTCGGCGTCCTCCAGTTCATAGTGATGGGCCATGTACTGCATGATGGCCGTCAGTTCGCTCGCGCGGCCGGCGTTCAGCAGTTTGATGACCGTTGCCTTGTCGGTGGCCTTGCTCATCGTCTCTCCTCCCCTTGGATTCCGTTTTCGGTTCCCGAGGGCGCGACCGCAGATTCGCCATTCCGCCGCGGTTGCCCCTTCCTTCCTTTTTAGGCGTCCGCCGGCCGGGCGTCAAGCCCCAAGACAGTTATGCCTTCCGGCCCATCTCTGCCTCGAGCGGCTCAGGCAAACAGCGCCTCGACGAACGTGTCGGGGTCGAAGGGGGCGACGTCGTCGGCGCCTTCGCCGATGCCGACGAACTTGACGGGGATACCCAGTTCCTGTTTGACGGCCAGGACGATGCCGCCCTTGGCGGTGCCGTCGAGTTTCGCCAGGAACACGCCCGTCACGTCGATGCACGAGCGGAACTGCTCGGCCTGGACGATGGCGTTCTGGCCGGTCGTCGCATCGAGCACCAGCAGGACCTCGTGCGGGGCGCCGGGGATCTTCTTCGCCAGGACGTTGCGGATTTTTCCGAGTTCCCGCATGAGGTGGTCCTGGGTGTGCAGGCGTCCGGCGGTATCGACGAGCAGCACGTCGATGCCGCGGGCGACGGCCGCCTCGGCCGCATCGTACGCCACCGCCCCGGGATCGGCCCCCGGCTTGTGGCGGATCATATCGACGCCGACGCGCTCGCTCCAGATCCGGAGTTGCTCGTCGGCGGCCGCCCGGAACGTGTCGCAGCACGCCAGCAGGACCGACCGGCCCTCATCCAGAAACAGCCGCGCCAGCCGCGCCACCGCCGTCGTCTTGCCGCTGCCGTTGACGCCGGCGATGAGGCAGACGGTCGGCCCGTGGGGGTTGACGATGAGCGATCGGTCGATCTCGCCGAGGCTCTCCTTCAGGTCCGCCTTGATGACGTCGAGCAGGTCGTCATCGGCCGTAACGTCGCGATCGCGGCAGCGGGCTTTGAGGTCGTCGATGATCTTCAGGGTCGCCTGGACGCCGACGTCGCCGAGGATCAGCGTCTCTTCGAGTTCGTCGAGGAACGCGGCATCGACCTTGCGGCCGACGCCGAACAGGCTCCGCACGCCGTCGGCCAGTTTCGACCGGGTCTTCGTGAGCCCGGATGTCAGTTTGCCCAACCACTTGCCAAGGACCATACGTCGTTCACTCCTCGGGTTCCGGATGTTCAGGCGTCTCGTCGGCCCCCTGCGGCTCTTCGGCCGTTCGCGAGGCCGGCACGGCTCCCTCGCCCTTCGCCAGGCGCAGCACGCGGTCGAGGACGCCGTTGACGAATGCTCCCGATTCAGCCGCGCTGAATCGCTTGGCCAACTCGATGGCCTGGTCGATGGCGACGCGGTCGGGGATATCCGGCGCCTCGCACATCTCCCACGTCGCCAGGCGCAGGATGTTGCGGTCGATGGGCGCCATCCGCTCGATGCGCCAGTTCTCGGCGGCCTCGTCGATGAGACGGTCGGCCTGGATACGCCAAGGCCAAGCGCCCTCGGTCAACCGCCGGGCGAAGAAGTAGACCTCCGGGTCGCGCGTGCTCTCGCGCAGGAACGCCACGATCTCGGGGCCGACCTCCTCGCTCCGCAGGTCCAACTGATAGAGCGCCTGGAGGGCAATCTGGCGTGCCTGTTCGCGTCGCTTCATGAGAAGGATCGACTCCACATCGTCCGGTTACTATCCCGCCGCGCGGCCGAACTCGATGATCGAAACCGACCGCTTCGGCAGCGTCAGGCGCAACACCTTGCCGGCAAGGGTGACCCCTTCGGTCCGGAACCGGCCGATCTGGCGCGGTTGGCCCGCGGCCGGCTCATCGCTGAGCCGCCCCTCCAGTATACGGTGTGTCGCCGTCTTGTCGATCTTATCGAAGGCCGTCAAATCGACGGCAACCGGCAGGTGGCGGCTGAAGTGCCGGTTGATCGCGTGGAAATAGACCGTCTGCGCATCCGCCGTCGCCACGGCATCGACGTAAGCCACCCGCTTCTTCGGACCGAGGTTCTGCATCCGGTACGGCTGCGCGTAAACCGGAACGTTCTCGGCCGTTACGTCGAGCCGGCCGGTGCCGTGATGCCGGGCATAGAACATCGTGACCTGCCCCGTCGGCATGAAGTAGGCGGGCACCTTGCCCTCGGGGTCGGCCCGGACGCAATGAATGCCCCAGTGGTTGCCGACGAGCATCGACTGGCACGCCATCGCGATGGTCTCGCCCTGCCGTAGAAATGCGTGGAGGTACCCCGCAGCGCCGACGCCCTTGGCGAAACTCGAGTTCAATGCGGGCCCCGCCCCCTGCCGACCGAGCCGCCACCAACCGTTCCAGTTCCACTCCGTCACGGCCAGCGGGTAGCCCTGCCGCCGGGCCTGCCGCAGGGCGCCGGAGTCGTACGTCGAGAGCCCTTCAGCGTCCATCTGCGGGACGGCCACCCACGCGTTCCAGATGTCCTCGGCCGTCAGGTTCTCGACGGGCACGTCGCGGCCGTCGCGCTCGACCGTCTGGATGCCCCACGGCACGTACGTGTGATGCACCAAGTACTGGACGCGGTCGCCGAGCCGCTCGCGAATGCGGCGCGTGACCGTAATCCTCTTGCTCTCCTCCAGTTGCACGTCCACCAGGATCTCGATCGTCGGGTCCACGGCCCGCATGGCGTCGATGTAGGCCGCGAGGCACTCGATGTACCATTCGGCGATCCGCTCGTCGGCCCAGCCTTGCTGCCGCAGACCATCGACGAAGGGCCACGTCTCGTTGCCGATCTCCCAGTACCGGACGCCGTAGGGTTCCGGATGGCCGTTCTTCGCGCGGACGGCCGGCCAGTCGTGCATGCCCTCGGGCAACTTCGCGCCGACGGGGGCGTTGCAGTAGGCAACCTTGGCGGCTTCGTGGCGGGCGGCGTCGGCGAGCGGCTTCTTCTTGAGAAAGCCGTCGCGGAAGTTCACGACCAGAAGCGGCGGGACCTTCAGGTCCTCCCACAGCCGCAGGAACTCGTCGAGGCCGAAGTTGTTGGTGATCTTCCCGCCCCGGTGGCCGACCGTGACGGGCCTGCCTTGGCCCTTGCGGCCGGGCACGCCGTCGATCATGTCGAACCAGTCGATGTAATCGACGTCCGTGCCCCCGGGGAAGCGGACGATGGGGACGTGCATCTCGCGCAGTTTTTCGATCACGCTCGGCTGGAGCCGGTGCGTCCCCGGCACGAGTGCCCCTTCCGGGCCGGGTTCACCCCAACTGGCACGCTCCATGAAGTGGCCGAACAGACGGGAATCGATGCGGTGACGGGGTGTGCTGCCGACGACAAAGCGTATCTCGTCGGCCTCGGCGCCGCCGGCCGCCGCGGCGCCAACAAGGGCGACAAGACCGACGCATACGAGATGGAAATGACCGGCGCGAGAGGCAATCATCGAGCGTTTCCGACGCGCGGTGCGCCCGCGCGGCCGATTCGGGGGACCATCACCGCAGCCCGGCTACTTCTTCTTGCCGAGACTGTCCAGAAGGTTGGCCATTTCGATGGCGCTGGCGGCGGCGTCGGCCCCCTTGTTGCCCGCCTTCGCGCCGGCGCGTTCGATGGCCTGCTCGATCGTGTCGGTCGTGATCACACCAAAGATCGTCGGCACACCGGTCGCCAGCGAGATCTGGGCGATGCCCTTGGCAGCCTCGTTGGCGATATAGTCGAAGTGCGGCGTGGCGCCGCGAATCACCGCCCCCAGACAGATGACCGCCGCGTACCGGCCGCTCTCGGCCATCCGCTTCGCCACGACCGGGATCTCGAACGAGCCGGGCGTCCAGGCCACGTCGATGGCGTCGGCCGCCACGCCGTGCCGCTCGAGCGCATCGAGGCACCCGCCCAGCAGTTTCGCCGAGATGAACTCGTTGAACCGCGACACGACCACGCCGAACCGGTGTTTGCCGGCCACCAGTCGCCCCTGATAGACATTGGCCATGGCCTTCTCCTTAGCCCTTGCACTATGCAATGCGGCGATCCAACAGTGTACCTGCACGGCGGGCGAATTCAAGGCAAAAGGGGCGCCGCCCGTATCCACGGACGCGACCGGCCGGGTGGCATGGTCAGCCCTAAGGGTGACCATGTTCCAAGCCTCACCCCAGTGCAGCAAACGGTTGTCCCGTCAGCAGGGCGCGGGTATACTGAAGGCAGGAGGTGCAGCCGATGATTGTCGAGGTTGAACGCGAAGAGGATGGACGGTGGATTGCTGAAGTCCCCGATCTGCCGGGCGTCCTGACCTACGGCCAGACCCACGACGAGGCCGTCGCCAAGGCCAAAGCGTTGGCGTTGCGGGTGATGGCGGACCGCCTGGAGCATGGCGAGGAGATCCCCGACCTCAAAGAGGTCTTTGCGGTCACGTCCGATCCCGCTGGCATAGCGGCAAGGGAATAAGATGCCCGAGATCTCCCGGTTCTTTGGTATCCTTATCCGGATGTACTACGACGACCACAACCCTCCACACCTGCACGCGGAACATCAGGGCAACAGGATCCTGATGGACTTCCGGGGCAACATCATTCGGGGCGAGTTGCGCTCGCGGACGGCCCTTCGGTTGGCGCGGGAATGGATTGACCTGCATGCCGCTGAACTGCAAGAGGATTGGAGGCTGGCGAAGGCCGGCGAGCAACTTAACAAGATCGATCCGTTGGATTGAGGTGCGCCATGTGGGACTGCAACGAAGTGGTCTCGATTGAGTACCGCAGCGGCTACATCTACCGCGTTGTCTTTGACGACGGGACGGAAGGCGACGTGGACCTCGCGGAGTACCTGGACAAGGGCCCGATCTTCGCTCCCCTCAAGGACGCGTCTTTCTTCCGCCAGGCCAGAATCGAAGGGGGCACCATTGCCTGGCCGAACGGCGCGGACATTGCCCCCGAGACGCTGTACGAGAAGGTCATAGGGGCCGCCAAGCGCGTCGAGCAGACAAGGTAGCACCCGGCCGCATGTCACGACAGTCCATGGTGCCCTCCAACCCGACGCCCGGGGAGCGAACGCCAAAGCGGTCAATCCTTCTTCTTTGGACGCCCCAGCCAGGACGGTCCTTTCGCATCCTGCGGCGCGTCCGACGCAAGGGCGGGTTTGAGGTCCAGGACGGGCGTCTTGTCGAAGGCGTCGATCGTGTCCACCTTCACGACGTTGCCCTCGACCGCAAGGATCTTGCACACGGTCAGGGCAATGAGGTTCGGCCGCACGGGAGACCGGCACGCGAAGACGCCCGTCAGCGGGTTCTCCTTGTTGCCGCGCGGGTGCACCTGGAGGACCGACCGCTTGGCCGGCGTGTCGTTGCGGTCAAACCAGTACAGGACGTTGACGTGCGACCAGCCGTCGAGCCCCTTTAAGGCAGGGACATATTTGTCGAGGATGCGGATCGACGTCGATCCCTTCGTCTTCTCAACCGTGCCGACGGGGTAGACTTTGAAGAATGGTTGTGCGTCGTCGTCTTTCACGGGTTCGTCTCCTGTCGCGTGGCCGGCGAGTAGCGTGAGCGTGCCGCTCGCGGCGGCCACGCTCGCAGTCGTCGCGAGGAACGCGCGTCGTGATAGAATCACGATTCATCCTCCGTTGCAAGACACCCGCGGCATCGAACGTTACCCGCTGCTTCCACAGCGGGCTCGAACGGAAATCGGCTTTACACGGGCCGTTGCTGTTCGCCGTTCAATCCGAAATCCGAAATCGCCAATCCGAAATCGATCACGCCATTCCCCACCGGCGCCGCAGGAACCACTCGGCTGCAAGCAGCGCGATGACGGCGGCGAGAAAGATGCGTCCCGCACCAAGCGACAATCGCCGCTCGACCGCCTCGTACCGGGGCTCAATGCCCGCGGCCAGTTCGGCCAGGAGGTCGCCGAGACGATCCGCCGTGCGGAACGTGCCGCCACCCGCCTCGGCAATCCGTTTCAGGTTGGCGTGATCCGCCAGGACGTCGGCCATCTCGAAATCCTGCTCCTCCACCACCAACTGCGTCCGGGCCTGTTTGGGCTCGTCGCCCGCTGCTTCGGCCACGGCCGTGTACACGCCCGGGACGGAAAGCGGCACCGTCCCGCACCACTCCGAGACAGCCGACTCGGACGCCGGGTCGCCGCGCCGCCTCATGGGAACCGCCACCGTCGCAGGACCCATCAGGCGGACGCGCGGCGCCTCGTTGCCCCTCGCACCAACCGTCACCTCGACCATCGGCGGACGGTCCGGGTCCGCCAACACGTAGCGCGAGCGGTCGGTCACGAGCCACAGGTCGGCCCGGGGCCGACCGTCACGGCCGGCCAGCCACAGGACAAGATGCCGCCAGAAGCGCCGGTGGATCCGGGCGCCGCCCGTCCCGGGGCGAGCGAGGACCCACTGCCACGTGGTGTCCACCGTCAAAGTCGCCACGCGGCTGCGGCCCAAGTCGCGGACGGCCAGCAGGGGGTGCCCCCTCTCGGACTCGACCAACAGCCGGGCCGTCGGGCGGACCGGGCCCACGGCACTGGCACCGGAGAGCGGCGGCAGCGCGTCGAAGTCGACGTCGCCGCCGGAAAGGGCATCGGAATCGAAGATGAAGTGCTTCGCGCCAACCGCTGTCCGCTTGAAGCGAATCGGCCCCTCCACCTGGCCGTCGGCGGCGCGGATCGCGACGGGCAGGATCTCGGCCAGCGGCGTTGCGGCCCATCCACCGGCGCCGTAGGCGGCCAGGCCGCCGAGCGTCAGGACCGACAGGCGCCCCTCTCTCGCACGCACCACGATCCGCGCGACCGTCTCGCGAGACAGACTCGATGCGGGCAGGTCGCCGAGAACCACCACGTCGAAGCCGTCGAGGTCCGCGGGGGCTGGCGCCGCCGCGCCGGCCGTCGTGCCGACCAGGATCCGGCGCTCCAGTTCCATTTCCTTCGCCTCACCGAGGGCCCGGGCGATGTACTTGCCTTCGGGATGCAGGCGGCCGTCGAGGTACAGAATGCGGATGCCGCCCTCTTCGACGCGAACCGTCGTCTCGGCCCGGTTATTGGTGGCCACCAGTTCGCCATCGACAGGCGCGACCGCCACGGCGACTCGCAGGAGGCCTGTGGCGTCGGCCGTCGGCGCAAAGACCAGTTCCTGCGCCGTGCGGTTCGCGGCGGGCGTCACGCGACGGCGATCAGCCTCCTTCCCGCCCGTCGTCAGGACCGCCTCGACGCTTCGGCCGTTCATGCCGAGCGTCGCGAGAACGGCGCGGACCTCGATCCGGTTGCCGACAAACACACGCTGAGGCGCCCGCAGGTCGCGCACCGCCACGTCGCGGACGCGATCGGTCGGCGTCTCGCTCCCCACCGCAACGGTGTGGACCGTCACACCGCGCTCGGCCAGCCGCCGCGCACGCCCCGTGGCCAGACCCTGCGACCGGTTGGCGCGACCATCCGACACCAGAATCACCGCAGAAGCCGAAAAGGGTCCGGGACCCTTTTTCGGCCCGGCGACGGACCCCAGCGAATCGGCAAGGTCGGTCCGACCGTCTTCACTCTTTGGCGCGAAGTGATCGATGGGCCGCGTATGCGTGCCGAACGCATAGGGTCGGATGACCGCCCGGTCCGCCAACTGGTTGTACGGTTCCCTTGCGCAGGCGAAGGCGTGCCGGACGGCCTCGATGCGCGTGACGGCCTCACCGCCCGCTCCGAGGTCATCGCGCAAGTCCATGCTGCGGGTGGCATCGAGGAGAACGGCCACGCCCGCGCGCTCCATCCGCCGCCCCTGCCACCGGACCGACGGCCGCAGCATCAGAAACACGAGACCCGCCACGACGAGCAGCCGCAGGACGAGCAGCGCAGCCCATCGGCCCCCCGCAAGCGGCCACCGGCGCGCCCCGGCCACCAC
This sequence comes from Phycisphaerae bacterium, assembly GCA_035529015.1. Classification (GTDB taxonomy): domain Bacteria; phylum Planctomycetota; class Phycisphaerae; order FEN-1346; family FEN-1346; genus JAUVZF01. Next base: position 1,318 of record DATKXP010000112.1, on the reverse strand, counting down.
GACGGCCGCGAGCGCCAGGGCGACCGCCGTCGCCCACATCGGCGGGATCAGCGGCTCAAGCACGAGATGGTCCGTTACGGCGATCGGGTCCACGGCACAGACACTCCACCCTCGGGCACGGGGCCTCTACCCTATCAATCGGCAAGAAGGTTGCCGTGGGTCGCAGATTTCAGCGCCACCGACGCTCCCCAGAAGTGGCTTGTCTGGCCGCAGCGGCGCACCTATACTCGGCGCGAGCAAGCGGTCGGGAAGGAGACGCGCTGTGAAAGCCCTCCTGGAACGGGCAGTGGAACTCATGCAGCAGGCGGGGGCGACGTACGGCGATATCCGTGTCCGCGAAGACCGGCAGGAGAACCTGGCCGTCAAGAACGGGCGGCCGGAGCACATCGCCAGGAGCGAATCCGCCGGCTTCGGGGTCCGCGTCATCGTGGACGGCGCGTGGGGATTCTTCGGCACGCACCGGCTCGAGGAATCGGCCGTCGAGGACGTCGTCAGGCAGGCGGTGGCCATTGCGCGGGCGAGTGCGCGGCTGTTGGACGAACCGGTCGTCCTGGCCCCGGTCGAACCCGCCGTGGCGCGCTACGAGACGCCGCACGAGAAACCGCCCTTCGACGTGCCAATGGAAGAGAAACTCAACCTGCTCGTCGGGGCCTCGAAGGCGATGAAGGGGGCAAACCTCAAACTCGCCCAGGCCTTCTTCGCGGCTTACGAGACACGTCAGCACTTCGCCTCGACCGAAGGGGCGCGGATCGAGCAACACATCGTCCAGACGGGCGGCGGCATCGCGGCCACGGCCATCGCGGACGGCGACCTGCAGGTCCGGTCCTACCCGAACAGTTTCCGCGGGAACTTTGCCACGAGCGGCTACGAGTTCATCGAGGCAATGGACCTGGTGGGCGAGGCCCCCCGCGTGGCCGACGAGGCCGAGGCCCTGCTGGCCGCACCCCCCTGCCCCGAACGACGCCGGACGATCATCCTTGACGGCGGCCAACTGGCGCTTCAGGTCCACGAATCGTGCGGCCACCCGATTGAACTCGACCGCGTCCTCGGGATGGAGATCGCCTACGCGGGCGACTCGTTCCTGACGCTGGAGAAACTGGGCGCCTTCCAGTACGGCTCCGAGAAGGTAACCATCGTGGCCGACGCCACGTGCCCCGGCGGCCTGGGCACGTTCGGCTACGACGACGAGGGCGTGCCCGCCCAGCGGACGCCCATCGTCGAGGCCGGCCGCTTCGTCGGATACCTTTCGAGCCGCGAGACGGCCCCCGCCATCGGCCGCACGTCCACCGGCACGATGCGCGCCAGCGGCTGGAACCGT
>DATKXP010000111.1:0-7271 GCA_035529015.1 Phycisphaerae bacterium | reverse complement strand
CGCCCCCGCACGAACGGCCGGTACAGCGGGTCGCCCACAAAACACATCTGCCACGACACCTGGGCCTGCGACATGTACGCCGCTTCGCCCCACGAATGCCCGCGAAGGAGCCGGTCCACGAGGATATCGACGCGCGGCGTGCCGTGCAGGAACGGTTCGTACACGGCTCCCGCCGTCACACACGCCCCGGCGGCCAGCAGCGGCCCCACCCAGTGGGCCTTCGGGTCGCGGATGTCGGCCCCGCTGAAACTCTGAAGGTGGTACGCCACGGCCCCGCGGTTGAACCGGAAATCGGGTTTCGTCATCGGCCCCGCGGCGCTCTCGTGGTACCACCCCAGATAGATGGCCGGATCGGGCATCGGATGGGCGAGAGGAAGGACCTCCGGACGCTCATCGACCTCCGTCTGAAAGCCGACCTGCTGGAGCATTTTGGCGGCAAAACGCAGCGTGTTGTCCCCGGGGGCGTACGCCCCCTTCGTCAGGCCCCGGGTGTCGATGTAGGCGCGCCCTTTCAGGCCGTTCGCCTCGGCCCAGACGGCGTCGTCCACCAGGCGCCGCGCGATGGCCGGCGTCGGACCGTCCAGACGCGACACCAGAACCATCTGCTCGTCCAGCGGCGGACCGAACGGCACGGCGGCGCCGAAATACGGGTTCGGCAATCCGCCCACGAGTTTGTGCTTCCGCCCCGGCAGCAGCGCCAGTTCCGAGTCCACCGCCGCCGCTCGCGACATGTACATCGTCTTGACGTCCTCGTAACCGCTCACCTTGACCGGGACGCCGTACACGGGCACCAGGTACTTGGGCCGGCGATCGTCGATCCGCAGTTCAACGGTCCCGTCCGGCAAGGCCACGTCGAGCCGCCCTCCCCAGCGGGCGAGGAACGCAAGAAGCGGCTGCCACAACGTCTCGTCGAACTCCTCGCGGGTGATCGTCTCGCCGGCGGGAGCGCTGACGACGCACAGGTTCTCGCGCGGGATGCCGCGCGCCGCCATGTAATGACGCGCCACCTCCAACCCTTCCGGCACCGTCTCCGACGCCACGACCACCGTCCGGGACGCCTCGGGATGGGGTGCAGCAGGAACGTCAGCCGTTCCAAGCAGGAGGCCGGCCAACGCTGTGGTCACGGTGATGGTCAGGCGCATCCGTTCTCTCAAACGAAGGTGACATGGCCACGCCGCGGTCGGCGTGGCCATGGTCTCGGCCGCCGCGTGCTCACGGCCGCTCCGGCACGCTTGGCCGCAAGCGATCAAACCGTGAACTCCGGACCCGCATGGCCCGCTCCGGCCACCTGGTCCAGCACGTGGTTCTCCACGAAGATGGGCGTGTCGTTCGCCACCGCCAGGGCAATGGCGTCGGAGGGACGCGCATCGATCACGATCTCGTCGCCGTTCCGCTCGACGACCAGGTTGGCGTAGAACGTGTGATCCTTCAGGTCGGTCACGACGACCTTCGCCAGGTGCCCGCCCATCCGCTCGATGACCGACGCCAGCAGATCGTGCGTCATCGGCCGGGGCAGCATGTGACCTTTGATACGCCGGTCGATGGCGGCAGCCTCGAAAAAACCGATGACGATCGGAAACACACGCTCCCCATCGGTCTCCTTGAGGACGATGACCTGGCCGTCCTCGGTCTCGCTGATCATGATCCGAATGAGTTGGCAGCGAATCTCCATCCCGCGTTCCTCGCCGTGGCACCTCAACCATTCTACCGCGCCGCGGCCCCAGGGCAACCCGCGAAAACGGCGCCGGGTGGCATGGCCACCCGCCCTGCCCCTCGCAAAGGCGAAACCAAATCGTGTGGCACGGCTGGCTTGCCCAGCCGTGCATACAGGCCGGTTGTCCACGGCTGGGCAAGCCAGCCGTGCCACACACCGCGTTCGACAGGCCACGTCGCGACGAGGTGACCCCGCTCTGCCCCGCGCAAAGGCAAAACCGAATCGTGTGGCACGGCTGGCTTGCCCGGCCGTGCACTGCGTGTTGCCCAGGCTGTGCCCATGAACGCGCCGCGCAAGCGCGGCGGCTAACCCGGCGCCTACGCCAACTCGGCGGCGCGTTTCTGGAGCGCGTCGATGGCGGCGCGGGCCTCGGCGGCGCGGGCGCGCTCACGCTCGACCACCTCGGCCGGCGCCTTCTCGATGAACTTCGTGTTCGCCAGTTTCTTCTGGGCCCCGGTGAGCATCCGCTTCTTGTCCTCGATCTCCTTCGCGACGCGCCGCCGCTCCTGCTCGACCTTCTCCTGCGGCATCGGCACGTACACGCTGCCGCCGAGCGACGCCACGTAATGCGACGCGCACACCTGCCCGTCGGCCGGCGACTCACCCATGTGGACCTTCGTCACGCCCGCCAGCCGCCCGTAATCGGCAAAGGTGGCGGCAATCAGATCCGCCTTGCCGCCCGGATCGGGGACGTACGCCTCCACCGCCGAGGCCGACTGGCCGCTCTCGGCCTTCGCACGCCGGACGCCGTCGATCAGGTCGCGCCGCAGGTCGAACTCGCGCTCGGCCTCGTCGTCGAGAAGTGCGTCACACGGCTCCGGCCAGACCGCGGCAATCAGCCGCTCGCACGGTGGCGCGTCGGCAAGGCCCGCCAGACCGCGGTCCGTCACCGTCGCGTTCAACCCTTCCCATGCGGCCTCGGTGATGAACGGCACGAACGGGTGCATCAGCCGCAGTGCACGGTCGAGGACGAACGCCAGGACACGCTGCGCCACGCCGCGCTCGTCCGCTTCAGCCACGCGCGGCTTGACCGCCTCGAGGTACCAGTCGCACAGGTCGTGCCAGAAGTAGTCGTAGAGCGCCATCAGCGACGCCTGGAAGCGGAACGCTTCGAGTTCGGCCTGGACCGTGCGGCCGATGTGCTCGGAGCGCGAGAGGATCCACCGGTCTTCCAGCCGCAGCCCTCCCCGGTCGAACTCCGCGTCGGCCGCGCCCTCCAGGTTCATCAGGGCGAACCGGACGGCGTTCCAGAGTTTGTTGCAGAAGTTGCGGCCCATGTCGAACTTCGGCGACGTGTTGCGGCCGGTCGCCGCGTCCACCTCCACCGGCATCCGCACGTCCTGCGTCTCGGTGGTCATGTACGCCAGCGTGAACCGCAGGGCGTCGGCCCCGTGCGTTGCGATGATCTCGAGCGGGTCCACACCGTTGCCGAGGCTCTTCTGCATCCGCCGGCCCTGCCCGTCCTGAATCATGGCGTGGATGTACACGTCGCTGAACGGAACCTTCCGCTTGGGGTCGTCCGAATCGACCGGGTCGATGTAAAGGCCCATCATCACCATCCGGGCGACCCATAAGGTGATGATCTCGCGGGCCGTGACGAGCGTGTCGGTCGGGTAAAACGCCTTCAGGTCCTCCGTCGCTTCGGGCCATCCGAGCGTCGAGAACGGCCACAGGGCGCTCGAAAACCACGTGTCGAGGACGTCCGGGTCGCGCTCCAGCGTATGGCCGGGCACGGCGTCGGGCGCGAGGTCCTCCATCGCCGAGATGAGCCACCCGCCGCGCGACTCGTCGGCACGCCACGTCACGTCATCGCGGCCGCCGAACGCCGCCGCGAGGTCCTGCTCCGAGCACGTCGCGCAACTCCAGATCGGAATCTGGTGACCCCACCAAAGTTGCCGGCTGATGCACCAGTCGCGCTTCTGGCCGAGCCAGTCGAGGTACGTCCGGGCGTACCGGTCGGGGTGGAACCGCACGCGGCCGTCGCGCACGGCCTCCATCGCCCGCTCCGCCAGGTCCGCCATCGTCACGAACCATTGCTCCGACAGGTACGGCTCGATGGGCGTCTTGGAGCGGTCGGAGTGGCCGATCTCGGTCTCGTACGGCTCGATGCGCTCCATCAGGCCCCGGGCCTCGAGGTCCTCGACCACTTGCCTGCGGGCCTCAAGACGGTCGAGCCCCTCGTACGGGCCGCCGTTTTCGTTGATGTGCCCGTCGGGCGTCAGGATGTTGATCATCTCCAGGACGTGCCGCAGGCCGACCTCGTAATCGTTCGGATCGTGGGCGGGTGTCACCTTGACGCACCCCGACCCGAACGCCGGGTCCACCAGTTGGCCGTCGGCGATGACCGGCAACTCGCGCTCCAGCAGCGGCAGGATGACCGTCTTGCCGATGAGATCCTTATACCGCTCGTCGTTCGGATGGACGGCCACGGCCGTGTCGCCGAGCATCGTTTCGGGCCGCGTCGTCGCGACCGTGACGAACTCGCCCGGCCGGCCCTTGATGGGGTACTTGATGTGCCACATGTGCCCCGACACCGTCTCGTGATACACCTCGTCGTCGGCGACGGCCGTCTGAAGGTGCGTGTCCCAGTTCACCAGCCGCAGGCCGCGGTAGATCAGGCCGTCGCAGAACATCTTGTAGAAGGCCGTGCGGACGGCCCGGGCACACGTCTCGTCGAGAGTGAATCGCGTGCGGGTCCAGTCGCACGAGCACCCGATGCGCCTGAGTTGCTGGAGGATAATGTCGCCGCTGCGCTCGCGCCAGGCCCAGATGCGCCGGACGAGTTCGTCGCGGCCGACGTCGTGGCGGGTCTTGCCCTCGTCCTCGAACATCCGCCGCTCGACCACCGCCTGCGTCGCGATGCCCGCGTGGTCGGTGCCCGGCAGCCAGAGCGTCTTGCAGCCCTGCATCCGGCGCCAGCGGACGAGGATGTCTTGCAGCGCGTTGTTCAGCGCGTGGCCCAGGTGCAGGCGGTCGGTCACGTTCGGCGGCGGAATGACGATGGTGTACGGCGGGTTCGGCGCCTCGGCGTCGGGCTCGAAGTACCCGCCCTCTTCCCACGCGCGGTAGATGCGGTCCTCGACCGATGCCGGATCGTAGACCGTCGGCAGCGCGCCGTCGGCTCTCTCGTCGCTCGCCCCTTCTGACACGTTGTCCTCCCTCCCCGTTTTCGCGAATCGCACCATAGGCGTTGTGACATAGCGCCTGCTGACGCGACGTCGCCAAACGCGCCCGCCAAGGCGGGCGGCTAACACGTTGCCGTTGGCGTTGCCTGGCCCCCGTTCCCGATTCCCTGTTCCCTGTCTTTGGTCAGTTTGTACGCGATGCTGTCCACGAGCGCCTGCCACGAGGCGTCGATGATGTTCTCCGACACGCCCACCGTGCCCCAGTGCTCGTCGCGGTCCCTGGATTCGATGACCACGCGGACGCCGGCGGCCGTGCCGGCGCCCGAGTTGATGACCCGCACCTTGTAGTCCGTCAGGCTCATCTCGGCCAGGTTCGGGAAGGCCGGGTGCAGGGCCTTGCGAAGCGCCGCGTCGAGGGCGTTGACCGGACCGTCGCCCTCGGCCACCGTGTGGTGCCACTCCTGGCCGACCTTGAGTTTGACCGTGGCCTCGGTCACGGCGTCGCGGTGCTCGTCCTTCTTGATGACCACGTTGTAGTGGTCGAGTTCGAAGAACGGTTCGGCCATGCCCGCCAGCCGCCGCACCAGCAGCGCAAACGACGCCTCCGCCGACTCGAACTGGTACCCCGCGTTCTCGAGCCGCTGAACCTCCCCGAGAACCGTATTCTGGAGATCGGCGTCCTGCTCGAACTGCGTCCCGGCCACCTTGGCGAGGATCGTCCCGTGGCCCGACAGTTCGCTCACCAGGATCCGCCGCGTGTTGCCGACCAACGCCGGGTCCACGTGCTCGTAGGAACCCCGCTCGCGCGCAACGGCCGACACGTGCATCCCGCCCTTGTGCGAGAAGGCGCTCGGGCCGACGTACGGCTGTCCGGGAACCATCAGCATGTTCGCCAGGTCGTAGACGAACCGCGACGCGTCGGTCAGTCTCGCCAGGCCCGTCGGCCCCAGGCACTCGCGGCCCATCTTGAGTTCCAGACCGGGCAGAACCGCGCACAGGTCCGCGTTGCCGCACCGTTCGCCCAGACCGTTGATGGTGCCCTGCACCTGGGTGCACCCCGCGCGGACGGCCGCCAGCGTGTTCGCCACCGCGAGCCCCGCGTCGTTGTGGCAGTGGATGCCGAACGCGCCGCCGACCGCGCCGATGGTCGCCGCGACGGTCGCCTCGATCGCTTCCGGCAGGCACCCGCCGTTCGTGTCGCACAGAATCAGCCAGTCGGCGCCCGCTTCCAGGGCGGCGCCAAGGACGCGCAGGGCGTACTGGGCGTCGGCCTTGTGGCCGTCGAAGTAGTGTTCGGCGTCGAAAAAGACGGTGCGGCCGGCACCTTTCAGGAATGCGACCGAATCGCGGACCATCGCCAGGTTCTCTTCCAGGTCGGTCCGCAGAACCTTCGTCACGTGAAAGTCCCACGCCTTGCCGACAACGGCCACCGCTTCGGTCTCGGCCGCCAGCAGGCCCTGGAGCGTGGCGTCGGCGGCCGCTTCGACGCCCACGCGGCGGGTCATTCCGAAGGCGACCGGCACGGCACACCGCAGCGGTTCGTTGCGGAAAGCGTCGAAAACGGCCTCGTCCTTGGGGTTCGAGACGGGGTACCCCGCCTCGATGTAGTCCACGCCGAGGTCGTCGAGGCGGCGGGCGATATCGATCTTGTCCTGGAGGCTGAAACTGACGCCCTCGCCCTGGGTGCCGTCGCGGAGCGTCGTGTCGTAAACGGTTATCGTTTTCATGGCTTGCGCCTCGTTTGCTGGGTGCGTCTGCGCATCGGAACACGTCAGATTGGCACGGCCGGCCCGTATGACGCCACAAAAAAACCCGGAGCCGCCGGCCCCGGGTCCGTCGCTGCTTGGCCGCGCCTAGACCCGAGGCCCTCCTTCCACCACGACGACCACGACAATACCGGCGCGCGCGGCACCCGGAGCCCCAGCGAGGCGTACGCGATTGCCTCGATGTCCGTGTGCCGACACGCCACGTCCTCCTTGCGACGAATCGCCCGGCCAGGGCGGCAGCCGGACGCCGATAACACGTCCAAGTATACCATCGACTCCGGCAAGGTCAAACGTTTACTGGAATCGGCGGCCACGGGGGATGACTCGCGGGAGGCGGCACCGTAAGGGCGTAGCATGCTACGCCCCTACAGAACTGGCGGCTCGCGGGGCCGTTTGGATTATATACTTTACGAAAACGGGGTTTCTTGAGACCCCCCAAAATGGCGCTTTTCGGGGTGTTGAACCCCGTTTCTGGCCTGGAAACGCCGATTCGGGGTCCGAATGTTAAGATAGGCAAGGCAAAACGCGCGTCGTTTTGATCGGTTTCTGATCGCTTTTTGCTCAAACTTAGTCCGTTCTTGCTCCTTTTTACCCCTTTTTTAACCTAAGTGGAGCGGGGTCAATATGCGCTAAAGTATACAAAAGGCGGGGACGGACGAGGCTGGA
>DATKXP010000110.1:0-3891 GCA_035529015.1 Phycisphaerae bacterium | reverse complement strand
GTCGATCCCCTCTCGCCCGAGAACAAACTGATCATCGCCACGGGGCCGGTCACGGGCACCCGCGCGCCGGCGTCGGGGCGGTACATGGTCGTCACGAAGAGCCCCCTGACCGGGACGGTGGCATGCAGCAACGCGGGCGGGTACTGGGGCCCGGAACTGAAGTTCGCCGGCTACGACATGATCGTCCTCGAGGGCAAGGCGCCCCGGCCATCCATCATCACCATCCGCGACGACGAGGTCCGGATTCTCGACGCCGCCGACCATTGGGGCAAACTCGTCGGCGAGACCACCGACGCCCTCATCGACGCGTTCGGCGACCCGAAGGCCCGCGTCCTGGCCATCGGGCCGGCCGGCGAGAGACTCAGCCCGATTGCCGCCGTCATGAACGACAAGTACCGCGCCGCCGGGCGGAGCGGCGTGGGGGCCGTCATGGGGAGCAAGAACCTCAAGGCCATCGTTGTCCGTGGGACCGGGGTGGTTGAACCGGCCGAGCCCGAGGCGGCCGCCGAACTCACGAAGAGCCACCTCGCGCGGCTCAAGGAGAACGGCATCACCGGCCAGGGCCTGCCGACCTACGGCACGGCCATCCTCGTCAACATCATCAACGCGAGCGGCGTCTACCCGACCGAGAACTTCCAGAAGGTCGGCTTCGATGCGGCCGACCAGGTCTCGGGCGAGACGCTGGCCGAGAAGTACCTCACCGGCAAGGACGTCTGCTACCGCTGCCCCATCGCGTGCGGCCGGTACTGCAAGGTCGGCGACGTTGAGGGCGGCGGTCCGGAGTACGAAACGCTCTGGGCGTACTCGGCGGACTGCGGCGTGGCCGACCTCGCGGCGGTCATCAAGGCCAACAAGTGGTGCAACGAGTACGGTCTCGACACGATCAGCACCGGCGCGACCATCGCCTGCGCCATGGAACTCTACCAGAAGGGCATCCTGAATGAGGACGACGTGGACGGTCCGCCCCTGGAGTTCGGCTCCGGCGAGGCCGTCGTTGAGTGGACCCGCAAGATGGGTGCCGGCGAGGGCCTGGGCGCCAAAATGGCCCAGGGCTCGTACCGCTTCGCCGAGATGTATGGGGCGCCGGAACTCTCGATGTCGGTCAAGAAACAGGAACTGCCCGCGTACGATCCGCGCGGCATCCAGGGTCACGGACTCCAGTACGCGACGAGCAACCGCGGCGGGTGCCACGTCCGCGGGTACCTCATCTCGCCCGAGATCCTCGGCGTGCCGGAGAAACTCGATCCCCTCAGCATCGAGGGCAAGGCCGTCTGGTGCAAGGGGTTCCAGGACCTGACGGCGGTGATCGACTCGCTCGGGCTGTGCCTGTTCACCTCGTTCGCCCTCGGCGCCGACGATTACCGCGACATCTTCAACGCCACCGTCGGCGCGGAACTCACCTCGGACGAACTGGTGGCCGCCGGCGAACGCATCTGGAACCTCGAACGCCTCTTCAATCTCAAGGCCGGCATCAGCCCCGACCAGGACACGCTGCCGAAACGGCTGTTGACCGAACCGATTTCCGAAGGCCCCGCCAAGGGCCACGTCCACCGGCTTGGCGAACTGCTGCCCGAGTATTACAAGGAGCGCGGCTGGAGCGCAGAGGGCGTGCCGACCGACGAGAAACTGGCCGAACTCGCCCTGACGTAGGGGCGAGGCATGCCTCGCCCCTACTACGTTACTTCGTGCGCGGCGGGTCTCCGTACCCGCCGCGCATGGGTCCCATCTCTGTACCGGGCGCGGTGGGTGCGGAGACCCACCGCGCAAAGTGGCAGGTCGTCATGGAAGTGGAAATCCGTCTGTTCGCGACGCTCCGCCTCGGCCGCTTCAAGAAACGCACCATGGACCTCCCGCAGGGAGCCCGTCTGCTCGACGTGCTTCAGGAGGCGAACGTTCCCGACGAAGAGGTCTCCCTGCCGCTCGTCAACGGCCGCTATTCCAAACTCGACCGGCGGCTCGTCGAAGGCGACGTGGTCTCGATCTTCCCGGCCGTTGGCGGCGGTTGAACCGGGGTGGCACGCATGTTGACCGAGGACGAGCGAAGCCGGTTGCGTTCCTTCTTTCCGAAAGCCCCCGGCGCCGACCGGCGCCTGACCTTGCGCGATGCCGAGCAGATCGCCGCCGAGACAGGCGTGTCCCTGCGGAAGGTCGAGTACTTCGCGCTCGAGGAAGGCACGGTGCCCGAGCGCTATGACCGCAATATCGGAACGCTCGGTCCGGACGGGCAGCGCGACCTCCTGGCCGCCTGCGTCGCCGTGGTGGGGCTGGGCGGTCTCGGCGGGCACGTTGTGGAGACGCTGGCGCGCCTCGGCGTGGGCCGGATCGTCGGCATCGACGGCGACGTCTTCGCCGAGAGCAACCTGAACCGCCAGTTGCTTTCCCGAAGGGACAATCTCGGCGCCTCGAAGGCCGAGGAGGCCGCACGGCGCGTCGCGCGGATCAATCCGGCCGTGGAATTCGTCGGACACGCGGTGCCTTTCGAGAACCTCGGTCGCGAGTGCTGGCGCGGCAGCGGCGTCGTGTTCGACTGCCTGGACGGCATCCCGGCGCGGCGGGTGCTGGCCGAGCGATGTGCCTCGGCCGGCGTGGTCCTGGTGCACGGGGCGATCGCCGGATGGTGCGGCGAGGTGGGCCTTTGCCCGCCCGGCGGCGACCTCATCGGGAAAGTCTACGCGGGCGAAAAACGCGGCGCCGAACAACGGGTGGGGAACCTTCCCTTCACGGCGGCCGTGGCGGCCAACCTGATGGTGGCGGAGGCCGTCCCCGTCCTGCTTGGCCGCCCGGTTCCGCCCCGCGAGCGGCTGCGCTTCTTCGACCTGCTGGCAGGTGAGTGGGAGACGATCGAGTTCTGATCGCCCTTCGGCGCGGTTGGCGCCGAGGACGGCTATTCCGTTTCAGCGACGAGCGTACTACACTGTAGTACTATTTCCCGCGGAGGGCGGCCGAACGGAGGTGCGGTCCGGGTGACACGCGTATGGATGCTGGCGGTGTGTGTGCTGCTGGGCGCGGCCGTTGTGCGGGCGGCCGATCCGCCTTACTACGTCAAGAAAGCGACGTGGCACGAGACGCTCCTGGCGTCGCGCGAGGCGCTGGCCGGCCAGAAGACGACGGCTGCCGTCCGGACGCCGCTCCCCGACTTCGGACGCTCCCCCTTCACCGTCATGGCGTGGGTCCGGACGACCGCCGGCGGCACCATCCTGGGCAAGGCGCCGGCCAAGGGCAAGTGGGCGCCCCAGGGCAAGGCCTTCTTCATCCGCGGCGGCAAACTGTGCTACGACGTCGGAATGGTGGGGTGTGTCACGTCGAAGCGGAGCGTCGCCGACGGCAAATGGCATCACGTGGCGGTCACGCGCAGCGACGGGCTGCGTCTCTACGTTGACGGGCAACTCGACACGATCGGGGATCTGGAGTTCGGCCCCGATGGCCGCGGCCACGTGGCCAAGATCGGATACGCGTCGCCGAACTTCCCCGAAGGCTTCAACGGCGACCTCGACGACGTGCGCGTGTATCGGCGGTGCCTCTCCGACGCCGAGGTCCGGGCCCACTTCGAGAAGCCCCAGCCCGCCAAGGCCGACTCGCTCGTCGCCTGCTGGCCCTTCGACACGGGCGGCCACGACGCCTCCGGCGGCGGCAACGACGTGGTCGTGGACCCGCAGAACCTCGTCGCCGGCAAGACCGGCAAGGCCGTCCGTCTCAACGGCCGCCAGAGCCTGCGACCGCCCGGCGACGGGGCCGACCGGCGCGACACCTTCTGGGCCCTCGTCGAGCGCGACTTCCGCGACGAGGCCTCCCGCCGCGAGATGACCCGGGAACGCGAGGACGCGGTCTGGGATGCCGACTGGTCCCCGGGCGATTACGCGGCGCTGGCCGCGCGGTACGCCCGCGCCTGCC
>DATKXP010000109.1:0-2504 GCA_035529015.1 Phycisphaerae bacterium | reverse complement strand
GAAGGGCGGCCCGCTGAAGGCCAGCGACGCCGTGGCGCTCCTCACCTTCCAGCTCGGCCGCAAGAAGTTCGCCGTCGCCGCATACGTCGTCACCCCCACCATCACCGTCCCCTGCAAGCCCACCACGATGACGGTGCAGGTGGACAAGGTGGTCAACGGCGACGTCACCTACTGCCGGCCCGTCACCCGCGCCATGGGCATGACCAGGACGCTCGAGCGCACGAAGGAGTCCACCACGTTCAGCTTCGAGGTGGCCGACGATGTGACGTGGCTGACGTTCGAGATCGATTGACGCCCGCCCCCACATGAACCGCCGGTCTTGCACGGGGCGCTGCTCGCGGCGCCCCTTGCATTGTACGGAGGCTGAAATCCCGCCATGCGGATCATGAAGTTTTTGGCGATTCCCGCGCTCGCGATGCTGCTGTACGCGGCGCCCGCGGGCGCCCTCGATGGCATCGCACTCACCACACACTGGACGCAGGACGCGTCGAACGCCATCCACGCGCCACGCTTCGGGAACATCATCCGGCACGACATCCAGGGCAGCCGCGTCATGCGATCCACCCCGATCTACACGCTCGGCGACGCCGGCTACGTCTGCATCGCGCCCACCGGCGACCGGCTGGCGTTCGTGCGGCGGGATGGCGCCATCGTCGTCATCGGCATCAACGGCGAGGACCCGCAGGAGGTTGCACGGTTCACCACGGGCCTCAAGGACGGCAAGCTCGAGCGGGCGAGCGGCGGCATCCAGTGGCCTTACGGCGAGGACGGCCAGTGGATCTACTACATGGACCCGCCGGGCGACCTGCGCCGGGTGAACGTCGCCACGCGGCAGGCCGAGCTGGTCATCAGGTTCAACCGCGCGAGCACGGAATTCGGGCTGTCGCTGTACGCCACGCCGCACACCGGGCTGTTCACCTGCCGTCCGGCCGAATCGGAGGCCTGCATCTACGATATGGCCGCCGACACGGGCGACCTGTGGGCGTGCCCGCGGTTCGGCGAGGGCGAAGCGTGCGGGATAAGCGCCTCGCCCGACGGCGCGTTCATCGCCGCCAACAACGGCGGCCACACCCTGTGCCGCATCGCCGACCGGTCCGCGAAGATCAAGACCGTCTTCACCCTGAACAAGTGGGCCGGCAACGACGCCGACGGCGCCCGCTTGTGGCAGTTCTTCCGGTGGTCGGTGAACTCCATGGACTGGATCGCCGTCACGCAGGGCGGGGGCGGCATGGGCCAGGACCCCGTGCAGTGGAGCAACGCCGTCATCTATAACTGGGTGAAGGGCGACCAGATCCAGGTGACGCGCAACGGGCGGGGCGAATTCGACTATGCGGGCGGGCTGTGGGACGCCGCCGCGCCGGTGGAGCTGGCACTCGGCCTGCACACGGGCGAGGCGCCGTTCACGCCGAGCTTCCCCGCCGTGCCCCCCGGCAAGTGGTCGTGGAACTTCGGCGACGGCAAGACTGCCGGCCCCGGCGGCGCGGCCGCCCCGCACGTGTATCGCAAGCCCGGCAGCTATGCGGTCACGGCCACGCAGGGTGGGCGAACGCTGCACGGGCGGGTGACCGTTCTCGAGCAGCGCGCACCGACGGCAACCGTGCAGATGGCCGACGAATCGCGCCTGCTCGTCCGGTTCGACGAACCGGTCCGCCCGGCCGCCGACGCCCGCATCGAGCTGAAGTCCGGCACGCCGGTCGCCCGCACCGTCTGGGCCGAAGACGGCCGCAGCCTGCTGATCCAGCTCGATGGCCGGCTCGCGAAGGACGACGCCCTCCTGGTCGCGGGAATCGCCGACCGCGCGCAGGTGCCGAACAAGCTGCGCAAATCGAGCCTGCCGGCGCCGACCCGCGGGTGGGCGTCCGAGCCGGGCATCGTCTTCCTGTGGGAGGCCGCGGGCAAGCCCAGCCTGCGATACGACAATGAGCTCGGCACGTTCACCGACGCCTGCACGGTCACGTGGAAGGCCGCCCGGCCCGACCGCGACGGCGGATTCGCGTTCAACGGCGGTGCCGTATTCGCCGTGAACGCCGCGGATGCAGTCGTCCGCGAGTGCACCGCGAAGAACGCGTTCACCATCCACGCCGTGATCGTCCCGGCAAACATCTACCAGGGCAACCCCGCCGACGCCCGCCGCATCATCGGCTGCAACCGCCACTACGGCGGGATCGACAACGTGAACTTCGCGCTCGGCCAGCAGGCAGACAAGCTCGTGCTGGACGTCCGCACCCGGCAGGACGCGAAGGACCGCGACGGCAAGGTGCACCGAGTCGAACTGTGCCCGCTGGCCGCCCAGACGCCCAACTGCGTGATCGTCAGCTTCAAGCCCGGCACGCTCGCCTGCTACCTGAACGGCAAGCTGGTCAAGCAGACGGACGCGATCCCCGGCAACCTGTTCTGGGGCGAATCGCCGGACAAGACGGGCCTGCATTTCGGCGGCCGCGAGGACGTGCCGTATCCGTGGCGCGGCACGCTGAAGGCCGTGGCGATCTCGACCAGCTTCGTCG
>DATKXP010000108.1:0-4973 GCA_035529015.1 Phycisphaerae bacterium | reverse complement strand
TCGGGGATGGCGGCCGCCGAGGCGCCGGTGCCGGAGACCGTGGGCTACCGCGGTAACTGGACGGGGCTGTACCCCGGTGCCGATCCGCCCGTCCGGTGGGGCCGCATTGCCCGGGGCGTCCTGGCGGGGATGACGTGCCAGGCTGCCCGGCCCGCCCAGGGTGCCGCCGGGGGCGGCCCGCCGGTCAAGGACGGCCTCGTCCGCCAATGGCTCGTCGCCGGCCCGTTTCCAGTGGCCGACTCGGTGAAGGACTTCGACGGCCGGCAGATTCCCGGCGAAACCGGCCTCACGCCTGACGAGGGCGAGGGGGCGGGCCGGCCGGCCTGGCAGCGTCTCGACATCCCCAGAACACCCGACTACGAACGCTGGGGCACCACCGCACTCGATTGGGTTGACCTGGGCGAGGTCGTGGGCCACGGGACCAACCAGGTTGCCTATGCCCACACGTACCTGTACTGCGAGCGGCCGGGCGACGTGCGTGCGGCAGCCGACCACGCCTACGGCCTCAAGGTCTGGCTGAACGGCGAGGTCGTGTACGCGGAGCCGCGTCGGGTCGTGAACCTGGGCAGTTACGTGGGCATCAGCCGACAGGCCCGCGACCTGGTCCTGACGCCGTCGCCGGCCTGGCGGATGACGATGAAGAGAGGTTGGAACCGTCTGCTTGTCAAGTGCGCCGGCGCGAGGACGGGCGAACCGACTACCCAGAAGTTCGCCCTGCGCTTGATGGACGCCGGGCCCGTCCCGTACGACGAGCGGAACGTCCTGTGGAAGACGCCGTTACCGGGGCGATCCAACGCCTCGCCGGTCGTCGTCGGCAACCGGCTGTTCCTTACAGCCGAGCCCGATGAACTGCTTTGCCTGGACAAGGAGACGGGCAGGATCCTCTGGCGGCGGCTCAACGGACTCTACGAGGCGACGGCCGGCGAGTTCCGGTCGGCCCATCCGACCGTCGCCGAGCAGATCGCTCCCCTCACCGGGCGACTGGCCGGGACGACCGAGCCTGTGAAGGGGCTGGAACTGCGGCGCCGGATCCACGACCTGCTCGTCGGCGCCGACAGGAACACGTACGAACTGAAATGGGACGGCCATCTGGCTGCGCATTTCGGCATCGTCGGCTTCACGACCACCGCCGTGAGCGACGGGCGGCACGTGTACGCCTTCTTTGGCTACGGCGTCGCCGCCTGTTACGACCTGGACGGCAACCTCAGATGGATTCGGCGCATGAAGGCCGCCAAGGTCCGCTATTCGTGTTCGCCGGCGCTGATCGGCGGTCGATTGATCTGTGTTTTCGATGGCATGCGCGCTCTCGATGCGCACACGGGCGAGGTGCTCTGGACCCGGCCGGACGTCACGAGCATCGCCTCGCTCATTCCGGCCCGCATCCGCGACACCGACGTCGTCAGCACGCGCGACGGCTGCATCTTCCGCGCCTCGGACGGGCGGCCGCTGTGGGAGAACCCGCACGTCCGCACCGGCGACACGGGATGGGCGGCGCCGCTCATCCTGGGCAACGTCCTCTACGTGCCGTGGTACGGCGTCTGCAACCTCATCGTCGCAGACTTCTCCGACGTCGAGGGCGATGTGTGGAAGCCGAAGGTCCGCGTGATCGAGGTCAACGCAGACCATCGACGTCCCAACGGCGAATGGCTTGACCGCTCGACGGCCTCGTCGCCCCTCGTGTGTGACGGCATCTACTACAACATCGACCAGTACGGGGTGTTCTATGCCGTGGACCTCGAGACCGGCAAGACCCTTTACCGGGAAGACGTGGGCTTCGACGAGTTGCACCACTACAACGCCATCGGCGTCTGCGCGAGCCCCACCCTCGGCGGGCGTCACATCTACGTCATGGACAATCAGGGGGTGTGCGTCGTGCTGGAACCAGGCCGCGTGCTGAAACGCGTGGCCGTGAACCGCATCGAGACGGTCCTGGCGCGGCCGTGGCCTATTGGGCCACAGGAGATCCTCGCCAACGCCGCGCCGGTCTTCGACGGCGGCCACATCTACGTGCGCGGCGAACGCTACCTGTACTGCATCGGCCACAAGTAGGCCGCCGCTCAGGGCGCGAACTTCCGGAAGTCCTCCATCGCCGCCGCGTAGTATGGTGTCGCCTTGGGGCCTTCGAGGAGCGGGTCGCCCACGTCTGCCATCCAGGCCCATAGCCGCTGCGAGAGGTCTTTGACGACGTCGGCGTGCTTGGGGTCGTCCGCGATGTCGTTGAACTCGTTCGGGTCCTCTTTGAGGTCGAACAGTTGGACGAACGGTCGCGTGCCGCGCCGCGTCGGGCGCTCGGTGTGCCGCGACACGCGGCCCGGCACGGCGTCGGTCGGGTACACCACGCACCGGCCGGGCTCGAAGTAGCGGACCAGTTTGAATCGCTCCGTCCTGATGCTGCGCGACGTGTCGTCGCGCAGCGCGTGGCTGATGCGCTGGGCAAAGACGTACCGTCGCGGCGGCTCGTCGGTCTTGCCCGTGAGGACGTCCTTGAACGAGACGCCCTGCACGTTCTTCGGAATCGGCACGCCCGCGAGGTCGAGCAGCGTGGGCAGGAAATCGACGTTGCTCGCCAGATGCGTGACGACCTTTCCGCCCTCGAGCGCCGTGCCCGGCTGGTGCATGATGAGTGCGATGCGCAGGCCCGACTCCCTCAGCGACCACTTCGCGCCGGGGTAGGCGATGCCGTGGTCCACGGTGAAGATGACGAGCGTGTCGCCGGCCACGTCACTGGCCTGGAGTGCCTTGAGGATCTCGCCCACGTGGGCGTCGAGGGCGCGGATGTCGGCCTGGAAACGGGCGAGGTCGTCGCGGATCTCGGGCGTGTCCTTCAGATACGGCGGGATGAACACGCCCTTGCTCGTGTCGGGTTCACGGTGGCGGTAGTCGCCGCCGGCCCGGTGGACTTCGAAGAATCCGACCTTCAGGAAGAACGGCCGCGCCGAGCGCTTCGCCTTCGCCAGGAACCTCCTGGCCGCCTCGACCGATTCCTCGGCCTTCTGCTGCTTCGAGAGGACGTTCTGATACCCGAGGCGGCGCGGGTCGCCCTGGGTCACGTGCTGGAGGCCGACGAGGGTCGTCCCGTAGCCGGCGTCGGCGAGGATGGCGGCCAGGTGCCGCTCGCCGTCGTTGTACTTCCACCACCAGGGGGCGTGGGTCAGGCCCATGAGCCCGTTCGATTGGGGATAGCGGCCGGTCATCATGCACGCGCGGCTGGGGGAACAGACGGCGGCCGTGGCGAAGTAGTTCTCGAATCGGACGCCCCTGGCGGCCAGCCGGTCGAGGTTCGGCGAATTCACGCTCTCGACGCCGTAGCACCCGAGGTGTCGGCCCAGGTCGTGGGACGTGATCATGAGGATGTTGGGACGCTTGGCCATGAGGGACTCCTTGCCTGCCGCAGCCGTTTCGGCGAGGGTCATCGCGGCGCCGGCACCGGCGGCTGCGACGAATTCGCGTCGCGTGAGAGGAACGTCGTGCATCCCGTCGATCCTTTCGCGGGCAGGCTCGGCGGCGCGGGCAGGGGAGTGGGTCATCGCGGTTCCTCTCCGAAGGAGTCTGCGACCGGCAGCGCGTCGATGGGAAGGACGGCCAGGTTGTCGAACCAGGCCTCGACGCGGTGTGCCCGTGCGCCGATGTTGCCGTTGAGGACGGGGGCCTTCTTGTCGGTGAAGTCGATGCGCAGGCCGCGCTCCTTGTCCGCCGATGGGTGCATGCGGTTGAACCAGATGCGGATGCGGGGACCTTCGGCCGCCACCCGCATCAGGTTCCACACGCCGGGGACGACGCGGCAGTCCAGCCGGCCGAGATCGTACTCGGCCAGGGGCTGCCAGTTGTTCGCCATCTTCCCCAGGTGCAGACGCTTCGTGTCGAAGCCGACGTAGTAGCCGCGCATCTGGTCATAGCCCGGGCCGGGATCGTTCACGCGGAAGACGAGCCCGGCGTTGCCGCCTTCGCCCTTGAGCATGACGGCGCCTTCGAGGACGTAGTCGGTCCACTCGGAATCGCCTGCGATCATCTTGACGCCGGGCGGCAGCGTGAGGACGCCGCTTCCTCCCGGGCCGGTGGCGCCGTACGCCGTCCATCCTGGGCGGCGGGGCGCGGGCGGCGTGTCCTGGAAGTCGTCGAAGAACAGGGCGCGGCGCTTGCCCGTGACGTAGGACCGGACGGCCTCGGCCTCGGCGAGCGAGACGGGCGTGGCGTCGGGCCACAGCAGACCGCACCAGGGGATCGTGGGTTCCGGCGTGCCGTCTTTGGTGCCCCAGTACCAGCGGCAGTTGGAGTTGCCGACCACCAGTTCCCAGCAGAGGTAGACGCCGGGGACGACCTTGCCGGCGTCGCGGCGGCCCTTCAGCCAGTGGACGACCTCGACCGGTTCGGCGTTGCTCGGGCGCGGGGCGTACCAGCGGGCACCGGCTTCGGTGAAGACGGCGCCTTTGTCGGGGTTGAGGTCGGCCTGGCGGTCCCATGCGGCGAAGTCGGCCCGGTAGTTGTGGGCATCGACGATGTCGGTGGCCTCGTTGTCGTTCCAGCAACTGATGACGGGCTGGACGGGCGCCAGTTCCTTGGCCCAGGCGTAGGCGGTTTTGCGAAGATGCGTGCTGTAGGGGTCGCGCCTCTTGGGCTCGTTAAAGATCTCCCACCACAGGACCCGCTTGTCCCGGCGGTGCGGGCCGATGACGTCCTGGACATAAGCCTTGAGGCGGGGCAGGTGCTCGTCGGTGCGGTGCTCATCCTGCGGGCAGGCCGCCCACCGGCCGTTGTGGCGTCCCTTGACGGGCGGCTGGGACTCGAGTTCCACGCCCTTGTGGTTCCAGCAATCGTCGAAAAACACGAACCCGGGCCGGATGCCGTGCCGGTCGCAGAGCGCCAGGAACTCATCGATGCGCGCGAGGAACACCTCCTTCTCGGCCTCGTACGGAATGTTGTGCAGGTACACCCGCAACGAGGTCAGGCCGAAGTGCCGGTGTGCGGCCGCCAGT
>DATKXP010000107.1:0-6001 GCA_035529015.1 Phycisphaerae bacterium | reverse complement strand
TGTGGAACAAGCCCGAGGTCTCGGTCGTCCTCAGCGGCATGGGCACGCTCGGGCAGGTCAAAGAGAACGTCGCGAGCGCCGGCGCCTCGGGCGTCGGCACGATGACCCAGGACGAACTCGACCTCGTCGCACGCGTGGCCGAGGCGTACAAGGCGCTCGACCCCATCCCGTGCACCGGGTGCGGCTACTGCATGCCGTGCCCCGGCGGCGTGGACATCCCGCGGAACCTCCAACTCTACAACAACGCCCGCGTGTTCAAGGGGAACACCAAGGGGCTGAACAAGAACCTGTACAACGACATGCCGGCCGGCAAACGGGCCGAGGCCTGCACCGAGTGCGGCGAATGCGAGGAGAAGTGCCCCCAACATATCCCCATCCGCCAGTGGATGCCCCGCGTCCACGAGGCGTTTGTCCGGAAGTCGTAGGGGCGAGGCATGCCTCGCCCGAATCGTGCGCGGCGGGTCTCCGCACCCGCCGCGCCACGCGCGATGGTGGAATCAGGACCGCCTGAACAAGGAGCATCACCCATGACACGTTACACACGCCGCGACGCACTTCGCAAACTCGGTTGGTGTGCGGCTGCCTTGGCGGCGGGACCGCGCCGATTGGCCGCCGCCGGCGAGCGCCGCCCAGGCCGGCCCAACATCATCGTCATCCTGGTCGATGACATGGGCTTCTCGGACATCGGGTGCTACGGCGGCGAGATCGCCACGCCCCACCTCGACCATCTGGCCGCCCGCGGCATCCGGTTCACGCAGTTCTACAACACCGGCCGGTGCTGCCCCACGCGGGCCAGCCTGCTGACGGGCCTGTACTCGCACCAGGCCGGCGTCGGGCACATGACCGCCGACAGCGGCCTGCCGGGATTCGTTGGGCACCTGAACGAGCAGTGCGTCACCCTGGGCGAGGTCATGCAGACGGCCGGTTACTTCACGATCATGACCGGCAAGTGGCACGTGGGAGCCAAGGACCCGGCGTGGTGGCCGAGCCGGCGCGGCTTCGACCGCACGTACGCCTGCCCCGAGGGCGGCGGCTTCTACGTCCAGGTCAAAAAGGGCCGGTCCATCGTCCGCAATGGCAAGGTCATCCACGACGCCGATCATCCGCTGCCCGAGGGGTGGTACTCCACCGACGCCTGGACCGACGAGGCCATCGGCTACATCGACGAGGCCGTCAAGGCCGCCAAGCCGTTCTTCGTGTACCTGGCCCACAACGCGCCGCACTTTCCGCTCCAGGCCCCGCCCGCCGACATCGAGCGGTACCGCCGCCGCTACCTGGCGGGCTGGGACCAACTCCGCCGCAGCCGTTACGGCGACCAGGTCACTTCCGGGCTGATCGAGAAACGCTGGGCCCTCTCGCCGCGCGATGACGGCATCACGCCCTGGGACGACGTCGACGCCGAACGCCGCGACCGCATGGACCACATCATGGCCATCTACGCCGCCACGGTCGACCGCATGGACAAGAGCGTCGGCCGGCTCGTCCAGGCGCTGGAGCAGCGCGGCGTGCTGGAGAACACGCTCCTGCTCTTCCTGTCGGACAACGGCGGCAACGCCGAGAGCGGGCCCTGGGGACGGGCCGAGGGAAAGGGGCCCCTGGGGTCGGCCGCGTCCAGCGTCTTCTGCGGCAAGTCGTGGGCCAACGCCCAGAACACGCCCTTCCGCTACTACAAGCACTACGTGCACGAGGGCGGCATCGCCACGCCGCTCATCGCCCACTGGCCCGCCGGCATCCCGAAGGACCGGCACGGCGCCTTCGAACGCCAGCCGGGCCACCTCATCGACATCATGGCCACCTGCGTTGACCTGGCCGGCGCCACCTACCCCAAGACGTTCAAGGACCACGAGATTACGCCCATGCAGGGCGTCAGCCTGGCCCCGGCGTTCCAGGGCAAGGCCCTCGGCCGAACCGAGCCCATCTATTGGGAACACGAGGGCAACCGTGCCATCCGCCTGGGCAAGTGGAAACTCGTTGCCCGGGGCGCCGGCGGTGACTGGGAACTCTACGATACGGACGCCGACCGCAGCGAACTCCATAACCTCGCCGACCAGCATCCCGACCGCGTCAAGGAAATGGCCGACCAGTGGGAGACCTTCGCCCGCAAGGCCCACGTGCTCCCCTGGCCGTGGAAAGGCAAGTACGCCGCCAAGTAAGGAAAGAAAGAATGAACCGCCGCTCGTTCCTCAAGTCCGCCGGCCTCGGCGCCGCCGCCCTGGCGGCCGGACCGCGCCTGCTCGGCGCCGAAATCGCTCCGGCCGGGAAGAAGCCCAACGTCCTGCTCATCATCTCCGACGACCAGACCTGGCGCGACAACGGCTGTTACGGTCACCCCGACGTCAAGACCCCCAACATCGACCGCCTGGCCGCCGAGGGCATGCGGTTCACCCACTGCTTCACCGCCACCGCGATGTGCGCCCCCACGCGACAGCAACTCTACACCGGCGTCTTCCCCGTCCGAAACGGCGCGTTCCCGAACCACAGCAAGGTCTACCCCGGCACGAAGAGCGTGGTCCATCACCTGAAGGCCCTGGGCTACCGCGTGGGCCTGACGGGGAAAACCCACTTCGGTCCGCGCGACTCGTTTCCGTTCGAGACGGTGGCGGCCAAACAGATCCCGGCATTTCTCCGCCGCGACCCCGAGCAGCCGTTCTGCCTCGTCTACTGCTCGCACAGCCCGCACCTGCCGTGGCAGGCCGGCAACGCCTCCGCCTATGACCCCGACAAACTCACCCTGCCGCCGTACCTGGTCGATACGCCCGAGACCCGCGTGGCCCTCACCAAGTATTACGGCGAGATCGCCGACTTCGACCGCGAGGTGGGCGAGTGCATGAAGCACGTCGCCGACGCCCGCGCCCAGGACGATACCCTCTTCATCTACACCAGCGAACAGGGCGCCCAGTTCCCCCACGGCAAGTGGACGTGCTACGACGTGGGCCTGCGGACGGCCCTCGTGATCCGCTGGCCCGCCAAGGTCAAGGCCGGCTCGACCACCGACGCCATGGTCCAGTACGTGGACGTGGTGCCGACGCTCATCGAGGCGGCCGGCGGCGACCCGACGGCCATCGACACCGGCTGCCCCGACTCTGGGGACAAGCGCGGCTTCGACGGCAAGAGTTTCCTCGGCGTCCTCTTGGGCAGGAACCGGGCGCACCGGAACCTCGTCTACGGCGCCCACACCACGCGCGGCATCATCGCGGGGTCCGATTGTTACCCCGTCCGCTCGGTCCGGAGCGACCGCTACAAGTACATCCGCAACCTGAACCACGAGACGGCGTTCCACAACACGCTGATCGCCGGCGAAAAAACCTACTGGCCGTCGTGGCTCCAGAAGGCCAAGACCGATCCGGCGGCCGCACGCCTGGTCGAGATGTACCAGCGCCGCCCGGCCGAGGAGTTCTACGACCTGCAGACCGACCCGTGGGAACTCAAGAACCTGGCCGACGACCCGGGCGAGGCCGAGCGCAAGGCGGCGCTGAGCAAAGAACTCGACGCCTGGATGGCCCAGCAGGGCGACAAGGGCAACGAGACCGAGATGAACGCCCGCGAGCGCCAGGGCCGCGCCGACGACCAGCCGCGCAAAGCCAAGAAACCCGCCCGCGCCGAAGGCAAGGCGAGGTAGCGCGTCGGCCGAGCGCCTTGGGCATTGCCGCAAAGAGGGTTGCCTTTCGCCGGTTCTGAGGTATGCTTTCCGGGTCTACCGGTTTCTCCGCGCGATCTCAGGGGTGCCCGTGGGCTGCCTCGAAAGGGAGCGGACGGGATGGCCCCTGCGTCGTAGAACTGTGCAGACAAAGGCCCTTGCCATGCCAAACCTGTCGCTCTCCGGAAGCCTGTCCCGTGCGTCCCTTGTCCTGGCCGCCGTCCTCGGCGCCGGGGTCGTCGGCCACGTCGTGCTTCCGAGCCCGGCGCGTGCCGCCCAGAAGAAAGACGACAAGAAGGCCCCGAAGGCGGCCCCCCCGAAGGCGGCCCCCCCGAAGGAGATCACCGACGAAGACGTCCGCCAGGCCATCGAGAAAGGCCGCCGGTACCTGATCGGCCAGGCCAAGCCCGACGGCTCGTTCGCCAGCGGCAAGATGAAGGGCGGCCACAGCGCCCTGGCGTTCATGACGTTGGCCTACATGGGCGAGCACCCCAACCGCGACCACATCGCCAACGGCCTGACGTACCTGATGGGCATCGATCCCGACGGCGGCTTCGACAAGCGGCAGGGGTACGCCCTGCCGATTCGCGTCATGGGCCTGTCGTACATCTACAAGAAACTGCTCGGCGACCGCCGCCGACTCGTCGCCATGCAGGGCGGCCAGGACATCATCCGTCTGCAGTCGGGCCAGACCACCAACGGCGGGTGGCGGTACGAACTCCAGCCCAACAACAACTACGACTTCAGTGTCACCCAGTGGCCGATCCTGGCCATGCGCGACGCCCAGCGGGCCGGCATCGAGTTTCCCGACCCCACCGGCCACCTCGCCAAATCCCTTGCCCTCTACCTCAAGGGACAGAACCAGGACGGGGGCTGGGCGTACCAGGCCGGCAAGAACAGCAAGTCCTACGGGTCGATGACCGCCGCCGGACTGGCCTCGCTCTACATCATCGCCGATTTCCTCGAGCCGAACAGCGGGTGCCCGTGCGTGCGCGGCCAGAGCCAGCGCCAGGCCTCCGAGATCGAGCGGGCTCAGGACGCCGCACTCGAATGGCTCGCCAAGAACTTCAGCGCCACCGCCAACCCCGCCAAAGGCGGGCGCACCTTGTACTGGCTCTACTGTGTCGAGCGGGTCGGCATCGCCGCCGGGTACAAGTATTTCGGGACACACAACTGGTACAAGGAAGGCGCCGCCGAACTCGTCAAGAAACAGGGCGCCAACGGCAGCTGGAGCAACCTCGAGGACACCTGCTTCGCCCTGCTGTTCCTCTACAAGGGCCGCGCGCCCATCCTCTTCAACAAACTCAAGTTCGACGGCGTCTGGAACGCCCACCGCCGCGACATCGCCAACCTCACCCACTACATCGAACGCACCAAAGAGCAGATGTTCCACTGGCAGATCGTCGAACTGAAGGCACCGCTGGACGAACTCCACGACGCCCCCATCCTCTACGTCACCGCCGAGAGCCTGCCCGAGTTCGACGACAAGCAGAAGAAGAAACTCCGCGCCTTCACCGACACGGGCGGCACGATCCTGGCCGAGGCGTCGTGCGGCAACCCGAACGTGCGCAACTGGTTCACCAAGTTTGCCGCCGAGGTCTGGCCCGAGTGGAAACTCATCAAACTCCCCCAGGAACACGGCGTCTGGGACGCCCTGCACCCGATGCGGAACCGGCCCGAGGTCCTCGGCCTCAGCGACGGCGTCCGAACCGCCGTCTTCTACAGCCCCGACGACATCTCCTGCGCCTGGCAGATGAAGGCCTACGCACGAAGGCAGTACCTCTTCGACTGGGGCATCAACCTGTACACCTACGCCACCGACGGCGCGCCCCTGCGGGCTAAACTCGCCGCACGCGGACCCGAAATCAGCGACCGCTTCACCGGACCCGTCAAGGCCGGACCCGCCAAGACCGTCCGCATCAGCCGCGTCCAGCACGGCGGCGACTGGGCCGCCGGCGCCAACTACCGCGGGTTCGATCGCCTGGCCAAGCACGTCCGGGCCAAGGCCGGCATCACGCTCCAGGTGGCCGAGCCGACCGAGGCGCCGTTCAACTCGCGCGGCGTGGCGGTCGCCGACCTGAAGCCCGGCCAGATCGCCTACCTGGCCGGCTCGGCCGACGTTTCCCTGACCGCCGACGAGCAGGCCGCCATGAAGCAGTACCTGGCCGGCGGAGGCTTTCTCTGGATCGAGGCCGTCACCGGCTCGCTCGCCGCCGACAAGGCCGTCCGCAAACTTGCCGCCGACATGGGCTTGACGCTGAAGATGCTCCCCGGCACTCACCCCGTGCTGCACGGCCGCATGGCCGGCGCCGAGGGCTATAACCTGACGTCCCGTGTCCAGTTTCGCCGGTCGCTGCGTGCCCA
>DATKXP010000106.1:0-3204 GCA_035529015.1 Phycisphaerae bacterium | reverse complement strand
TGGTACGGCGTTTGCACGCGCGTTCTTTTTCGAGTGGGAAAAATGGCCGTGCTAGGCGGGGGGTTAGCGGTCCCCTGTACCTGCAACCCGCTACAGCAGGGCTGAATCCCTTCTTGAGGCTCGAGGCGTCCGCACGGGAGCGGGCCACCGGGCGTTGAGGGTTGGATCCCATGCGATGGGTCGCCGGTGAACCGGGTCAGGGCCGGAAGGCAGCAGCCCTAAGCCGGAAGACTCAGGCGCCGTGGGGTTATCTGGCCGGAGCCGCGGAGCACGTCACCCGACGGAGGTCGCTTGTCGAGGGAAGGTGCACGGCCATTACTATTGCGGATTGCGGATTTCGGATTGAACGGCAAACGGCAACCCCGTCGCGGTGACCGGCGATGACATGACTAGCCGCGACCGTAAGGGAGCGGGGGTGGTCTTCGGCATACGCCTCCGCAGGCGGACCTGACGCGGGGACGATTGACGCATGGCATATACGGTTCTCGCAAGGCGGTATCGCAGCAGGACCTTTGAGGAGGTCATCGGCCAGGACCCCGTGGCCCAGACCTTGCGCAGCGCCATCGAGCACGACCGCGTGGCCCATGCGTACCTGTTCTGCGGGACACGCGGCGTGGGCAAGACGACCATGGCGCGGATTCTCGCCCGGGCCCTGAACTGTGAGAAGGGCCCCACGCCCCAACCGTGCGGCCAATGCGACATCTGCGAGGCCATCCATCGCGGCGACGACGTGGACGTCCTGGAGATCGACGGCGCGTCGAACAACAGCGTCGAGGACATCCGCCAGATTCGCGACAACGCCCATTACCGCCCGGCGCGGGCGCGATTCAAGATCTACTACATCGACGAAGTCCACATGCTCTCACCCAGTGCCTTCAATGCGCTCCTTAAGACGCTCGAAGAACCGCCGGAGCACGTCAAGTTTATCTTCTCGACGACCGAACCCGAGAAACTCCCCGCCACCGTCCTGTCGCGGTGCCAGCGGTTCGACTTCCGCGCCGTTCCGACCGACCTCATCGCCGCCCACCTCACGATGATCTGCAAGAAGGAGAAGGTCAAGCCGCAGGCCGACGCCATCCTGGCCATCGCCCGCGAGGGCCGCGGCAGCGTCCGCGACGCCATTACGCTGCTCGACCAGGTCATCGCCGTCGGCGACGGCAAGGTGACCCTCGATGCGGTCCGCCAGACGGTCGGCGCCGTCGCGGGCGAAGACGTCCTGGCCCTCATCGGCGCCTGCGCCGACGGCGACCCCGCCGGCGCGCTCACACGGTTCGGCAACCTTCTCGCCGGAGGCACCGACATCCGGTCGCTCCTCGAGCAACTCATGCGCCAGGTCCGCGACCTCCTGGTCGTGAAGACGTGCGGCCCGGAGGCGGAACTGCTCGACCCGTTCGGCCCCGACCGCGCGCACCTGACCGAGGTGGCGGAGAAACTCGCTGTGCCCGCCCTCGTGGCGTGCCTCGGGTACCTGGGCGAGGCGCGGACGCGGGCCCGATGGGTGGTCGATGCGCGGCCGATTGCGGAACTGGCGCTGGTGCGGATGGCGTCGCTGTCGGAGATGGAACTGCTGCCGGAGGTCCTGGCCCGGCTGGAGTCGCTCGAGGCGTCGCTGGCGGGCGCTGCGCCGGTCGCCACGGGTGGCTCGACCGGGCGAGCGGCGACGTCTGCTCAGCCGGCGTCCGCGCCGCCGGAGCCGGCCGCGCCGGGCGAAAAAAAAAAGCCGCCGCCCACCGTAGAAGGGCCGCCGGCCGGTGAGGTCGCGGCCGAGGCGGAAGAGCCGCCGCCGTCCGATGGGCGGCCAAACCGCGACGACGCCATGACGGACCCCGTCGTCCGCAAGGCCGTGGATATCTTCGAAGGCCGCGTCTGGAAAGTCGAGAACTAGTTCTGTCGAGCCGCGACCTGAGGTCGCGGGCATCATCAGCCGTTGGCAGGCGTGCCCACGCGACCCGGGCGCACAAGGAGGCCTTGAGCCCCATGGCAGGAATCGGCGATCTCGTGGGGATGATGCGGAACCTGGGCGGGCTCCAGGCCAAGGTCCAGGCCGTGCAGGAGGAACTCGCCCGGCACACGGTCGAAGGGTCGGCCGGCGGAGGGATGGTCGTCGCCAAAGTCAACGGGCGGCTGGACCTGCTGGACCTCGCGATCGAGCCCGAGACGGTCGGCGACGACCTGGAACTGCTCGAAGACATGGTCAAGGCGGCCGTCTGCCAGGCGATGGACAAGGCGCGGGACCTGCAGCGGCAGGAGTTCTCGAAACTCCTCGGCGGCATGCCCCTGCCGCCCGGGCTTGAGACCTTGCTGGGGCAATGACCCACGCGGTTTAGCCGTCGCCGACACGGCGACGGTCGTTGCTGTTGGCGCACCGGCGCCCCATCACGTCGCCGCGCCGCCGACGGCTAAACGGGCGGTTGAAGGCATGAGGTCATGGACGCATACACCGAATCGATGGAGCGGCTGATCGGGGCGCTGGGCAAGTTGCCCGGCATCGGCCGGCGGACGGCCGAGCGGTTGGCGTTCTACCTGCTCGACGCCGACGCCGCCGAAGTCGCCTCCCTGGCCGAGGCCCTTGGCGACATCAAGACCAAGGTCGGCCGCTGCTCGGAGTGCGGCGGCATGGCCGAGGGCGACACCTGCGCCATCTGTGCCAGTCCCCGCCGCGACCGCTCCCGCCTCTGCGTCGTCGAGAAACCGAAAGATGTCGTCCGCCTCGAGGCCACGGGCGGGTATAATGGTTTGTATCACGTCCTGGGCGCCTTGGTTGCCCCGATGGAGGGGGTGGGACCGGAGAGGCTCGATCTGCCGCGTCTGGCGCGCCGCGTCGCCGAGGGCGAGGTGCAGGAAGTCATCCTGGCCCTGAGCGCGACGGCCGAGGGCGACGGGACGGCCCTGTGCGTGGCCGACCGGCTCAAGGACGCGGGCGTTCGCATCACGCGTCTGGCGCGCGGTCTGGCGACCGGCGCGAGTCTCGACTACGCGAACCCGGGCATGTTGGCCGACGCCCTTCGGGGACGCCACGACGTAGGGTCGTAACATGCGGTTCGACACATCACTTCGGCAGCGGCTCGAACAGCGGATGATCCTGGCCCCCCGCATGATTCAGGCCATGGAGATCCTGCAACTGCCGCTCATGGCCCTGCAGGAACGCATCGACCAGGAACTCATCTCGAACCCCGTTATCGAGATGCGCGCCGGGGATGACGA
>DATKXP010000105.1:0-2950 GCA_035529015.1 Phycisphaerae bacterium | reverse complement strand
GGGAGCGGCTTCGCGCCGCAGACGTCCAGGACGCTCGGCGCCAGGTCGACGTTCAGGACCTGCTCCGCGACGACGGTCCCGGCCTTGACGAGCGCCGGATACCGGACCAGCATCGGCACGCGGATGCTCTCCTCGTGCATGGTCCGCTTGTCGGTCATGCCGTGTTCGCCCAGGAACATGCCGTTGTCGCCGGCGAAGACGAGGAGCGTGTTGTCGAGTTGGCCCGTCCCCCGCAGCGCCTCGCAGACGCGGCCGACGCTGTCGTCCACCGACTTGATCGTCGCCAGGTACGACCGCGCGAACCGCGCGAAATCCTTGACGCTCTCGGGCCGCGTGTCGGGGAACTTCTCACGGTACCCGTAGATGGGCCCGTAGATGCCGTGCCACGTGTCGATCCGCTCCTTCACCCACTCGGGCTTCCCTTCGAGGGCGAAGGCCGATTTCGGGTACGGGACGTCGATGTCGTCGAAGAGGTGCTCGTACTTCGGCTCGGGCGTAAAGGGCGTGTGCGCCGCCTTGTGTCCGAGGATGAGCAGGAAGGGCCTCGAGTGCGGAGCCTCGAGCCACTCGACGGCCATGTCGCTCACGCGGTGCGTGTAATAGCCCTTCTTGACCTCGCGCGTGCCATCGACGTTGAACTCGTTGTCGAAGTACTTGCCCTGCCCCTTGTGGCTGACCCAGTAGTCGAAACCCGGGCGCTTGTCGTCGCTGGCCTCGCCCATGTGCCACTTGCCGACGTACGCCGTCTCGTACCCTTCCTGCTGGAGGCGCATGGGGAAACTCGTCATCCGGCTCGGGTAGTCGGTGAAGTTGTTCACGACACCGTGGGTGTGGGCGTACAGGCCGGAGAGGAACGACGCGCGGCTGGGCGAGCACAGCGACGTGGTCACGAACATGTTCGTGAAGCGTGCCCCCTCGGCGGCCAGGCGGTCGAGGTGCGGCGTCTCGAGAAACGGATGCCCCGCGCAACTCATGGTATCCCATCGCTGGTCGTCGGTCAGGATGAAGACGACGTTCGGGCGCCCGGCGCGGGGCGCCTCTTCCCCGCCGCATCCCGCCACGGCGCCGAGTCCTGCCGAGAGGCCGACCGTCCGTAGAAATGCGCGTCGTTTCAAGACACACCTCCTTGCTGTGGCGTTCAATGCCCCACGGCCCGGCCACAGACGTGCGGTCCGAGCGCGGCCGTCATGGGATCGAAGTCTTCCGGTCCGAAACCCAGGTGCAGCCTGCGTCGCCACCCCTCGGCGTACTCGAACCGGCCGGACAGGCGGCCGACCTCGCGGCTGAAGTCCGCCATCGCCGTCAGATACGAGTCCATGCCCTGGCTCTCGTCGAGCCACTCCTTCTGGCTCCGGTGGCAGGCCAGCACGTCACGTTTGCGGTCAACGACGCCGCTGATATCGACGAACAGGTCGCTCTGCACGAGACGCCGGAGCGGGTCGCAGTTTCCGTGCGGCTGGGCGTGGTAGACGGCCAGATCGCCCTCGACGGGCGGGCGCGGCGGATCGGTCGGGAAGTTCCGCATCCCGCGGCAGAATGCGGCCGTGACGGCCAGGCGTGCGGCATTCTGGTGGTCCTCCATGTAATCATCGGGCGACTGGACCAGGAGGATCTCGGGGGCCACCTCGCGCACGATTGCCGCGACGCGGGCCAGCAGTTCCTTCTCGTAGAAGATCTCGATGTCGGGCACGAGGCTCTCGTGGAAGACCGCCCCGATGGAGGCGGCAGCCGCCATCGCCTCGTCGCGGCGGACCCGCACGATTTGCTGCGCGGGCAGCGTCGATGTGCCGCACGAACCGTTGGCGATCGTCAGGTAGTGAATCTCATAGCCCGCTTCGGCCAGGCGGATGAGCGTGCCGGCCATCAGGAACTCGATGTCGTCGGGGTGGGCCGCGATGGCAAAGGCGCGATGGAGCATAATCGATTCTCGGTCTGAACGACGCGCCGGGCAAGCCCGGCGGCTAAGGGTGCCCTGCGCCCGATGGCGCCACGGCTTTGGCGGCCACGGCGCCCGGCGCATCGGTCAATGCATTTCGGCCTCGCACGTACCGACGCCGTGACGGTAAAAGTTGAACTGCACGTTCGGATGGTCCGCCAGGAGCGACATCGGCACGGCCGTGTCGGGGATTCTCTTCGCAATCATGAGCGTCGTCAACCGCATGCCGAACGGACTGTCGTGCGTGCCGGCCTGCCAGATGGAAACCTTCTCGGCCCGCCACGTCTCGACGGGGCCGACGCTCACGGCCTGGCTCGGCACGTTCTGGACCACGCCGCCGCCGGAGGTGCGGGCGTTCTGAATCAGCGTGATGGGGTGGAGGTCCACGACGCGGGTGGTGAGTTTGCGGTACTCCTCGGGCGGAGGCGGCTGGTCGGTGTACGGTTCCTCGCGCCGTGGCGGATCGTTGAAGGCCCAGTGTTTGACCTCGCCCTGGCCGCCCTGCATCACGCAGCAGCGGACGCCGTCCCAACTGGCGATGTAGTCGGCCGCAAGGGCCTTCGGGAAGTGGAGGTTCGCCTCGGGCATTTCGAGTTCCGGCCGGATGCGGTTGAAGCACAGGTGGCGGTCGGCCCTGGCGAAACTCAAGGGGTGGTCCTCGCCGACTTCGGCGCCGTCGATGACCCACTCGTCCATGCCCCAGAAGTGGGCGTTCGTCAGGTCGAGTTCCAGTTCGTTGACCAGCCGCGCGACCAGCGGCAACTGCTCCGTCGGCCCGATGGGCCCGCAGATACCGGCCGGGTTATCGAACGTCGCCTGCCGCCACGACGCGATGTACTCCAGCGCCTCGGCCAGGTAGAAGTCCTCGAGCGTGTCGTAGAACTCGACCGCGAAGCCGGGGCGTGACAGCCCCTCCATACCCTCGGCCGTCAGCCGGGCCGCGTCGTCCAGGATCTCGCGGTCCAGCGTCGTGTAATCCCACCAGTCGGGCGCCACTTTGCTGAGCGGTCGCAT
>DATKXP010000104.1:0-3513 GCA_035529015.1 Phycisphaerae bacterium | reverse complement strand
CGCGCCCCACCCCCGTCATGGGGGTCTTGATGCGCTGCGCCCTCGCCTGCTCCGCCATTTCCTTCAGAGCCGCGAGTCCGCCCTTCGTGCCTGTCGCTGTTGCAGTAGCCATTATGACTTACTCCATTTCTTGTTCAGTGCCTTGCGCTGCTCGGCGTTCAACTTGACGCCCAGCATTGCTTCCATACCCGCGAAGTCCTCGGCAGTCGCAGCCTCTGCGCCGCCGCCACCAGCGCCCGTGACGGGTGATGCCGTCGTTCCGGGCGCCGCGGGTCGGCCGGGCTGCGATGGTCCGCTCGTTTCCTTCACGATGGCGATTGCCACCTTCCGGTCGAGCTTGATGCCGTGCTTCTCTTCAAAGGCTTTCTGAACTTCAGCGACCTTGGCCTTGTGCGACACATACTCCGGGTCGAAGTCGAGGCGCGTGGCCTCTTGGGCGGCTTTGAGCGCCGCGAGTTCCTCGTCCCGTCGTTTGAGTTCGGCTGCGTTGCGTTCGCGCTCGGAGAGGATGGCGTTTTCCCAGATGGCGATTTGTTCCTCGCCCGTGAGTTCACCATCGTCTATGCGCTTTGCCAGCTCCTGCCGTTCCCGTTTCAGCGCCTCCGGGTCTGCCGGTGGTGCCGTGTCGCGCCTGCCCGCCAACTCCAGCAGCTTCTCCTCGCGCTTGGCCGCAGCGTCCCGTTCCCGGTCCATCTGCGCCCGCAAGTCGTCAAGCCGCTTGTTGAACTTGGCAAGCTCTGCCGCATCCACTGTCTGCACGCTGGACTGACCATCGCCCGCTGCTCCCCGGCCCTCTCCGGAGACGGACGCATCTGTCTGCGTGCCCGTTGTTACGTTCTGAGAGGCATCCGCGCCCGACCCCAGAACTGTGTCGTACTCGGCCATTCGGCCTTCTCCTTGGTTGCCGGGTGCGAGGCCCGCCATAATGGCGAGTGGTCCCGCGTTCCCGATTCGCAAACCGTAAATCTACTTCTGCTCGGCCGGCTCCAGGTCGGCCAGTTGCTCGTCAATGTTTTCGGGGAGTGAGCGTATCTGCGCGATAAGCCCACACTCCCCGCTAATCGCAAATAGGTCGTCCACTTGTTCGCGCTTCAGCCCGCCGTCGGCAATGATGGCCAGCCCCGCCTGCTTCACCGACTCAAGGATGGCGTTGAAGTGCGGGAAGCCCAGATGGTCGAACATGCCGCGCAGGTTCTTGGCCTCATCGACGGCAAACTCAAGCTCGTTCACCACCACGCGCGCTGGTTCGGTTGCGTCCATAATCACAGGTTTGCTACCGCCCCTTCCGCGGCTTCAAGCGGGTTCGCGCCCATCTCGCCCGGCAGCCCCTGTTGCGGCGCGGCTCCCTGCCCTGCCGCCATGGCCTGCCTGCTCTGGTCCATCGCGGCCTCGAAATTCTTGCGGATCGCCATGTGCTCCTGAAGCATCTGGATGTTCGCCTGGTCCGCTTCGGGCAGGTAGCGATACTCCTCCAGCATCTTGCTCAGTACGGAAATCCAAGTGCGGTGGTCCTCATCGGGCTTGGGTTCCTGCCACTGGCCCAGCCTGAGAATCTTGTACCCGGCATCCACCGCACGCTGCTCGGCGTCCACGCTGCCCGACATCGGGAAGTACATCTCGGGGCGCTCGATACCGAACTCGTCAAACACCCAGCGCCAGAAGTTGCGGCGGCCGGGCTTGTCCATCTCGGGCGCGGCGCCGGCATAGCCGTTCTGGAGGAACGAGTTGATTTCCTGCCGGCGCTGCACGCTGTTGCGGAAGCGGTTGACCGCCGTGACTTTCGTGCGGATCGGCCCCCACAGGCGGGTCGGGTAGATGTCCACGATGGAGTTGGAGTGCGTGACGCGCAGGACGTCGTCCGGGTCGCCGAACTGCCGCCAGTCCTCGCAGTCGAGTTCCAACATCCAGGGGAAGAGCTGGTCAGCAACATATCCGGCCTTATCATCAAGTGGGACCAGAGACTGGTCCAATACCTGTTTGGCTTCGGTGGCTGATGTGCGCGAACCAAGCGCCTCCCCCAGAATTGGCTTGTCCGCCCCGGTCGTGCGCTCGATATCGCGCTCGATGCGGTCGGCGGTGGCAGTGATGGTGCCCGTGGCGTCCCGTACGTCGGGCTGCTTGAATACCGTGCCGCGCCCGATGCGGATGATCTTGTTGGCGCGCCACTTGCCGGGGCGGGTCATCATTGGCCCGTCCAGCAGCCACGGCGACTTGACGATGAGCGACACGTTATCGAAGCCCTGGTTGATGTTGGTCGTGGCCTGCCAGTAGAGCGACGGCAGCATCGTCGGGAAGCCCATGTGGTACGCGCCGTTGTCGTCGCGGTGCGAGTGGATGAACTTGTAGGGCACCTTCCCGTGCGTGTAGGGGTTCTTGATGAGCCGCACGCACACGGCGGTGCCGCTGGCGATGTCGCCTACATAGGTGGCCCAATACCGGGCGGGCACTTCGTCGGCGTTCCAGCGTCCCTTGCCCCTGCGCGTGCCCTTGTACTCCTTGACGGGGACCATGCCCCAGACATGCCACACCTCGAACATGCCGTTTGCCTCGGGCGTAGCGTCGTGCCCGGCATTGGCGTTGCGGTCCTTCTGCACCTCGTCGTGCTCCGCCCCGGTGTAGAAGTGGGTTGCCCTGATCTTGTCGAGATTCTTGATCTGCCCGTTCGTGTGCTCTGACTGCAACTGCTCCCACGGCACTTGAGTCAGCCGGATGGCAAAGCACCGCTGGAGGTCCATGTCGTTGATGCCGTCCGGGCCGTCGATCTGCGCGTCGAAAAAGCAGTCCTTCGGGTCGTACATCTTGAGCGTGGGCCAGCCGCGCTTCTTGCGCCGTACCGTGCGCCACTCAAACTTCGTCGGCTTTCCGTCCGGGTCGAACTCGACCGGGGTACGCACGCCGTCGCGCTCCTCCCATTCCTCCGCCCACTCGACGCCGACCATGTAGTTGCCGTACTTGTTGACCCGCGTGAAGAGTTCCTTCAGCTTCTGGGACCGCTTGTCCTCGTCGAATGTGTACTCTTCCAGGCGGTTCTGCTGGGCAGCCATCATTTCGCCCGCGGCCGGCTCGTACTCGTCGGTGTTCAGTTCCGGCTCAAACTCGGCGGGGAGGTGCTTGCCGTCGAAGAAGACCATGACCTCGCCCGCCGTGATGGTGCGTACGGCGCGGAAGTAGGCGGTGGATGTGACATCTGAGCCGGTGTCGGCGTGCTGGTCAGAGTTCTCGTCCCGGCGCAGGGCCACGCGCCACATGCGGTCGGCCACGTCCATCGTGGAAGGGGTCGCGGTGCTGCCGCTGCCGAACCCGTCACAGAACGCCTTGCGCTGGCGCTGGGTCTTGAAATGCTCGATCTGCTTTGCCGCCCAGGCCCGGTATGCGTCGGCGAGTTCCTTGTCGCCCGCCAGGTTGTTCAACTCCTGCTGGTAGGGCGGGGACTCTTCGGGGGCGGGGATGTTTGACGCAGCGGGGACGGTAGCGAGAGCGGTATCGGTCTGGGGTCCGCGATAATCGTCGTCA
>DATKXP010000103.1:0-6505 GCA_035529015.1 Phycisphaerae bacterium | reverse complement strand
GCTGGTTGCCGGTCGGCGCGGCAGGTGCGGCCGGGACGGGTTCCTCGGGAGGTATCAGAACGACCTCCTCGTTGTCATCGGCCGGAGCCGAGACGGCGTGCTCGGTTGCCGGAGCCGGGGCGGGCTGCGGCTGAGGTGGCCTGGCGGTCGGCTGAGGCGCCGGCTTGCGGTAGTCCTCGGGCGTCGGTTCGGGTACGGTCTTCAGGAGCCGCTCGATGATGTCCTCGGGCGTGATGCCCTCGGCGTCGGCGTTGAAGTTCGTGAACAGCCGGTGCCGAAAGACCGGCCGCGCGATGCCCCGGATGTCGTCGCACGTCACGTTCAGGCGTCCGGCGAAGAGGGCGCGGCTCTTGGCGCCCAGGATCAGGTACTGGGCGGCGCGTGGCCCGGCGCCCCACGTCAGCCACTCGTTGATGAACTGTGGCGCCTCGGGGGTGTTGGGCCGCGTGGCGCGGGCGAGGTTGACGGCGTAATCGATGACGTGCTCGGAGACGGGCACGCGGCGGACGATTTTCTGGATGCCGAGGAGGTCCTTGCCCTTGAGAACGAAACGCAACTGATGGTTCTGCTCGGCGGTCGTGGTGCGGACGATGGTCCGCTCGTCGTCGCGGGGCGGGTAATCGACGTTGACCATGAACATGAACCGGTCGAGTTGGGCCTCGGGCAGGGGATAGGTGCCCTCCTGCTCGATGGGGTTCTGCGTGGCGAGGACGAAGAACGGCAAGTCCAACTCGTACGTATTGCCGCCGGCCGTTACGTGGTACTCCTGCATGGCCTGGAGCAGGGCGGCCTGGGTCTTGGGGGGCGTCCGGTTGATCTCGTCGGCCAGGATGATGTTCGAGAAGACGGGTCCCTGGATGAAGCGGAACTGGCGTTTGCCGGTGGTGCGGTCCTCTTCGATGACGTCGGTGCCGGTGATGTCGGAGGGCATGAGGTCGGGCGTGAACTGGATGCGGTTGAACTTCAGTTTCAGGACCTGGGCCAGCGTCGAGATGAGCAGTGTCTTGGCCAGCCCCGGCACGCCGACCATCAGGCAGTGGCCGCGCGAGAACATCGCCAGCAGCAACTGCTCGATGACCTCGCCCTGGCCGATGATGACCTTGTGAATCTCCTTGAGCAGCAGGTTGCGCGCCTGGCCGAGTTGCTCGATGACCTTGAGTTCTTCGGGGGTATGAGTGTGCTCGGGCAATGGGACCTCCGGGGCGATTCGCCGTTCACGCATGATGCGAGCCGGCCGCGGAATCGACCGGTTACGTCCGTCAGCGGCGGCAGTTGGCACGGCGGCTGAACGTGACCGGTTGCTTCCGCGACCGGCTCGGCACGGGTTCAGTGTGTCATGGCGTAGACCAGGACGTTGATGCCCAACCGCAAGGCGTCTTTGTCCTGGTACGCGCGGGCGTATGGGTTCGGCGCACCCGACCAGCCGTTGACGAAGCCGTACGGGCTGTAGACGACGCGCAACTGGTTCTCGATGCTGATGGCTTCGAGTGCCGGCCGGCTCATTCCAGGGTGCTCGTGAACGACGAGCGGCGTATAGGCCACCTTCTGGATGGGGAACACGCTCCGGTAGACCGGATGCTCAAGGGCAACGCGGTCGAGTTTCTGATCGGGCAGGACGCGGGCGATTTCGCGGCGGAAGGCGGTGTCGAAGGACTTGCGGCCGCAGCAGGCGTTCGCGAACAGCACGCCCCCGGCCGCCAGGTACCGCCGCAGGTTGCCGACCTCGTTGTCGGTGAGCGTGAAGTCGTTGTGGCCGGTCATGTACAGGATGGGGTGCGCGAAGGCGTCGATGCTGCGAAGGTCCACGTTCTCTTTCTTGAACTGGACCTCGACGGTCGTGTTCTCGGCCAGGTGCTTCAAGAGCGACGCCAGGCTCGACGGCTGGGTGTCCCAGTCGCCGTCGTGGATGACCTGGGCGATGACGAGTTGGTCGCGCGTAGGCTGGCCCGTCTGGTGGTAGACCCGTTCGGTTGACAGGAACCGGCCGAGTTCGTAGGTGGCCAGGGCGTAGGTGATGACGTTGGCGCCGATCTTTCGGGCATCGCCGGGCAGGACGCGCTGGCCGTGCTCGTGGACGTGACCGTCCCATCCGCAGGAGCAGTCGTATCCGCCGGTGTAGATGATGGCGGCGCGGCAGCCGATGGAGACGGCTTCGAGTTTCGGCACGTCCTGCCAGTCGGTGCGCCCCTCCTGCTGGTAGTGGACGGTGGAGACGGGATAGAACGAGGAATAGAGCGGATGATCCATCGGCAGCAGTTCCATCGGCCGCTTCGGGAACAGTTGCTGAACGAACTTGCGGAACGCCTGATCGAAGTC
Source organism: Phycisphaerae bacterium (assembly GCA_035529015.1). Classification (GTDB taxonomy): domain Bacteria; phylum Planctomycetota; class Phycisphaerae; order FEN-1346; family FEN-1346; genus JAUVZF01. Next base: position 4,189 of record DATKXP010000103.1, on the reverse strand, counting down.
GGGCACGCCACAGCACGCGTCGCCGAGGATCGTTCCGCCGTCGATACAATACTGGCGCAGCCTGGGGATGACGGCGTCCGGCACGGTGAAGGCGTCGTGGCCGGTAAAGTACAACGTGGGCAACTCCGTCGGGTTGTAGGAGAACTCGGCCAGGTCGGCGTCCACGACGCGGTAGCGGATGTGCAACTGCTCGTTGGTCCACTCCAGCAGATTCAGCATGTCGGCGGGGTCGGTCATCCAGTCGCGGAACGCGTAGCGCTGGCCGTCGCGGGACTCCCACTTGACGTCGCCCAGGATGACCTTGCCGACAAGGGCCGGCGGGCTGGGTTGGCGTTTCTTCTCACTGCGCCGCAGAGGTGTGGCAGGCAAGGGCAGCGGCGGAAGCGATTCAGCGGCCGTCCGACGCTGGGGCTTGGCCTTCGGCGGCGGGCCGCACGACCGCGGCGCGGCAAACACCTCAGCCAGCATGATCTCCAGCCCCGTACCTCCGCCGAGAACGGCCACGGCCGGGCGGAACATTCCCCGCGTCAGGAAGTCGCGACGTTTCATGATACGCTCTCCTTCGGACAGCGTTCGAGATGCCCCCGCTGCCGCACCAACTCACCGCAGGAACCCCGGCGGTCAGGGGCGCCTATCCTTTAATCGGCAAAAGCAGTCGGAAGGGACGCCGAAAACCGGCGCACCTTCCACCCCCATAACCGTTCTTGCTCCGTATGATTATACTGCCAAAGACAGGGATTTGCTGCAAGAAAACCGCGGCCGGTGTCCAAATAACGGTTGGCGCGGCAGGTACGCAGCGGGGCCGGGGGAACCCCAAAAGCAGAGCCGGGACGGCCCCGCGCCGACCCGGCTCCCTGCCCGACTGCCAACGTCCTGCGATTCAGACCTCCTGGTTAGAGGGCATCCAGCCGACTCGGCTAGAGACCCAGTTCGTCGATGAGCCGCCGCACGGTCACGTCGATTCGCTCGGGGGTTTCCAGATCTCCCCTGGCGATAAGGTCGCGGGCCTGCTGGACCCTGTCGAAGCGGATGTCGGGCATGCGGCTGACCTTCTCCAGGAATCGGAGCGTTTCGCGCATGTCCGGCGCCTCGACGAAGGGCGGCGGGTCGGTGTGGCCGAAGGCGACGTCGCCTTCGAGGTGCTGCTTGATCAACTCGCGATCGTCACTGGTCATCGTCTGCTCCCGCTACTTCCTTCGGCGCCCGGTGTCTGCAAGCCGTGGGTCGGCCAGATGCCTTCCGGGTCACCCCCTTGGTTCTACGTCTCGGTTACGGCTCTGCTTGGGCCTCCCCTCCTGTCTGTGGTATCGACGGTTGGGACCGTGGGCTTGAGTCCGTCCGCTGCTTGCCTGAATTGGTGTAACCTCTTGTTTTGAAAGAGGTTACGCGCAGTTTCATGGTGTGTTTCGACGGATTCTCAAGAAAAAACCCTGGCCCGAATTGGGACGTGTACGTTCGCCGTTTTTGCTATGTTCCCCACCTTAACATTCGGCCGTTCCCGACCCGATCCAGCGCCGGTGCCAGGACGCAGCACGATGAGGAATTCGATTGCTTTCCGCCGCCGCAGGTGGCCTTTATACACCCGCATCGGACGGCCGCGTCTGTGACGCTATTCACGCTGAAAGAGGAGACGGTGCATGCCCATCATTGACATGCCGCTTGAGCAACTCCGGCGTTACAAGCCGCGCGTGACGCGGCGGCGGGATTTCTCGGCGTTTTGGTCGGCCACCATTAAAGCCGCAGTGGCCCAGCCGCTCGGTGCGGTGTTCACGCCGCAGACGTATCCGGCGCGCGGCGTCCGCGTGTTCCGGGTGACGTACGACGGTTTCGAGGGCGGCACGATTGGCGGATGGCGTATCGAGCCGGCGGCGTCAGGCCGGCGGCCGGCGCTGGTCGTCTATCACGGGTACAGCGGACGGTCGCCCTGCCTGTTCAACCTGCTGCCGTGGGCCTTTCAGGGCTTTGTGGTGTTGGCCGTTGACTGCCGCGGCCAGAACGGGGCCAGCACCGATGCGGCGGTCTATCCTGACGGTCACCGGCCGGGCTTCATGACGGAGGGCATTCTGGATAAGGACTCCTACTACTACCGCTACGCCTACGCCGATGCCGTGCGAGCGATCGAGGTGGCGGCGTCGCTGGAGACGGTGGACGCCCGCCGCATCGGCGTCATGGGGGTGAGCCAGGGGGGCGGCCTGAGCCTGGCGGCGGCGTCGCTGGCGCCGAAGCGGGTCAAGCGGATGGCTGCCTGTGTTCCGTTTCTCTGCCACTACACCCGTGCCGTGGAGATGGCGGAGTACCCGTACCGCGAGATCGCCGACTACATCCGGGCCTGGCCCGATCGGCACGACCGGGTCTTCCAGACGCTGTCGTATTTCGACAACCTGAACCTGGCCGACCGTATCCGGGCCAGGTCGATCGTCTCGGTGGGGCTGTGGGACCTCATCTGCCCGCCCTCGACCGTGTTCGCAGTCTGCAATCGCATGGAATGCGACAAAGACATGGCCGTCTATCCCTGCACCGGACACGAAGAGAACGACGACTGGCGGGAACGGGTGTTCCGGTTCATGACGCAAGGCCTTATGGGGCGCCGGTGACGGGCAACCGGGTTGAAGCGGGGCTGCTTAAGCGCGTAAGATGGGGTGAGGTCGTTTGGCCGCCCGCGCGCCGCTTGGGGAACTCACCGTGGCCAAGAAGCAGCAGAAGTCGCTGTCATCGCCCGTGACGTATCCGCTGGACCCGACGATAGTGACCGACATCGGCGGGCTGAAGGGTTCCCCCGCGAACAGGCGCGACTTTGCCCCGGCCGCTCAACGCCCTGAGGCGCACCGATCATGCGGCGTCGGTCCTGGCCGATCACCGGGCGGGAAGAGACGGATGAGCGTTCGCTTGCGAGGCCGACGATGCTCGGCCGCGGCGCTGGCTGTCTTGGCGGTGGTGGTTCTGGGCGGCGCGGTCTGCGGGGCCACGCCCGCCTGGCCGATGAAGAAGTACGGCGACCTGTGGGTCGTCGAGACGCCACATTACGTCCTCGAGACCGACTACGATTCCACCGCCGCCCAGGTCATCGCCAGCCAACAGGAAGCCCTGTTCCGGGAACTCTACCGTCGGATGGGCAAGACGAGACCGGCAGGGATCATCGAGCGGATGAAGGTTCAGGTCTACCGGACACAGGACCGGTACCGGAAGGCCGTGGGCAGCCAGGGCGAGGGAAGCCGGGGGCTGTTCACGGGCACCGCGCTGAGTGCCTGGGGGCCGCAGGAGGAACTGGACGGAACGCTCGAAACGCTCCGACACGAGGGGACGCACCAGTTCGTCGGGCAGTTCATCGGCCATACGTGCCCGGTGTGGCTGAACGAGGGGTTGGCGGTCTTCTTTCAGAATGCCCGGTTCGACAGGGGCAGGCTCCTGGTCGGGCAGGTGCCGACTGTCGCGGCGAACATCCTCAAGACGGCCCTCAAGGACGGCAAACTGATTCCGGTGTCGAAGATGCTGAAGATGTCGTACCCGCAATGGAGCGACGGGGTCAGGGCGAAGTCCGACCAGGCCGCCCTCCAGTATCCGCAGGCGTGGTCGATGGTCCACTTCCTGGAGGAGGGCGAGAGCGGCAAGTACCGGGCGCCGCTTCTGCAATACATCTACTACTTGTCGCGACAGGAGACGTCGGAACAGGCGTGGACACGGGCGTTTGGCACGAACACGGCCGTCTTCGAGAAGCAGTTGCATGCGTACATCGAAGGGCTCAAGCCCGCCGGCGGTCTCACCTGCCGTGCGAAACTGGGAATGCTGGGAGACTGGGTCCTGATGGCCACGAAGTCGCCGCAGGTCCTGAAAGACATGAAGACGTTCCGCAGCGCGGCCCTGACGGGAGCCTTCGGCGGATGGACGGTGACGGTGGCGGGCGTCAAGACCACGATCGCCGATCGCGAGGGCCTGAACGACCTGTTCCGGTGTCCCCACGACGCGTCGCGGGGCGATGCACCCAGTTACGAGTTGGTGGCGGGCGAGGCCGGCGAGCCGCCTGTCGTCCGCTGCACCCACCACGCCGGCGTCGTCCTGGAGACGAAGTACGCCAAAGATGACGAGGGCAAGTGGACCACGACCGTCATCTCACGCCCGGCCTCGCGGACTGAGGGAGGGCGACGCTAAGCGGACCGACATGAGTCTCTTAAAGTCCGTGCGCGGCGGGTCT
>DATKXP010000102.1:0-9229 GCA_035529015.1 Phycisphaerae bacterium | reverse complement strand
TTCTCGGAGGACGGGGCGGAGTTCATCATCACGCGACCCGACACCCCGCGGCCGTGGATCAACTACCTGACGAACGGCGACTACTGCGCCCTCTGCTCGCACACCGGCGGCGGATTCTCGTTCTACAAGGATCACCGCTTTAACTCGGTCCTCCGGCGCGGGCCGCAGGTCGCCCTCCAGGACAGTCCCGCCCGCCTCGTCTACGTCAAGGACCAGGAGACGGGCGAAGTCTGGACCGTCAACGTGCATCCGCTCGAGAAGGGCGCGGCCTTCGAGTCGCGCCACGGCATGGGTTACACGCGCCTCCGTTCGCGATACCGCTCGATCGCCGCGTCGCTCCTTTTCTTCGTGCCGCCGGGGCTCGACGCCGAGATGTGGCGGCTCGAACTCACCAACACCGGCCGCAAGGCCCGCCGACTCTCTGTTTACGCTTTCGCCGAATTCGTCCTGGGCAACGTGACCCTGGAGGAAATGGAACCGACGTTCCAGGCCCTCTTCAACGAGTCGGTCATCGGGCGGCAGCATATCCTTTTCACCAAGCGCTGGTGGCACTCGCTGTACGGCTGGAGCGAGGAGAACGGCAACTGGCCTTATCGCGTGCTGCTCGCGACGACCGTCCGGCCCGCCCGGATGATGACCGACCGCGGGGCGTTTATCGGTCCGTTCCGAACCGCCGCCCGCCCGGCCGGCCTCGAACCGCGGCTCCTCCCCGAAGCGATGGCGGCCGGCAAGGACCTGGCGGGCGTGTGCCAGTGGCAGGTCCGCCTCGCGCCGGGAAAATCGTGGCGCGTGGACCTCGCGATCGGCATCCAGCCGAACGAAGACACGCCGGCCACGCGGCGGACGATCCTCGATCTTCAGAAACGCGAGACCTACGATGCGGCGTGGCAGCGGACCGCCGAGTATTGGCGCGGCCTCTTCGACGGCGTTCAGATTGGCACGCCCGACCCGGACATCAACCGGATGGTCAACTACTGGAACAAGTACCAGTTGATGGTCAACTTTCACTTCGGCCGCGGACCGAGTTACTTTCACAAGGGCCAGTATCCGGCGATGCGCGATTCCTGCCAGGACGCCTTCGGCGTCATGCCGCTCGATGCGGACCTGGCGAAAGGAAATCTCCGCCGCATCGCGCACTTCTTCTTCGCCGACGGCCGGGCCTGCGGCGGATGCAACCGCATCGGACTGCCGGAAGGCCCCTCGGTCAAGGTGGACCTGCCGCTCTGGTTCGTGCTGGCGGTGGCGGATTACCTGCGCGAGACCGGCGACTTCGCTTTTCTGGACGAGTCCATTCCGCTCATGGATGGCGGGCGGTCCACGGTTTACGAGAAGATGACGGCCGGCATCAACCGCGTCATCGCCGACCGCGGTCCGCGGGGCCTCCCCTTAATCGGCAGCGGCGACTGGAACGACGCCGCCAACCGCATCGGCGTCGGCGGCCGGGGCGAGAGCGTCTGGCTCGGCCAGTTCCTCTGCTGCGTCATTCGCGAGGTGGCCCCCGTCATGGAGCGGCGCGGCGACCGCCAGGCCCTCGCCCGGTACCGCACCCGGGCCGACGAGGTCCGTCGCATCGTGAGCGACCAGTGCTGGGACGGCGAGTGGTTCGTCCGGGCCTTCAAGGACGACGGATCGCCCGTCGGCGTCAAGGGCCAGAAGGAGGGGTTCATCTGGATCAACTCGCAGACGTGGGCGGTCATCGCCGGCATCGCCGACGCCGAGCGCCTGAACCAGTGCATCGATTCCGTCGAGAAGCACCTGGGCACCGAGTACGGCCTGATGAACCTCGCGCCGGCATTCACGCAGATTGACGAGCACATCGGCACGATCACGCGGTTCCGCGCCGGCTGGAAGGAGAACGCGGCGGTCTTCTCGCACGCCAGCGCCTTCAACATCGTGGCCCGATGCATGCTCGGTCGCGGCAAGGACGCCGTGGACCTTTTCCGGCGGCTCCTCCCGATGACGAAGGACCCGGACCGGTACCAGGTCGAGCCTTACATCTACTCCCAGTTCTGCGCCGGACCGGCCGCCGGCAAGGACTTCGGCCGCGGAGCGTACCACTGGCTGACCGGCACGGCGGCGTGGATGATGCGGGCCATGGTGGACTACATTATCGGGGTCCATCCGGAACTGGACGGCCTGCGGATTCGGCCGGCCGTGGACCCGAAGTGGAAACAGTTCTCGATCCGCCGCCGGTTCCGCGGGGCGGTTTATGAGATCGAGTTCGAGAATCCCGGCGGCCGCGAGACGGGCGTCAAGGGAATCTGGCTCGATGGCCGGCCTGTCCGCGGCACGCTTCTGCCCCTTCCGACCGCCAAATCGCACAAGGTCAAGGTCGTGATGGGGTAGGGCGGTTCAGGTCTGCGTAGGGTGAGCGCGGCGGACAAGTCCGCCGGCGGACCCGCCCCGCACCAAGGCAAATTAAGGTGTGTGTCACCAATGGCGCGAGCCATGCCGAAAGCGTACCCGCCCGCGCCGGGCGGTGGCACAGACGTGAACGTAGCAAACGCATTTGCTGCGAGGCTTCACAATGATTATGTCGTCCACGTTGCGTGGTGCCTTGCAAACAAGGACTTTCATGCGTGGAATGCGACGGCGCTTGTAAATGTAAATAACGTTGATGATCGCATGTATACCCTGGACGCGTTCCCCACGGCAGACAATCCCGGCAGCGAGTATTGCTTCTGGTGGTGGCGAGATGAAGGGATTATCTTCCCAGATTGGCACTTGCGATACCGCACCTTCACGCTACCATAACGCAACACCTGTTCGGTGGTGAACGCGCACCATTATCGTCTCTGGGGACCTATGGCACTGGCATGAAGGGAAGGGGCAAAGCATGATGAAGACATATTCGGTTCCGCTGGCGCTGAGCTGCCCATTTCTTGTTCTGTTCGTAGCCGCCGTATTCCCTGGCAACGCAGGGGGAGGCGCGGACCAGAAGCCCACAAGCCCCGCACGCACCGAGAGCGCCGTGTGGTCCGACATCTTGCACCGGGGCCTTATGCTCTACTATGAAGGCCGGCACAAAGAGACCTTCGAGCTTGTTGAGAGAGAACTGCACACGCTGGAGCCTGGCCCAGAAGCGCATCGTTGCATCCGGCTGGCCAGGAAGGCATTCATCGCGATGCACGGCCTCGAGGAGCCCGTGCGCGAATGGAACGAACCGGCGAGGAAACACATAAATGCGTTCCTGGAGAAGAAAGAGGCTTCAGGCGCAGATGCAGTCCTGGCAGCAGCCTTGCTGGACACAGAGCAGAAGGATCCCGACGCCACCATTGCCGCCGGGGATATTCTGCGCCGCCTAATGCAGCCCGAAAGGAAGTCCCCGTGGGCAGATTGGGCCTTTTGGGAAAGAGCCCGCATCCTCGCGTCGAAGGCATGGGTTCCCACGAGGGATCTCGGAGTCGTTGAATATGCCGACGACGGGCGTAAGAAGCTCGGATGCCTTGCCAAATTCCCGGCACGGCTGATTCAGGCTCGAGCAGCGAAGGATCTCTTGAGACGACATCCAGAGAGCTACATGAGTGAGCAAATGAGATGTGATCTGATCTTCTATCGTGCGGAGGCGCTTCAGATCGCACTTGAGGAACTGCGGGCCAACGAGTGGTACGTCCCTTGTCCCGAGACCGAGCATCAGTGGGTGCCTCATTTTAGCGAGGAACAGCTTGCGCATCTCGAGAAAATGCGCGATGCAATTCGGAAAGTGGATGCTCTTTTCCCCAAGGATGCGGCGCTGTCAGTAAGGGCCAGGAAATCCCTCGATCGTTTCCTGTGGGAAGGCAGCGGTCGAGCGCTCGTCCTGGAGTATTTCTCCAAAATGCTGGAAATGAAGCATCCTGGTCTGCCGGACGAGGTCGCCAAGTGGGCTGCCCGGCTTCCTAAGCCCAAGCCCCTCGATGACATTGGGGAAGTAAGAATGCCCTGAAGGGTTCCTCGTTTACGATTTCCGGGGACACCCATTCTTGAGCAAGTCCCTGCCATGGCGTGGGCAGGTCGAAAGGGATTTCTTCCAGCCGCCCGAGCCCCAAGCGAACAATCGTGAAGTACCTTAGGACGGTTCTTGAGGTCAGAGGGACCACGGCCCTGCCCTATGCCGCCGCGAATCGCTACGACCGGGGCGACTGTGCCACATGCAATCAGGGCTTCTTGCGGCTATTTTTTGCCTTCTATTTTCGCGCGGGAACTGTCGGAGATGGATTGCAGCACCGCCTGGACGTTGACATACCAGATGTACTTGCCTTCGGAAAGCGCCTTGGCTTCGTCAATGGTTTGCTTCCAGAGCGCCTTGGCTTCATTGGGCTGGTTCTGCGCCTTGCGGTTGTCGCCGAGAAGTTCGAGCGCCTGCACGGACTGGACGGTGTCGGGGAGTTTTCGGCGGACTTCGTTCAAGGTGGAATCGGAACCGTCAGGATCGCCCTTCTGCGCCTGGATCCTCGCCAGATCAATCATGGCATCGGGGATGAGGTTGCTGCCTTCGTGATTGACGATCAGGAGTTCGAACACCTTCCTTGCGGCGTCGAGATCGCCCTTTGCCTTGTAGATATCGGCCCGGCCGATCAGGGCGTCCTCGACCCACTTGGCGTACGGATAACGCGTCGAGAGTTCGTCAAAGGTTTTTAGCGCGTCGTCAGGTTTGTTGAGCTGGCTCAGGAACCGCGCGGCCTGATACAGGGCTTCCGGTGCCGCGTTGCTCTTCGGATATTTCGCGACGACCTGTCGGCACGTCTTTTCCGCTCCTGCCGCGTCCCCCTGTTCCGCGTTAATTTTCATGGCTTCCCTCAACAGATGCGCGGCTTCGGCCTCGTATGTCACTCCCGGAATGAAATTGATCTCGACGTTATCGGCGGGACGCGAGAGGCAAATTTTCAAGTCCGTCACCGGCTTGCTGTCCGCGGTCTTGAAGCGGACGCACAGTCCGTGCCCGCCGCCGTAGTCATCTATTTTGCACAGCAGGCGGTTCCAGCCCTTCCTCAACGTGATGCCGGACGCGGTATCCTGGTCCACGGCGTAGCCTCGCTGCATCTGGATCTGCTGAACCTTCTCGCCGTTCAAGAGGACGAGGAGCGCGTCATCCGATCCGGTGCAGAGGAGCAGGTCCTTCATTTCTTCGTCGGCGTAGACGTAGATGAAGGCGTAGGTGAGCGTCATGCTGGCAGGAGGAAACTCAAAGGCGCCCCTGGCCGAGCCGGCAATTTTGTAATGGCATTCCTGCCAGGGCAATCCCTTGGCGGCTTTCATTCCCGCGCGCGGTTCGATATTTTTTTCGCCGCCTTCGCTTTCGAGGGCGTCATAGAGCGTCGTGCCTCCCAAGTAGGCGTAGTCAAAGATGTGGAGCCGGCTCACGAGCCAGTCCAGGATGAAGCCGCCTTCGTCCGTGGGCGTGTAATAGATCACGTCCTCCGGCGCGGCGTGCGCCTGGGGTGCGACTAGCGACACGATTAGCATCGCGGCGAGAATCAGGAGGGATTCTCGAAGCGGCCCCAACCCTCTTTGGCTTGTCATGTGCTCCTTCTCCGTTTGATTCATTGTGACACAGCCGCCCTCGGCTGTGGGTCGTGTGGCAAGGCCCACCCTACTTCGTCGGCCCCCAGGCTTGGACTTCCATCACGGCGGAGTGGAGATGATCGTTGCTGTCCTTGATCATCAGCCGCATCTTCTCGGTTTGCACAGGCTCCTTCAGGACGTATGAGATGATGCCCTTCTTGTTTCCCTCGACCGAACCGACGGTTTTCCAATCCGCGCCGTCCCACACTTGAAGATCGCAATCGGAGACGCCCGTCTCGAAGGCTTTCCAGCGGTGATAGTTGTTCACGAATACGATTACCGCGGTGATCGTCTTCTTGCCGGCGAAGTTCACCTGAAGCCAGTCGGGGAATTCTTTCGGCGTTCCGTCAATCCAGACCGTCCGGGTGTATTCCTGCCAGGTGTTGGGCGAGAACTTGCCGTCAATCGCCTGCTCCGCCAGGTATTCCGCCACTGTTTTGATCTGTTGGGTTCCGGCAGGCGCGTTGGGGTCTTCTTCGGGAACTTCCGCCTCCATCCGCCAAACGGAACTCGCGGACGCCGTGGCGCCGTTCTCCGCGAGCGCGTAGTTGCTTCGTCGCGTCGCCTCCTCACCTGACTCGGCCGCGAAGAGCTCGACTTCGTAGATCGTGGTGTTCTGCTGGCCGGCCAATATCTCCAGTTTTACCTTCTGCGTCATCACCGGCTTGATTTGGAGATCGAGGGTTGCATCGGTGTTATTGCGCACTTCGGCTACTTTCACATATTTGTCGTCTACAGAGGCGAATACGTTCATATCTGTGATGCACCCGCCGAGCGATCCGGCGGCCATGTAGAGATGGACGCGCTCAATCATCGCCGGGATGGGGAGGGAAACCTCGAGCCAATCGGGAAACGTGTCGCGAGTGGCGTCCGTCCACCCGCCGCCGAACCAGATGCCGTCGAGGGCCAATCCTGCAGGGGTGGCTCCCGAGGACGCGGTGGCTTCGGCGCCGAGCGTGAGGTCGGCGACGTTCTTCCCCGGCCATGCCGACACCGGTTCCACCGCAGCATTCGGCGGCAGGATCACGTAGGTCGGCTCGCCGCTCACGGGCACGGCCACCTTTCCGTCCCTGACTTCTACGGGGAACGGGTTGCCCCACATGTCGAAGGCTTCTGCCTTCTGCGCGTCGGTCTTCAGTTCCAGCGTGCGATGGTTGTCGTAGGTCCAGAGAACGACCACCTGGCGATCTTTGGCCTTGTAGATGCTGGCATGGGCGAAGCGGATGCCGAATCCGAAGTGGCGATCATACGTTGTTCCGTCGAGCCTGACTCGTCGCGCGCGAAGCGCCACGGCCTGCGGCAGCATCGTCCCATCATTTTCCATCACGAAGAATTTGTGGTATCCCATGTCACTCGTGAAGTAGTAGAAGTCGTGTTCTTTTGGGATGCCATATTGACCCTGGATGAGGATGCGGCGCACGTTGTGGCGCGCGTTATACACCTGGCTGGCGAGATCCCACCAGCCGAATCCGCACTCGGTGAACCAGATGGGCTTCTCCTCGTCGCCATACTTGGCCATCAGCGCCCGCAGTTTCCCGTGCCATTCGAGGAACTGGATGTCATAGGGAGTGCCGTGGTACGGATGGACAGACATGATGTCGAAATAATCTTTCGCCCCGAGTTTATAGATTTCCTCGATGAAGTCGAGACCGTAACCGACCATGCTGGGCGCGATGATCTTCGCATCGGGATCAACCTTTTCCGCGGCGAGCTTCAACGGCTTCAGATACATCTCGAGATATTCCTGCGACTTCAGGTAAATATTCGGCTCGTTGGTCGTCTCCCAGTATTTGTTGTAGTCCTTGTATCGCTGGAGCGTGGCCGCGTAAACCTCATACGCATCCTTCGGCGTCTTGACCCATTCCGGCCAGGTATAGCCAAAGAACATCCAGAAGCAGTTTACGCCGGTGGCCTCGCTCATTTCCTTGGCGCGTTTGAACCGCTCATCGTAATTCCCCTTCTCGAAATCCATCTTGCCCCTTTCGGGGCAGATGTCGAAGCCTAAATTCTCGCGGACCAGTCCGAGGCCGACGAACTCATTGCGCTGCCAGCCGTCGAACTTGGGGCTCATGCGTGCGCGTTCCTCTTCGACGGGCCGGAGCGCCTCGACGACGCTGAACGAGCGTTTCATCCACACGGGCCGAATAACCTTCTGGTCGTCGGTGACGCGGAACTCCGCCTCGAAATAACCGCGCTTCGGAGGATGGACGACCACCTCCTTCACGATCTTCCCGTCAGGGTCGGCATCCTTGAGGAAATCGAGTGGAACCGTCCCCTTGCCCATCTCGTTGCCCGCGTGATCAATGACTCGGTATTCGAGCCTCAAGTTGTTCATCTTCCGGTCGCCCAGGCTATCGAGCAGGCGCTGATAGTCTTTCCTTTCGAGGCTCACACTGAGTCGCTTCTCGTCCTCGTCGAAGAAAATGTTGCACGGTGCAGACGTGTTGAGCGTGAACTGCGGCGGTGCGAGCACGATCATCCCCGGCCTGCCGGGAGGGATGATGCGGTAGGTGATGTTGTACTCGCTGTTCGGCGTGAACCCCCTCATTCCCCAGTGATACCCGCTCAGGCCGCCATCCTCACTCGTATTGATCGGGTTGCCCGGACCTTGCCAGCGGAAGAGCAGCTCCGCGCCGTCCGAATAGGTGACCCGCATGGATCGGACCGGGCCGCCCATACTCCCGTATGTGTTGGGCAGGGGCACCTCGACGTTGTAGTCAATGTTCTGCGCGATCTGTGCGGCATTGCTCAGGGTGAAGTTGAACCAGATCGCCGTCTTGTTCACGAGCCGAATCCGGATCTCCGAATCCCCAAACGTGTAATAGACCTTCAAGGCTTCCGGGAGGGAAGTCGTCGGGGCATCCTTGGGGGCCTTCGGATCCTGCTGCTCGCCGGAAATCACGATCTCGATCTGATCTTTCGCCGTCTGGTTCATACTCGTCACCTGTGTGGAGACGAGACCGTTCGCCCGGAAGCTGGCCTTCGATACTTCGAACAGTTCGACCAGGGGCGTCTTCGTGTTTCCGCGATCATCGAGCAGACAGAGGTGTTGCAGCATCCCGTCGCGATCAATGGCCACCTGGTAGTTCGCAGTTCTGACATTGTACGTGCCATTGGGCGTGCGCGCGATCTCCGGCGCAGTGACGCCACCCGTCTCGGCGGCCGTCGCCCACGTTCCGAATGCCGCCAGGAGCCACAGCGTTGCGATCACCATCCGGCGAATCTTTGGGTGCTTCATAGGTCAACCTTCCCTTTTCCGATCTTGTTCCACGAGCGGCTCACATGCGACCCTGACCTCAGACTGCCATGCCGACAGGCTATCAGGCGATTTTCCCCGCGTCAAGGCCAAATCGGCAGCGTGGGCCGAGATGGGCCCTTGCAAAGGCCCGCCTGCCAATCCGTGGCGGGCAGGCGTGCGAGACTTGGCGGCGGGTCGCAACCCGGCGCCGAATCAGGACTTACGATGGCGTCCCCAGGAGGATTCGAACCTCCAACCTTTGGCTCCGGAGGCCAACGCTCTATCCAATTGAGCTATGGGGACGCGAGGCCCATTTTATCGTCGGGAGGGGTTCTGTCAACGGCGTACGGGTCGAGCCGGCGAAAGGTTTCGAGCATGAACTGTTTGGTTTCCGGCCGGGCGCCGAGGGCGGCGTGGTCGCCGTAGTCCCCCAGGATGAACCCCCCG
>DATKXP010000101.1:0-5850 GCA_035529015.1 Phycisphaerae bacterium | reverse complement strand
CGCCGGGCCGCCGCACGTCGTCCAATCCTTCGGCGTGATCGTCGTCTCCGTTCCGCCGGCCAGGTCGCGCGTGACGATCCTGCCGTCACGCCGCAGGGCGATGCGTTTGCCGTCGGGCGACCACTCGGCCTGGTCGCCGTCCGAGATGCGCTTCGGGTCCGAGCCGTCGGCGCTCATGACCCACGTGCCCGTCTTCCCGCCGCGCGTGGACGTAAAGAGGATCCGCACCCCGTCGGGCGAGAAGACCGGGTCCACGTCGTCGGCATCGTCGGCCGCCTTCGCGAGTTGCTCGAGGCCCGACCCGTCCGGCCGCACGGTCCAGATCCGCCAGGCGCCCGAACGGTCGCTCGAGAAGATGATGCGGCCGGGGCCCTCGGCGGCTGACGCGGGGTGGGTCGGAAGAGCCACTGCGCACGTTGCTGCAATCGCAAGCGCCGCCACGGTTCTCATTGTCGAGTGCTCTCCTGCGCGAACATCGTGCCAAGCCGGGGAACGTGCCCGCGACCTTCCGGTCGCGGCTCGGTCCCGGGGTGACACATGGTCACCCTTCGGGATGACCATGCCACCCGGCAGGTCGCGGCTCGGTCCCGCGCGGCTCGGTCACGCGCGATTCTTTCGAGTTTCGGCCGGGCGAGGCCCTCATGAAGGTCCGAAAAGCCTTGTCCTCCAACAAGCGCTTCGCCAGCAGCCGGTAGCCTTCCGACAGCGGATGGCTCGCGTCGGCGTACAGGTCGCTCGGAAGCGCCGCAGGCACGAAGTAAGGGATACCCTCCGCTTCGAGCCACGCCGCCACTTCAGCCGTCATCCTCTTATACGTCCGGAGGCTCTCGTCCTCCAGCATGTGCTCGTTGAACGGGCCGACGAGGACGAACACGCGGCAGCCGCGCCGACGCAGCACCTCAACCGCCGCCCGGAACGACGCCCACTGAAACGACTCGTCAAGCGGCACCCACGCCGGGCCGAACGTCTGGATGCCTTTCGCGGTCCACGGCCGCGCGTCGGGCAGCGGCGTCGGCGGCTCATCCGGCGACGGCAGCGTCAGCGTGACGGCATCCACCGGGCAATCATACGGATGCTCGAGCGACCACGACGCCAGGTCCTTCGAGTCGAAATACGCGATCCGCACGTGGTCGGCCCACGCCAGAAACCCCAGGTGCCGCCCCACGGCGATCGCCAGCCGCGCGTCGGCCGACTCCCGGTAACACGGAATCCGCGGCACGAACTGCGGCACCAGCCACGGATGGTTGAAGGCGAACTCCTTGCGGGTCGAGAGGTCGTGCCGCTTGCTGCTCAGCCACAAGAGGTTCGAGTGGAGGATAACGTCGCGGCCGGCGACGGCGCGGCCGTAGTACTCCAGGAGTCCCGCCAGGGCGGCCGGGTGGATGCCGTCCACGCCCAGGTTGGCGTAGGAAACGAGCGCGTCCGTCTCGCACGCGTTCAGGTGGCCCGACAGCGTTTCGCTCGGCGAGACGTAGTGACCCCAGACGACCGAATCGCCGACGACGAGGGTCCGCGGGCGGCCGGATTCGACAGCCGCTGCGCGGGCCCACCGGCTGAACGTCCAGTAATCATCCGAGAGCCGATACGGCAGGCGGTAGTCGGCGTCGATGTTTGCCCGTTCGACAGCCTCCCACGCGTGCGGCAGGCCAATGAGCACCGCCGCGATGATCGCGAGGGCCACGAGCCACTGGCGCGGCGAAAGGCGCACGGCGTTCGAGCCGAAGGGGACGACGTCAGGCCTGTGTTCGTTTGGTTGTTGCATGTTTGGATGCCCGCGACCAGAGGTCGGGTGGCACGGCAGCCCCGTCGGGGCGGCCGTGGTTCGTATGCCCGGGCCCACGGCCGTCCCGGCTTGCCGGGACTGCCGTGCCACCCGCGCGGCTCGTCAAAACTGGAAGTAGATAAACGCCTCCCCGCTGCTGGTTGCGACGAACGCCAGGTACAGGGCCATGGCAACGACAAGGGCGACTCGCACGGGCGCGACGTCCAGCACGCGCCTGAGGCCCGACTCAAAGATCCACTGGTACAGCCACACGCTCGCGATGAGGCCGAGCATCAAGAGCGGAAACGCCGGATCGGCCCAGCCGCCGCCGGCGAGCCGCGACATAATCGTCCAGGCGTCGCCGAACGTCTCGGCCCTGAAAAAGATCCACGCGAACGTGACGAACAGAAACACCCACAGGCGCTTGACGACGGTCGGCACGCGTTCGCGGTAGAACGCGCCGGCCTCCAGCCGCCGCGTCGCTACGCGCCCCAGGGCATGCACGACGCCCCAGAGGACGAACGTCCACGCCGCCCCGTGCCACAGGCCCGAGATGAGCATCGTCAGGGCCATGTTGACGTACGTCCGGACCTCGCCCCTGCGGTTGCCGCCGAGCGGCACGTACACGTAATCCTTGAACCACGTCGAGAGGCTGATGTGCCACCGCCGCCAGAAGTCGCCCAGCCCCGTCGCGAGGTACGGGTTGTTGAAGTTCAACATCAGCCGGATGCCGAGCATCCGCCCGATGCCGCGCGCCATGTCGGTGTACCCGCTGAAGTCGAAATAGATCTGCCACGCGAAGGCCAGCGTCGCGAGCGCCAGCGCCGGCGCCTCGAACCGGCCCGGCGCCCCGTACACCTTATCGACGTACAGGGCCAGCGAGTCGGCCAGGGCCACCTTCTTGAAGAGGCCGACGATAAAGAGACTGGCGCCGTCGGCGACGTCGCGGCCGGTGATCTTGGGCACCCGCCGCAGTTGCGGCAGCAGGTTCCGGGCCCGTTCAATCGGCCCGGCCACCAGTTGCGGGAAGAGCGAGACGAACGTCGCGTACCGGATGAAGTTCGGCTCTTTCTCGACGCGGCCGCGATAGAAGTCGATCGTGTACGACATCGACTGGAACACGTAGAACGAGATGCCCACCGGCAGCAGCACGCCGGGCGTGGGGATCGCGTACGGAATGCCCAGACCGGCAAAGGCGGCGCCGGCCGTATCGGCCACGAACGCGCCGTACTTGAAGAACCCGAGCAACCCCAGGTTGTTGACGATGCTCACGACGAGCCACGGTGCCCGGCGGCGGCTGCGCGACATCGCCCGCACCACGAGGTAATCGACCGTCGTGGACCAGAGAATCAGCACCAGGTACAGCGGGTTCCACCAGCCGTAGAAGACGTACGACGCCGCCAGCAGCCACGGCAGACGCAGCCACGTCCGCCTGACGGCCAGATAGACCGCGTAGACCACGAGGAAGAACAGCGCGAACGTCCAGGTGTGGAAGAGCATGTGGTTGCGAACTCCCTCGCCTTGCTGCGCGGCGGGTCTCCGTACCCGCCGCGATTGCTCCCTTGCGAGCGCGGTGGGCAATCCTGCCCACCGCGCGAACGTCCTGCCCAGTGCCTACGGCTCCATGAGAGCGCGCAGGTGCGCTTCGACCGACGCGGCCAGGCCGTTCAGGTCGTAACCGCCTTCGAGCACACTCACGACCCGGCCGCGGGCGCTGGCGGCCGCAATCCGTTTGACGATGCGCGTCAGGTCCGCAAAGCCCTTGGCTGTCACCTTCATTCCGCCGAGGGGATCGTCGGCGTGGGCGTCGAAGCCGGCGGAGATCAGAACGAAGTCGGGCCGGAACGCCCGCGCCGCAGGCACCAGCACCTCCTCAAACGCCTTCCTGTACTCGGCGTCGCCGCACCCCGCCGGCAGCGGCACGTTCACCGTGAATCCCAGGCCCTCGCCCTCGCCCTTCTCCTCGGCCGCGCCCGTGCCGGGGTAGAACGGGTACTGGTGGATGCCGAAGTACAGGACCGTCGGGTCGGCGCAGGTCATGGCCTGGGTGCCGTTTCCGTGGTGGACGTCCCAATCGACGATGAGGACCTTCGCGAGGCCGTGCTTCTTCTGGATGTACCGCGCGGCCAGGGCGACGTTGTTGAACAGGCAGAAGCCCATCGCCTTGTCCCTCAGGGCGTGATGGCCGGGCGGCCGGACGGCGCAGAAGGCGTTGCGGACCTTCCCCGCCACGACCGCATCGACGGCGGCCAGCACGCCGCCCACCGCCTCCAGCGCCACGTCGTACGACTTGGGCGAGACCGAGACGTCCATCGTGTCGATGTGCGCGTCGCCCCCGCGACACGCCATCGCCACGCGTGCGACGTACTCGAGCGAGTGCTCGGTGGTGATCCACTCGGTCGCCGCCCGCCGCGGCTCGATCGCCGCCAGTTGCTCCAGAAGCCCCGTCTCGCGGAGCCGATCGACGACGGCCGTCAGCCGCTCGGGCCGTTCCGGATGGCCCGCGCTCGTCTTGTGCCGAAGGTAGACGTCGCCGTAGACAAGCCCCGTCTTCGTGGTCGCCGCTCGCACCGCGTTGGCAGCCGTGCCGCATTGCGCGGCCGTCTCATACGAAGCGCCCACGGCAGCCGCTGCGACCATACGCAACCCCGAGCCGATCGCCGCCCGTCGCGTGAGCCGTGTGTTCATGGCCTCGCGTTCCTCGCCCGTCCGCGATCCCTGAGCGCGGCCGTCGCCCGGTGCGATGCTAGGCCCCCGGGCCACCGCCGACAAGCGTAATCACGGCGCCGACGGTGCTCGGCGGCCATGTTTGTGGTTGACCGTCCGGCGGCCCGTCACTACGGTGATTGGCGGAAGGACGCCCAAGGAGAACCCGATGGCCTTTCCCGAATACCGTGCCCGGCGGCTGCGCGACCATCCGGTCTTCCGCGAGATGGTGGCCGAGACGACGCTCGCGCCGCAGCACCTCGTCCAGCCGCTCTTCATCAAAGAGGGGCTCGACGGCCGCGAGCCCATCGCGAGCATGCCCGGCCAGGCGCAGTTGGGCATGACGGAACTGGTGGCCGAGGCCCGGCGCGTCCGCGACGCCGGCGTTCCGGCGGTCCTGGTGTTCGGCATCCCGGCGGAAAAGGACGCCACCGGTTCGTCCGCCACGCGGACCGACGGCATCCTTCAACGGGCCGTCCGCGCCCTGAAGCAGGAGACGCCCGACCTGGCGGTCATCTGCGACGTCTGCCTCTGCGAGTACACCGATCACGGGCACTGCGGCGTGCTGACCGAGACGGGCGGCCGCCGGACCGTCGATAACGATGCCACCCTGGCGCACCTGGCCGAGATGGCCGTCACGTGCGCCCGGGCGGGGGCCGACATGGTTGCCCCGAGCGACATGATGGACGGCCGCGTCGGCGCCATCCGCGAGGCCCTCGATGCGGCGGACCTGGCGCACGTGCCGATCATGTCGTACGCCGTCAAGTACGCGTCGAGTTTCTACGGCCCGTTCCGCGATGCGGCCGAGAGCCCGCCCCAATTCGGCGACAGGCGGGGGTACCAGATGGACCCGCGGAACACCGACGAGGCCCTGCGCGAGGCGGCCGAGGACCTCGACGAGGGCGCCGATATCCTCATCGTCAAGCCCGCCCTGGCTTACGGCGACATCATCCGCCGCGTCAAGGAGACCTTCGGCGTGCCGGTGGCGGCGTACAACGTCAGCGGCGAGCACGCGATGGTCGAGGCAGCCGCCGCCAACGGATGGATCGACCGCTCCGCCCTCATCCGCGAGATCCTGCTCAGCCTTCGCCGCGCGGGCGCCGACATCCTCATCACTTACTGGGCGACCGAGGTGGCCGCGGCGCTGCGGGGTTAGGGCAGGCGCCACCCTCGACCACACACGCATTCCTGCGGGGGCCCTACCCCCCGCCGCCCTTCTTCGTGAAACCGTGGTCGCCCAGGTGGCGGCCCATGCTCCAGTACTGGCCCAGGACGTAGGCGAGGGGGTTGAGGCGGTCGATGGCGATGGCGCCGTCGTCGTCAAGGATGGCCTCATCGACGTGCTGGGCGACGACTTCGCCCCGGAACAGGTCGTGGTCGCC
>DATKXP010000100.1:0-5688 GCA_035529015.1 Phycisphaerae bacterium | reverse complement strand
ACCTCAAGACGGTGCCGACCACGACCGTCGACACCGGGACAAACCACACCGGCAACGTGACCGACCAAACCCTGACTGCATCCGGAGCCGGTCGACACTTCGCGCGGATTCTCTTCTACTACGACGCCACCTTCACGGCGGCCGACGGCAACTGGGCGGCGCACTGGCGTCCCACCGTCTACGGCACCCACGGACTGACAAAGGTCGGGACCCCGGGAGGCTTCTTCCCCGGCCCGATGCTCGAGTGGCTGGTCGAGAACCACAGCCAACTCTCTGTCGGGACCATCGACCAGGGCACCTTCCTGCACGAGCACGCCGCTTACCTAACCCCCGGTGCTCCCCTAAGCATCGTCGAGGACCTCAGCCGCTACGAACCCCTCTATGACTGGTTCGTCTATGACGACGAGTTCAACTTCCGGCGCCGTGGCACCTACGGCAAGCGGTGGCGAGCTCGGGTCGCGCAGGCCAACCTTCAGTCCAGCGGGGAGACTGTTGCGCGGCTATGGAACCAGGCGGCCGTCCAGACGCAGGACCCCTACTACGGAAGCGTGACGGTCGGGCCGACCGGCTCCGGTTATGCGAATACCTCCGACCTCCTCATTGACGCCGACCCCGATAACCCGGCTAACCAGAAGGGCATCACCCGCCGCGCTACGCTCGACATAGGCGAGGGCACGATCGCCGGCGCCATAACCGTAGGACAGTATTTCCTAGATGAAACTAAACGCCTTGACAACTCGGGGCAGGCCACCCTCGAGGGCCTGGTGCAAGATGATGCCGGGACGTGGTGGCCCGTCGACGAGATCCGGGCAGGGGATGAGATCAGCTTCTCCGACTCCGCCGACACCAGTTGGCGGCATATCGCCCGCGCCTCCTATGACGACTCCTCGGCAACCGCCGAGATAGATATAGATGCTCCCCCAGAGACACTAGATGCACTCCTGGCCCGACTTCAAGCTAGCCTGGTCTCGCTCGGCTGACGAGTGGCGCTGGCTCCGCCACGACATTGGCTGGACGCGCCGCAAGGCGTTACGGTGGGTCATTGTCGCCATCCGGCGGCCGTGAGAGGCCGTCTAACGGACATTGGCGCGGTTTAGGTACTAGCGCATACGCACTTCCACCACCCACTTAGAAAGGCTCTCATGGCACGACTCTCCCGCATTCGGTTCCTAACCGCCCTAAGGAGGCGATCGTGAAAAAGAGGATCATCAAGATATGGCGCAACGCCAGCCGACCCCTCAAGCGTCTTGGTCAGTGGGCGCGCAAGCCTGCCCGCGCAATCCGTCGTGCCCGCAGGTATCGCGCCCTCGCGTCCTGGGCCGAGAAGCATCGCAAGAACGCCGCCCGCAAGGAGGACCGCGTGAAGTGGGCGCAGCGCCGGATCGACTACACCGAGCGAGCCAAGGCGATCGAGGCGAAGATCCCACCCAAGCGCCGAGTCATACCCCGCAGTGAATGGGGAGCAGCGCCACCCCGCGGCGGACTGGTCAAGCAGGCCTCGACCTCCCAGGGCCTATTCCTACACCACACCGTCGCCGGAGCTCCGTCTACGTCTGAGGGCGAGAAGGCCGAGATGCGGAACCTGCAACAGATCGCCTTCTCGCGTGACTTCACCGACGTCAGCTACCCCTATGTGACGATGCCGTCCGGCAACATCTACGAGGGGCGTCAAGAAGGCTACGTCGGGGCGCACACCCTGAACTACAACTCGACCTCGCTGGCCGTGGCTCTCGCGGGGAACTACGAGGCCTCCCGTCCCGGCGATCAGATGGTCGCGGCCGTTCGCTGGCTTCGCACCGACTACCTCGCCGACCGGCTGAGTTCCAACCAGTTTCGTCCCCACCGGGAGGTCTACGCAACGGCCTGCCCCGGCACCCAAGCAATAGCCCGAATGAAAGAGATGTAACCCCCATGTCAGTTATTACAGCAGCATCCAAGTTCATCGTCGCCGCTGTCGGCATCGTCGTCGCGCTCGGCTTCCTCGATCCAGGGACCGCGCAGAACATCGTTGGCGCCGTCACGGCCCTCGCGGTTTACTGGGTCACGAATAAGTAAACGATGCCGCCGCTCGACGACGATCCGCTCAGGGACCGCGTGACAGCGATGGAGCACGCGCTCTTTGGCGTCGGCAGGGACGGTGGCGGGGTCATCGGGGCGCTGGGGCAGTTGAGCAAGGAACTGCACGGCTTCCGCGAGGAGTTCCAGAAGCTGTACCGGGCGGTGGTGATCGCCGCCTTCAGTTTCGTCGCCACCGTGATCGGCGGCACCATCGTATTCCTGGCGAACGGTCCTACGCCATGAGTGCACCCAGCGACAAGAGCCTCGGGGCGTGGAGGTTCACCGCTCTGGCGTCCACCATCGGGGTCGTCATTCTGCTCGCTATGACCCTGACCGGGTTCGTGCTGCTGCATACCGTCAACGACAACGAGTTGAAGAACAACAACCGTGCTTGCGAGCAGGCGAACATCGTCCGAGAGTCCATCTTTGACTTCGCCACGATCATCCAGGGCAACCTGCGCGCCGCTGTCGTCGCGGACGCGGGCACTCCTTCGGTCCGAACGTACCTCGCCGGGATCAAGGAGTTGGAACGGGTCAAGACGTCCAACCGAATAGTGGACTGCGAGAAATAATGAACCGCTCATTCCTCAACCATTCGCAACCATCCAACCTCGAGGTCGCGGGGGACGTGCTCCTGATGGCCTCCGCCATCGCGGCCGGGGCCGTGGCGGGTATCGCCATTCTGTGCAAGAACTCCATCGAGGGCTGGCTGAAGTGACCCGTGTCTTCCACCCGCGTTACCTCTACGGCCATCGGATTCACCACGGCCTTGCTGGCATGGGTCTTGTCGCGGCGGGCCTTGGGCTGGTTATCCACGACTGGCTCCTCGGAGATAGCCCGCGCGTGTGCATCCGCGATTGGCGCGGTCGGTGATGGGATGCGCCGGAGCCCTGCGGCCATCCCCCGCTCTTACGAGTGTCCCAACTGCGCAACGAAAGACGACGGCCCACGAACCTACACGGTCGTCCCTGGTCACAAGATATGCGTGTCCTGCCGCGCGGCGGGTAAAACCGTGCAAACGGAGGGCTCTGACCGTCTGCCAATCTACGATGCGCAGCGTTCGGCGGCCCTCGCCCATCTGCAAGAAGCCTTCCTGGCGTTCTACGAAAGACGCAAACTGCATAGAAATAAACTAGGCTACGCTGATCCAGAAGACATCGGAGCGCGCCAAGCGCGAAAAGAGGCTAGGCAGTTGAGGGACCTAGAGCAAGCGGTGGGGGACGTGGACTAGCTTGCCGCAGAAGCGCAAGCCGATTGACTGGGAGAAGGTCAAGTCGGTAGCAGCAGAGGTAGCAGATACGGAGGCTTTGCCGTCCCGCATCAAGGTTGCCCAACGCCTCGGGATGCCCGCCCCCACACTTAGTGCCCGTGCTCGCTCGGAGGGAATGGACGCCGAGATCGACGCGATCCTTGCGGGTGGGGCTCCCGCACCCGCCGGAGTCATCTCGGCCGCCAATGATCCGACGCCGGCGCCGTGGAAGGCCGAGGACGTTATCCGCGCCCACGGCGACGACCCCGAGAAGGTGGTCATCCTCCGCCAACGCGGCAACCGCTGGGGAACGCCGGAGGGCCCGAACCACCAGCTGCGGGTGGACTGGATACGGAAGGACGAGGCGCTGGCGCTCCCCGACCCCGGCAAGTGGACGCCGCCCCCGAAGCCGAAGAAACCCGACAAGCGGGGCGAGCGGCGGGTTGTCTTATGCGGCGACCACCACGCGCCGCTTCACGACAAGACTCTCCACGCCTGCTTCCTCGAGTATCTGGCGGCGACCAGGCCGCCCGAGGGCATCATCCTCGGCGACCTGATGGACTTCGCCACGGTCTCGCGGTTCAGGGAGCGGGAAGGGTTCGCGCACCCGGTCAATGAATGCCTCCAGTCAGCATTCGAGATCCTACGCGACTACCGGGAGGCGTCCCCCGACACCGAGTGGACCATGCTCCCGGGCAACCACGACGCTCGCCTCCACTACGCCCTGCTCGACAACGTCCGCGAGCTCCACAAGGTGATGGCGGCGGACGAGGAGATCCCGGCGCTCGACTTCCGGCGGCTGCTCCACCTGGACGAACTCGGCATCGCCTTCGTCGACGGCGACTGGGAGTCGGCCAAGCTCTCCCTCTGCCGTAACCTAACCGTGCGACACGGATACACCGTCGCCAAGAACGCAGGAGACAAGATGCTCAACTCGCTCACCCGCTCGACGGTCCAGGGCCACTCGCACCGGCTCTCATTCACTTACCGCACCGACCACGATGACGACGTCGACGAACCCACGACCACCCGGGTAGCGGTCGAGGCCGGCTGCATGGCGGAGATAGCAGACGGGCTCGGCCACGCGATCGACCCCAACTGGCAGGCCGGCTTCGTCGAGGCGTCGATATGGCCCGACGGCCGCTTCCACCTCTCCCCGTGGGTCTATGTGCCCGGAGCGTTACTGGGCCCCGGCCGGAGGTTCACCGCATGAGGACCTGCACCTGTCAGTCCCCCAGTCCTAAGCCTCAGCGCCCCGACACCTGTGTCAAGTGCGGGATCAAGCTCGAGCCCGACACCATTTGCAACGACGCCACCATGGCCGAGTTCTTCGACCGCCTCTCAGATGCCTTCCCCGATGACCCCGAGTGGCTCAAGGACTTTAGGATCGGGTGTGAGTCCCGAGAGCTGGCCGGCCGTAAGAAGTTCGGCTGGGCCTACTTCGACCGCAACAACCTCCGCGAAGCAGAGGAGGAGTTCTTCGACGGAGCCAACTACGCCATGATGGAAGTCCTCAAGAACCGCCGAGACGGAATGGACGACCAACTCGATATGGCCCTGATCGTGGCTTGGCATGCCTCCCATGCCTACGCAGCTCTTCGCGGGATGAGGTTGAAAGAACGCGGGAGGCCGTGACCTACCCTTTCAGACCGCGTACAAACCTCTGGATCTTTCGAGCCTCGGGTGAGTCCAGATCCTCGATAGGAAATCCCCACTGGTCAAGGCGGTCCCAGAAGGTATCCCAGTCAACGGGTCCGTCTGCGTACCAGCCATCGTGGATACCCTCTGCTGCTTCTAGGAGTTCGTCTGTTACTTCCATGCGGAGCAGTATAGCACAATGACCTGGACTACCCCCGAGAATCCCCTCACCGGGATCTGTAGCGAATGCGGGCACCGGCTTGACGCCGATCACTGTTGCCCTTTCTGTGGCCTCTGCTTCTAACCCCTCGCCTAACAGCGGGGGGTTTCGCTTTGACCCCCTCCGTGCTAAGTTTGGGTTTGCGTTGTTGGAGGTGGAGACAAACTTTTTATGATTGTATCATGCTTGTCAAGTCCCAGCCGCGCCGGCGCTTGAGAGTCCAATACTTCATAAAGTATAGTGCTTTAGGGAACATTTATGTTTCTCCCCGTTTCTCCCCTCAGAACCTGATACGCTGCTCTGGCAACCAACGAAGGGAATCCAAGTGGCTAAGGATATCAACCAAGTTTCGGTGACGGGGCGCGTAACCCGCGACCTTGAACCTCGGAGTGTCGGAGAGTCAACAATCGTAGTTGACCTCCCCATCGCAGTCAACGGTACGCGGAAGGTTCAGGATGAGTGGGTAGACAAAGCCAACTTTGTCGATGTTACTGTCTGGGACGCCCACGCGGAAAACTGCGTC
>DATKXP010000099.1:0-8104 GCA_035529015.1 Phycisphaerae bacterium | reverse complement strand
GAACACGCTCCTGGTCTTCACGACCGACCACGGCCACTTTCTCGGCCAGCACGGGCTCATCGCGAAGGCGATCCATCATTACGAGGACCTGCTGCGGCTGCCGTTCATCGTCCGCTGGCCGGGGCGCGTGGCGGCGGGCGCGACGAGCGACGCCATCCAGAACCTCGTGGACCTGGCGCCCACGTTCCTCGCGGCCGCCGGGCTCCAGGTCCCCGGCACCATGACGGGCATCGATCAACTCGGCACCTGGTGCGGCGGCGAGGCGGCACGCACTTGGAGCATCACCGAGAACCGCCATACCCGCACCAACTTCCACATGCGCACCTACGTGAACCGGCGGTACAAGATCACCGTCTACCGCAAGTGGGACGATGGCGAACTCTTTGACCTTCAGGAAGACCCCGGCGAGATCAACAACCTATGGCACGACCCGGCGGCCGTCGAACTCAAGTGCCAACTGCTGCATGAGTTCATGCAGGCCACCCTCCAGTGCGAACCCACCCGCATGCCGCGCATCGCCGGGGCCTAGCGGCGCCGGCGATTTCAGATTGGGGTTTGCGCGGCGGGTCTCCGCACCCGCCGCGCGACATCGTGCGTACCCGCCGCGCGGTGGGCGCGAATCTCACCGGCCGTACCCGACGAACAACTCAATCGACCGGCTCGTCGCGCGCTCGAACACGCGCGTCTCCCCGCCGCGCGTCTCCTCGACGAACACGTCGTACCACGCCGGGTTGAACGAGGTCTGGAGCAGCCCTGCGAAACTGGCCGACGAATCCACGATCCGGATGGCCGGCTCGGTCGTCTTCTGGTCGAAGTTCGCGTACAGAAAGCCGCCGAGCACCTCCGTGCGCCCGCCGGCGGTCGTCACGATCTTGGGGCCGTGGTTCTCGGTCTTGAACCCCAGCATCCACAGCGTGGCGCCGTTGTTGACCACGTACCGGCGTTTCTGCGTCTGCTCGAAGTTGAAGTACCGCACCCACGCCTTCTGCCTGGGGTTCTCCAGGTGCAGCCCGCCGACCACGTCGTCGATGAACAGGTCGCCCGTCGCCTTGCCCGTGATGAGCATGGCGGTCACGTCGCGAACGACCAGCGTGCGGGCCGTCTCGTGATAGAGGAGCGTCTGGTGCGGCGGAAACCCGCACTGGAGGCGCTCGACGATGACCGTCGGCGCGTCGCCGTCCACCACGTGCACCGTCGCGTCCCACAGCGTGCTCTCGCAACCGATGAGCCGCTCCACCTTGCCGCGCACGTAGATGTCCTTGGTGGCCTTGAACCGTTTCCCGCCCGGCAGGTAGACGGTCTTCGCGCCGGAGTCGATGGCCTTCTGGACGGCGTCGGAGTCGTCGGTCTTGCCGTCGCCGGCGGCGCCGAACGCCATCGGGTTGGCCCAGTCCTTCGCGATATCGCCCCAGGGGACCTCGGGCGTCTCCTTGACCGGCAGGTTGAGCGACCGGTCGGGGGCGTCGAACAGTCTGGTCACGCCCAGGGTCGTCATCTCGTCGATGCGGCCGGTGACGGTCTTCGCGCCGCCGAGGGTCGAGGCGTACCCGTCGCTCTCGACGTTTCGTAGGAACATGCGGCCGTTGCCCTCGTTGACGACGGCGGCGCCCGCCGGATCGCCGCCGGTCATCTTCGCGTCAATGAGCACCAGCATGTGCCAGTCCTTCGGCCCGTTGTGGACGGCAGGGACGCGGTTCACGCTCACCAGGCCCCGGACGACCGTCACGTTCGTCTCGCTTCGGACGCCGCAGACGTTCTGGTTCCGCAGCACGACGTGCTCGAACGGGTACGGGTTGAGCGACGCGCTGTAGATGCCGTAGTCGAAGCCCTCGACCTCGACGTCGCGGACGCGGCCGGGCCCCGAGTCGCCGGCGTAACCGACGTCGAGCCCGCGCACGCCCGCCCCGTCGCCGGAGCGAATCTTCAGCCGGTGCGCCACGCCCTGGTTCGACGCGACGAACTGGAGGCCGATGGCGGCGGGATTGCCTTTGCCGGTGTCGATGGTCAGGTTCCGCACGGCGTTGCGGAACCGCTGGGCCACGTCGCCGCCCGTCCACACCACCGCCTTGCCGCGCGACCGGCCCGTCGTGGGCGGCGTCTGGTAGCCGGGGCAGGCGTCCTTCAACCGGATGATGGTGCCGTCGCGGCTCTGGCCCTGGAGGATGGTCTCCTTCCAGGCGTTGCCCTGGCGCCCGTTCTTCGCGTCCTTCGGACCCCACCGCAGCGTATCCGACACCAGGTACGTGCCGTTGGGCAGGTAGATGATGCGGTTCTTGGCGGGGTAATCGTACAGCGCCTGCTGGATGGCTGCCGTGTCGTCGGCCGCGCCGTCGCCCTTGGCGCCATACGGCGCCTTGGTCACGTCGATCACCCCCGCGTCGGCGGGAAACACGACGTTCTCAGCCCGCGCGGCACAGAAGCCCGCCGCCAGCAGGATAGCCGCCATCGGGATGGCGATTCGGTGTCTCATCACGGCCTTTTCCTCCTCCTGCACCGCCTTCGTGAAGCCCGAGTATACACCCTCCGCCACAAGGTTGCCAAGGGACGCCCGGGTGCCGTGCGCCACGGCCGCCTGCCCCGCCTGTTTGGGGTCTTGTCGGAGCGCAGTGAAGACCCGGCGGCTGTCCGCCATAGCCTTGGCGACGGTGGAAGTCCCGGCTCGCCGGGACGAAGATGGGCTGGCTGCCATGCTTTCGCGGGTGCCACTGGCGGCTTGCCCGCCAGTGCCCTCGCCGGGTGCCACAGCCGCACACATCCCGCGCGGCGGCTCTCCTGAGCCGCCGCGCTATCTCAGCCATCCACCGGAGTGTTGCGCCGCGGGTCTCCGTACCCGCCGCGCGATTCCTGTAGGCCGCGGCGCGCCGCGGCAACCGTCTTTGTCAACGTCACACGACCCGTCCCCTTAGACAGCGCGGTGGGCAATCCTGCCCACCGCGCCGCAGCCAACCGACGCTGCTGCCGATTTTCATCTTGACGGACCCGACGTCTCAGATTACTGTACAACCCTGACAGAACAGGACGGCTTTGCCTGGAAGCGGCTTCGCCGAAGTCGCCATGGTGTCGAGAATGTTCCGACGCGGACGGCGAGTCAAGTTGCGTGTCGCCGGGACTTGCGCAACTCCCTGCCTCCATACTTGTGCTGTGGCGCAAGGCCTGCACAATACACGTTGATTGACTGCTTCATTTGGGGGACGCGAAATGTTGCTGCGCACAGTCCGCATCCAGAACTACAAGTGTGTTGAGGACTCGCAAGAGTTCACAGTGGGGCCCATCACGTGCTTGGTGGGCAAGAACGAGTCTGGCAAGACAGCTCTCCTGCAGGCTCTGTACAAGCTGAACGCGGCAGTCGCTTCTGAAAGCGATTTCGACTTCGTGCAGGAATACCCACGGCGATTGCTTTCCGACTACGAGGCCCGGCATAAGAGGCAACCGGACAATGTCCTGACAACCACCTGGCATCTGGACAGTAAGGACGTGGCAGCACTCGACGAGCTGCTTGGGCCCGGGGCGTATGACGGCAAGCCAGTCACGATTACAAAGGGGTATGCGAACCAGAAGTTTTGGTCCATTGGCATTGCCGAGCCCGTCGTGGTGAAACACCTGCTGAAAGAATCTGGGCTCCACACAGAGGAAGTTCAGCTCCTTAAGCAGGCCAAGTCTGTCGCCGAGGTTGCCCAATGCCTTGAGAAACTTCAAGAACCATCAGAGAGGCAAAGTGCGCTCCTGGCGCGCATAGGCGAGACGGTGCCAGACGGGAAGGTGAGCCAAGCTGCCATCAACCTGTTGAGTAAACGACTGCCCACGTTTGTCTACTTCGCTGACTACCAGCGCATGCCAGGACAAGTCGCGATAAATGATCTCACTACCAAGGAGTCCACGGACAGCCTGGCTTTCCCGGAACGGATATTCCTTGCGCTCTTGAACCTTGCGAGCACGAGCGCGGCTGAGATACAGAAAACGGGCACCTTTGAGCATTTGGTTGCACGGCTTGAAGGCATCTCCAATAGATTGAGCCAGAAGATCTTTGAGTTCTGGAGTCAGAACACGCACCTGCAGGTCGAGTTTCGGTTTGACCAGGCACGCCCCGAGGACCCGCCGCCATTCAACGAGGGATACATATTCCGCACGCGTATCCGCAATACTCGCCACGGCGTCACGATAGCATTTGATGAACGGAGCGCCGGTTTTGTCTGGTTCTTCTCGTTCCTGGTTTGGTTCTCCCAGTTGCAGCGCAACTACGGCAGCAACCTCATCGCCTTGCTGGACGAACCGGGACTGGGGCTTCATGCGAAGGCTCAATCTGACCTGTTGCGCTACATCAAGGAGGAACTCGTTCCGAATCAAGCGGTGATCTACACTACGCATTCCCCGTTCATGGTAGACCCGGATGACATTTTGGCCGTGAGAACTGTCGAGGATGTTGTCCAAGGGACAAAGTTGCTTGGGACAAAGGTGGGGGACAAGGTGTTCAGCACTGACAGAGACACACTGTTCCCCCTCCAGGCCGCGCTTGGCTACGACATCACCCAGACGCTCTTTGTCGGCAAGCACTGCCTGCTGGTGGAAGGGCCGTCGGACTTGCTTTACCTGAGGTGGTTCTCTCGCGAGCTGCAGTCACAGGGTCGCACTTTCCTAGATCCGCGGTGGACGATTACGCCTTGCGGTGGCGTCGACAAGATCGCAAGCTTCATGGCTCTGTTTGGAGGCTCGAAGCTCCACGTATCGGTGCTCGCCGACCTGCACAAGGGTGTCAAGAAGAAGATTGCCAACCTAAAGGAATCCGAGTTGCTGAAGAGCGGTCACGTGTTTTCGGCTGATATGTACGCCGACCAAGACGAAGCGGACGTGGAGGACCTTGTAGGACGCCCCCTGTTCGTGCGCATCGTGAACCTCTGCTACTCCTTGTCACGGGACCAAGCGCTTCCCACATCGAAGCCCGAGGCGGCACCTGACAGGGTAGCCGAGGAAGTCCAGGCGCACTTCCGAACACTACCGCCGGACGTTGACGTCTTCGACCACTACTCCCCAGCGCAATACCTCATAGAGCATGCTGCCCAGGTTAGGGAAGCCGTTGACGACCTTGAACAAGCCCTTGGTAGATTCGAAAGTCTTTTCACAGACCTGAACGCTACGTTGCCGCGCAAGTAGACCATCGCTCTTGCAGACCGTGAATTCGGGGACATTTCGCGGGGGGTTCCGGGGACGGGGGGTTCCGGGGACGCGAGACTTAAGGGTCCGGGGGACACGAGACCTAATTGATGGTAGACGGCGCATAGCGGAGATTCCGCCGGATTCCGGCGACAGGCCACACATTCCCCTCACCCACCTGAAGATCAGCCACGTGGCCTTTGGCATTGGTCCTTTGTCACGGAACCGTCATTTGTCACCCGTCATTGGTCACTTGTCATTGGTCACGGAAGGGTCATTTGTCATTTGCCCCTTGCCGCTACCCAATTCCCTGCCGTTCTCTGCGCCTTGGCGGCCTGGCGTGAGGCGCCGTCGCCTTTGATTCCGCAATCCGCAATCCGAAATCCGAAATGGCCTCGATTTTGTTAGAACTCTAACAATCTCCCCCGCCCCTTCCGCGACGTAAGTCCTTGTCGCACAAGGCCTTGCGCGAATCGCCCGATTTCGACCTATCATATTGCATTCTGGCCATACGTCGAATCCGGTCTTGCGCGGCCCATCGGCCAAAATCGGCGTTTTTGATAGCGCCAAGGCCGTTTTTCGGCCTCTCCGATTGTTAGAGTTCTAACAATCTCCGGGCCGTTCTCCACCCCTGTTCCCCGTTCCCTGTTCCCTGGTCCCCGGTTTTTCGATACTTTAGCACCTATTGACCCCGCTGCATGGGGGTTAAAAAAGGGGTAAAAAGGACGAAGAACGGACCAAGTTTGAGTAAAAAGCGATCAGAAACCGATCAAAACGACGCGCTTTTTGCCTTGCCTATCTTAACATTTGAGGGCCGAAACCTCGTTTCTGGGCCAGAAACGAGGTTCAACACCCCGAAAAGCGCCATTTGGGGGGGTCCAAAGAAAGGCCGTTTTCGTAAAGTATATATCGGCGCGGGGCCCAACTAGCCCCAAGCGTTAGCGCGGGGTCGGGGCTTGGGGGCCCCGCGCGTCATCCATCGCGACGCGGGTCGCGAAGCGGCACCAGGAACGCCAGGCTCAGCGCCACCGTCACGGTTGTCAGGGCGGCCAGGTGGGCGAACCGTTCCGGGCCCGTCCAGACGAGGCTGCTGACCTCCGACGCCAGAAACATGCTCGCAAAGCACGCAAACGAGATCACCGCCAGGTACGTGGACCGCTGCCGCAGGGGGCAGATCTCGAGCGAGAGCGTCATCGTCCCGATCCACCATGTGTACTGGGCGAAACCGAAGAGCAGGAAGATGGCGTAAAACTCGGTGTGCGTGCCCGCGACCGCGCTCCACGGCGCCAGCACGAGGTAGGCGATCTGGCTGGCCATGAGCACCGCCTTGCCGCCCACGCGGGCGCCGAGCACGCCGCCCACCAGGTTGCCGGCTGCGGCCCCGATCGTCTGAACGATGAGGAGTTCGCCGAGGAAACTTTCGGTCTCGCCGAGCGTCTGGCGGGCGTAAATCGCCAGAAACGGCATGATGATGAAGATGCCGCTGAGGAGCGACCGCGACACGAGGTACTGTTTGACGCGTTTCTCGCTCCGCACCAGCCGTGGAATCTGACGCAGATTCTCGCGCAGGCCGAGTGGGCGAGCGTCGTCGGGCGGCGGCGAAGCCGTCTCGCGAACCATGGCGAACAGGATGTATCCGAGCACCAGCATCCCGAACGTGCACAGGTGCAGGATGCCGTATCCCTGGGCCCCGGGATGGGCCTCCAGCACCCGTTTGACGACCCATCCGGCGCCGATGCCGATGGCGCACGAGATGCCGTATCGGACGCCGAGCATGACGCTGCGGCGATGGTGCGGAAGCGTCCGCAGCAGCAACTGCTGCCACGCCGTCAGGCTGATGCCGCACACGATGCCCGAAAAGAGCGGCGCGAGCACCACCGTCGCGAGCACCAGGGTGCGACTCGTGTTCAAGAGGTACAGCAGCGCCAGCCCCGCCGCCAGAAACGGCAGCCGCTGGAAAACGCCGGTCACGAGCAGCAGCGGCATGTACCGGTGGAGCCGTTCGATACGGTGGGCCGTAAAGACCGGCATCAGCAGCAGGCCGGCCCACATGAGGATCGGCACCCGCGCCACGAGCCAGTCTCCCCCGCCGAGGTCCTGCACGATGGTGGGCAGGATCGTCGTGCCGCTGACGAAGGTGAGGCCGCCGAGGAACAGTCCCCCCTCCAGGGCGTGCACCACGAAGTTGTGCCGCACGTGCCGCAGCACCCCGCTGTTGTCCTGATCGTGTGCCATGTGGCCCACCGCGTCGCAGCAGCGTCGCCGCTCGGTAACCGGAGGTGGATTCTGACCCGCGGCGAACCCTGCCGCAAGAGGTTTGCGGAGGCGCCCGGCTTTTTCGCGATTCCCTCGTGGCCATGCGCTGCTAAAAGGGGTGCAACAGGCGAGCCGTTTTCCAGTGGGAGCGCCGAATGGCACTCAAGATCGCACTTGCCGCCATGGCGGTCGCGACATTGGCCGGGCAGGCCTTGGCCGAGGAGTGGCCGGCGTGGCGCGGTCCGCGCGGCGACGGCACCAGCACCGAGACGGGCGTGCCCGTCAGGTGGAGCGCCACGGAGAACATCGTCTGGAAGGCGCCGATCCCCGGCACGGGCCATTCCTCGCCCGTCGTGTGGGGCGACCGCGTGTTCGTCACCACCTGCATCGAGAGCGAGGAGAAACGTGTGCTCCTCTGCTTCGACCGCGCCACGGGGGCGCGGCTGTGGGAGCGCGTCGTCCTGACGGCTCGGCTCGAGAAGCGGAACCGGCTGAACTCCTACGCCTCGAGCACGCCCGCGACCGACGGCGCTCGCGTCTGGGTCACGTTCCTCGATTTTCCGCACGTCCGCGTCGTCTGCTACGACGCCGAGGGCAACGAGGTGTGGCGGAAGACGCCCGGCGAACTCCACTCCGTGCACGGGTTCTGCAGTTCGCTCATCCCGTACAAGGATACCATCATCCTGAACGCCGACCAGGA
>DATKXP010000098.1:0-2718 GCA_035529015.1 Phycisphaerae bacterium | reverse complement strand
CCGGTC
The DNA here is from genome assembly GCA_035529015.1 of Phycisphaerae bacterium. Taxonomy (GTDB): domain Bacteria; phylum Planctomycetota; class Phycisphaerae; order FEN-1346; family FEN-1346; genus JAUVZF01. The sequence goes on along the minus strand of DATKXP010000098.1, from coordinate 2,712 downwards.
CACCAGCGCATCGAGCGCCTCGCGCAAAAGCGAGAACCACTGCCCGTAATACACAAGTTCCGCGTACCGGAGTCCCACTCCTTGCTTATAGTGCAGCGTGTCGCGGTCGAGGCACAGGGCCTCCAGCATCGCGTGAGCCGCGTAGAGGATCGTCCCACCCGGCGTCTCATAGACGCCGCGCGACTTGATCCCCACGAGGCGGTTCTCGGCGATGTCCACCTGGCCGACGGCGTGTTTGGCGCCGAGACGATTCGCCTCCTCCAGGAGCGCGACCGGCCCCAAACGCTTGCCGTTGATGCCCACCGGCACGCCCGCCTCGAACTCCACCTCGACGTACTCCGCCTTGTCGGGCGCTTTCTCGACCGGCGGCCCGAGGACAAAGACCTCCGGCCGAGGCTCGTTGGCCGGGTTCTCCAGTTCCGCCCCCTCGTGGCTGATGTGCCAGAGGTTCCGGTCCCGGCTGTAGATGCTCTTTTTGGACTGGGCGATCGGGATGCCGTGGGCCTCGGCATACTCGACGGCGGCCTCTCGGCTCGTCAGCCGCCAGCGCTTGTCGCGCCACGGCACGAGGACCACGAGGTCCGGCGCCAGGGCCATGTACGTCAGTTCGAACCGGACCTGGTCGTTGCCCTTGCCGGTTGCGCCATGGGCGACGGCGTCGGCACCCGTCGCGCGCGCCACCTCGACCTGCTTGGCGGCGATGAGCGGACGGGCGATGCTCGTGCCCAGGAGGTACTTGCCCTCGTACACCGCGCCAGCCTTCAGCATCGGCCAGAGGTAATCGGTGACGAACTCCTCCCGCAAGTCCATGACGACGCACTCGGAGGCGCCGCTCTGCTTGGCCTTCTCTTCGATGCCGTCCAGTTCGCCGGGCCCCTGCCCCAGGTCGGCGACGAACGCGACCACCTCGCAGCCGTACGTCTCCTTGAGCCAGGGCAGGATGACCGACGTATCCAGCCCGCCGGAGTAGGCGAGGACGGCTTTCTTCACTTTAACGTGGCCTTTTGCCATATTCTTGCCTTTCGGGTCGAAGGCGCGCCCGCCAAGGCGGGCGGCTAAGTATTTTTTAACCTCGTTTCCGTTTGCTTTTCCCCGATGCTTGTCGTCCTCTGCGGCCTCTGCGTCCTTTGCGGTTAACCCCGACGCGCCTCTTTTTCGGGCCGCGCCGCGTCAGCGTCCGGTTGATGGCCGACAGATACGCCTTCGCGCTCGCCTCCAGGATGTCCGTCGAGACGCCGCGGCCGGCGACCGTCCGCTTGCCGTGGAGGACTTCCAAACGCACCTCGCCCTGGGCCTCTTTGCCGCTCGTCACGCTCCGGATCTGGTAGTCCGCCAGTTTCAGGACGACGCCCGTCAGGCGTTCCATCGCGCGGAAGATGGCATCCACCGGCCCGTCGCCCGTGGCCGCATCGCGGACGCGCCGGCTGTCGTCCGTGTTCTCCAGTTCGACGGTGGCGGTCGGCATGCCACCCGTTCCCGTCGCCACCTGGATGCCGATGAGGCGCCAAGTTTCCGGCACGGTCACCAGTTCGTTCTCCACGAGGGCCTCGAGGTCCTCGTCGAAGACTTCCTTCTTGCGGTCCGCCAGTTCCTTGAACGGTCCGAAGAACAGCCGGTCCACCTGCTCGCCCGTCAGCCGGAACCCCAGTTCCTTCAGGCGCTGGCGGAACTGGTGCCGGCCGCTGTGCTTCCCGAGGACCAGCCGGCTCGTCTTCAGGCCCACCGACCGCGGCTCCATGATCTCGTACGTCGTCCGTTCCTTGAGCACGCCGTCCGCGTGAATGCCCGACTCGTGGGCGAACGCATTCTCGCCCACCACCGCCTTGTTGCGCTGGACGACCATTCCGGTGACGCGGCTGACGAGTCGGCTCGTCAGGTAGAGGCGCTCCGTCCGGATGTTCGTCCAGCACCCGTCGAAGGCGTCCGGACGGGTCGCCAGAGCCATGACGATCTCTTCGAGCGCCGCGTTCCCCGCGCGCTCCCCGATGCCGTTCACCGTGCACTCGACCTGCCTTGCGCCTGCCTGGACCGCCGACAGCGAATTCGCCACCGCCATTCCCAGGTCGTCATGGCAATGAACGGCGATGACGGTCTTCGCGATGTTCGGCACGTTCTCGAACAGGTGCTCGATGACGCGGCGGAACCCGTCCGGCGTGGCCCAGCCGACCGTGTCCGGAATGTTCACGGTCGTCGCGCCGGCGTCGATGACGGCCTCGACCACCTCGGCCAGGAAATCGGGCTCCGTGCGAGCGGCATCCTCGGGCGAGAACTGCACGTCGCGCACGGCCGCCTTCGCCCGCTTCACACCCTCGACGCTCAGGCGCAGGATTTCGTTCCGCGCCTTGCGCAGTTTGAACTCGCGGTGGATGCGGCTCGTGGCGAGGAAGACGTGGATGCGCGGCTTGGCGGCGTCGCGCACCGCCTCGGCCGCACGGTCAATGTCCTTCGGGACGCACCGTGCCAGGCCGGCCACGATCGGGCGCTTCACCTCGCGCGCGACGGCCCGGACGGCCTCGAAATCGTCCGGGCTCGTGATCGGGAATCCCGCCTCGATAATGTCCACGCCCAGGAGGTCCAGGGCCCGGGCGACTTCCAGTTTTTCCGTCAGGTTCATGCTCGCGCCGGGCGACTGTTCGCCGTCGCGCAGCGTCGTGTCGAACACAAACACGCGTTTGCTCGCCTTCGCGGCCACGGCTCGTCTCCTTTCCTGTG
>DATKXP010000097.1:0-4080 GCA_035529015.1 Phycisphaerae bacterium | reverse complement strand
CGTCTCAACAGGAGTCGTTGGCGTCTCGACGGGGACCTGCGCGACGCTCGTCCCCTGCTCGGGCGGCGCCGGCTCGACGTCGGTCGCGACATTGTACACCATGACCCCCACAAGGGCCGCCACCACCACACCTCCCACGCCGACGCCGATGAGCAATGCGGGGCTCGGCCGCTTCGCCCGCGCCTGATGCGGCAGTTGGGTCTCCACAGGACCCCGCCGTTTCGCCGCCGCGGACGACGACGCGGCCGCACGAGGGGCCGGTGATGACGCCCGCGACGGTCGGGCGCCTGCCGGCAGCCTCAGCCGCTGGTGGCAGATGGGGCACTTGATGATGGCCCCGGCCGACTCGCCGCCGTCAACCACCTGCCCGCATTTCGGACATCGTACGCGGATTCCCATAGCCGCCTTCCGGACGTCGAGCGTTTATCTATCCCGTCAGCACGTTACACGGCCGGCCGCCGATGTTCAAGGGCCGGCTCCCTCGCCGCGCGGTTGTGCCGGGCAAAGCCTCGCCGGCCCGCTTACGCGTCCACCCGCTTCTCGAGATCCGCGATCACGTTGTCCAGGTTGCTGACCTTCTGGCCCGGTTTCAGGTCCTTCTTGACCGCCTTGAAAACCTCCAAGGCCTTCTTGTAGTTGCCGGTCCTGCTGTACAGGTTGCCGATCTTCAGGCGCAGGTTGACCTCGTCCTTTCGCTCGGCCTCGGACATGACCTCGTAGACCACGTTGTAGGCCGCAAGGGCACTCTTGTACTCCTCGCAGTTCTCGTACGCGGCGCCGACCTTCTCCTGGAGCGTCCTTCGCTCCAGCGCATGGTCTTTGTCCTTGGGAAGCAAGTCGCGCAACTGCTTGTAGATCTCGACGGCCTTCTTGAAGTCGCCGGCCCTCTCGAGCAGGCCGGCGATCTGATCCATGTTCGACCGGCGGCGGGTCAGAATCTGTGCGTTCACGGCGTCCAGGTCCTTCTGCACCTCCTTGGCCGTGCGCAAACGCTCCATGCCCTTCAGCGTTTTCTGAAACGCCGCGTACTTGCCGTCGTACGCCTGGTACTTCTGCACGCACGCCATCATGATGGCCTGGTACTGACGGAGCGGCTTCGTCAAGCGGCCCAGGGCGATCTCCTTGGCCGCAGCCTCGGTGTCCTTGACGACCTGCATGCCCTTCTGCTTGGCGTTCATGACGCCCATTTTCAGGTCCATCTCTTCCTCGAGCAGGCCGACGATCTGCTTGTCGATGTCGTCGATCCTCTTCTTCAGACGCTCGCCGGCGGGGGAAAGTTCGACCGGTTCCGGGATGTCAAACGGCCTCGGCGCCTTGGCGGTCGTATCGTCGCCGGCCGCCGGCTTTCCCGGGGCCTCCTTCTTGTACTGATCGACCATCGCCACGACCTGGTCCTTGGGTGTGAAATGCTGGCTGTGACGGATCGTGCCGTCCCGGTCGATGATCATCACCCACGGCGTGCCGCGCGCCTTGTTACGGATCAGCATCTGCGGCGGCTGGCCCTGGCCCCCGTCATGGCCGATGGGGATCGTGAGTTTGTAGTGCTCGGCCGTCTCCGCCAGCTTCTCGGCCGTGTTGACGTCGAAGTCCCGAAACACGGTCTGCACGGCCACAAACGCCACGGCAGGGTCGCCGGCGTAGTGCTCGGTCAGAGCCTGCAGCGTGGGCAGACCGGCCTTCTGGCTTCCCGGGCACGACGCCTGGAAGAAGCACAGGCACAGCACCTTGCCTTTGAAGTCGGCGATGTCGAGGCTCTCTTTGCCCTCGGGCAGGTTGATCCAACGGCTCACGGCCCAGGACGGTGCAGGCCCGCCGACCATCCCTTCCTGGGCGGACCCCGCCGGTTGGGGCGTCTCCTTCTTGTACTGGTCGATCATCGCCACGACCTGGTCCTTGGGCGTGTGATGGGTACAGTGGCGGATCGTGCCCCCGCGGTCGATGATCATCGCCCACGGCGTGCCGCCCGCCTTGTGCCGGATCAGCATCTGCGGCGGCCGGCCCTGGCTTCCCTCGTGACCGATGGGGATCGTGAGTTGGTAGCGCTCGGCCGTCTCCGCCAGTTTCTCGGGCGTGTTGACGTCGAATTCCCGGAACGCCGTCTGCACGGCCACAAACGCCACGGCAGGGTCGCCGGCGTAGTGCTCGGTCAGGGCCTTCAGCGTCGGCAGCCCGTGCGTCTTGCTCCCTGGGCACGACGCCTGAAAGAAGCACAGGTACAACACCTTGCCTTTGAAGTCGGAGACATCGAGGGTCTGCTTGCCTTCAGGCAGGTTGATCCACTGGTTCACGACCCAGGACGGGGCAGGCTTGCCGATCATCTCGTTCTGGCCGGCGTCCGGCGGTTGGGGGGCCTCGGCAGATGCGCTGAGGGCCACCCCCACAACCACGCCGAGGACCAGAACCACCGACACCAAACGCATAAAACGCTCCTTTTCCCGGCAATTCCTCCCGCCAAGACGCTCACCACTATAGCCGCGCACCGGCCTTCGGGCAAGCGGCGAGCCAGCCTGGATACACCCTCGCGCAGCAACCGTACGGGCGAGGCATGCCTCGCCCTCCCCGGCCGGCACGTCGCCATGCCGCCGGGCAATGCAGGCTTAACGCCGCGCTAGACTGTGCCGAACTGGTCACGGATGAAATCAAGGTAGCCGCGAAGGCCGTCGATACGGGAATGCCGCCGGACCGACTTGTCGATCTTCCGCAGCGCCCACCGCACCTCCTGCCGTGAGTAATCGTTCAGGCTGAGCAGCAGCCGCAGACGCAATTGTATGTGCCGGTAAAGCACCTCGTCGGTGGGGTCGTCGGGCCGCATGGCCAGCCGCGACAGAGCCAGCGACACGCGACCGTCTATCAGGCCCGGATCCTCTCTGTAACAGTCCAGAACGCTTTCCTCGATGGCCAGGAGCAATGGCATGAACACCTCGTCTGCCGGGTCGATCGAGGAGACGCCGTGTCCGTTTCCGAACAACTGGCCGAGCGGCTTCAGCACATGGCGTTGGGGACCGTCGGGCGTATCGACCTCGATCGCCCCGCTGTCCTCGTCGAGGAACTCGAGAACGCTCTCCCACGATTCGCGTTCCGGGCCGTCCGGCGGCCCGGCCGCTTTCATCAGTTCCACCAGCGTTGAGTCCATTTCGACCCCCAGCCATTCGGCCCCCTCAACCAGAGTGGGCCGGCCTCTCAGTTATGCGCCCCGCTTCCCTTCGGGATTGCAGCACGTCCGTCACCGCCAGCACCAGCCCCAGCCCCACCAGCAGCAGGCCGTTCGACAGGAGCAGCCACCGCGTGCCCATCCACGCGATCAGGTAAAACGCCGTGCCGATCGTCCCAAGGATCGACCCTACCGTCGAAGCCCCGTACAGGTGCCCCACGCCGGTCCCCACTTTCCCCAGGGCCTGGATAAACAGCCGCGCCGTGTACGGCGTCACCGTGCCCAACAGCAGCGCCGGCAGGCCGAACAGGATGGTCCCTGCACCGAGGGTCGGCCACCTGAGGTCGGGCGGCTGGTAGACGACCAGGTCCTGCGACCCGCCGCCGGCGCCCCACTCGGCCGGCAACGGTGCACCTTCGCCGGGGAACATCCACCCCAGGACCGCGTCGGAGTACAGCGGCAGGGCCAGCGTCACGGCCCCGGCCAGGGCCAGGATCGCGCCCAGCCGCCAGAGCCTTGGGCCCCGGTCGGCCAGGCGCCCGCCCAACACGGCCCCCACCGCCAGGCCGCCCAGGAAGACGCTGATCAGGCTCCCCCAGACGATGATGTCGCTGCCGAACTCCGGCTGGATGAGACGGAAACTGGCCATCTCCAGGCTCATCAACGACCCGCCCGCCAGAAAGACCGTCATCAGCAAACCGAAACGCATCGCTGCTCCTGTTCGGCGTCCCTCGTTCGCTGCCGTCAGCGCGCTCGCCTTCGGGTCGCGGCTAAGCGGTCTTACGTAAGTCTTTTGCTGTGGCGAGAACGGCACCCGCTCGCTTACGCTCGCGGCTAGTTACACTCACGCCCGACCAGCCACGTGAGAAAACTAGCCGCGCACGTAAGTAAGCGGCGCAAGCCCCTTGGGCTACGAGCCCAATCAGTTG
>DATKXP010000096.1:0-4674 GCA_035529015.1 Phycisphaerae bacterium | reverse complement strand
GAGGTTCCGGCTGGTCGCGGTCTGGGCTTCGAGCGACGCCGCCACCTGCACGGCAATCCGGCCCTGCTGTTCGGCCAGCGCAAGGGCCTGCCGGTCGAGATACATAACGGCGGGTACGTCGAAGGAATCAAGCGGTGCATCCTTTCGGATGAGCATTAGAGCGACCTGCGTCTCGGTCAGGCCCCGGTGAAACATGACGTGAAGGAATCTGCCCTCTTCACTTGAGCGCTCGTAGAAGCTCGCCACGGCGGGCCCGACGGCGCTGAGCAGCTCGTAGCCGGCGGGCAGAGAGAAGGCCGCGCCGAACAGTTTACCCTGCTCGGTTTTGAGGCCGGCCTGCACAAGCAGCTCGACACGGTCCGTGTCGATGCGCACGAGCTGATCGAGATGGACCTTCGGAGTCACCGCCATCCGCGACAGCTCGACATCGAGCGCGAACGGCCTGTAAGGCCAGTAGTATCGTGCGACGGCCCCGGCCCTGTCCGCGGTCAACCCTTCGGCGGTGACGACGGACGATTGATCTGCCGTCCCTCGTGCCTCGTCTGTCGGGATATTTGCTCTGCGTCCGCCGGTCACCCCGGTCACTTTGACGTTCATGCCGCCGGCGGCATATAAAGTGACCGTTCCGCTCTCGCGGCTGACCGCGCCGGCCCTGGGCAGCGACAATTCAGTGGGCTGCTCGGTATGGAGTCCCCCGTCGCGGGCGTGGGGGCTGAGCCATCGGACCGTCAGCTCGTATTGCTTCTGTACGGGGCGGTGCAGCCGCACCTCGATAAGCTGGAAGGAGTTGCCCTCAAGGGCTTGTTCGCCGGCATCTCGAAAATCACGAACATTTGTCCCTTCCAGCTCCGTCAATGTTGCCCCTTGCGGCATCAGCAGAGCAAAGCGGTCGTACTGGCCGCTGGAGAAGCTGTAGGTTATCTTGCTGACTCCCACCGTTGCCCAGTGAAACGCATAGACGTCATGCTGCGCATTGCCCGAGAGCGTGCGGTCCACCGTTGACGCCACCATTTTCGGCAGCCAGCGCAGGGCCAATTTTCGCACCATTCCCAGGCCGAACGAGTATTGCGCCGTGCCGTTGACGATGCGCCTCTCGGGTACCGCTTCAATGTCATCGACCTCAAGCTCCAGGTCCGTCCCAGGCAGAACCACCGTCATCACGGCCGCAGGCAACGGCGGCAGGGAGAAGCCGGCGCTGCCTCTTGGCCCGAGGTATTCGGGCCTGGTCACGGCGTGAAGCTCCAGCTTGCCGGACACCTCGCCGGGGAGCATCAGGACCATTCCCTTGGGTCCGGCCTGCAATTGGGCCGGCTTGCCGTCGAAGGTGGCCCGTGTCACCGCCAGAGCTGAGATGGGCAGACCGAGGACGACCCAGTCTTTACCGTGCGTCTCGATATCCGCGGTTAGCAGCAGATCGAGCTGCTCGGCGCCGACGGTCACTCTGTATCGAACGTCCGACAGAGAGATTCGAGTCTCAGGCTGGGGCAGATCGATCGTGTCCTCCGGATGGGCCTGGTTCCACAGCTCGACGAAGCGCGTGTATGGAATGAGAATCTTGTCCGATTGTTCCGCTGTCCCGGGCGGGCCTTCATACGGAATGACGACGGGGGGCAAGACAGTCTTCGGCTCATTCCGCGAAATAGTCTCCTGCGGTCCCATCCGCGTTGCCTGATCGGCGGCGGACGTCCGTGTGGTGCCGCCAAGGAACAATACCAGCGAGACGGCCATCATCGCCGACGCCGGACTTACCGCTCCGGGCAGGAACAGTCTGTTCCATACCGACCGCACGATCCAGATCGACGCGTAGAGCAACATCAGAGACAGGCCGGCCGTGAACGCGCCGTTGGCGAAACTCGTCGTCGCCGGCAGCCACACCGCGGACAAAGAGGACGCCGACAGAACGGCAATGGTTAGAACGGCTTTGACTCTTGCCGGCTTTCGAGCCATCGCCACTCCGGCGGCGGCTATCAGAATCAGCCCCAAAGTCCACCAGCTCATCTGCCGGGCTTGGCTGGTCAGACCAACGATAAGCTCCGCCGCACCCAGCCCCGTAAATCTGACCTGCGGCCCGGCGCCGGGCGTCGGAACCAGATCGACCGGCAACGTGAAACGGCCCTCTTGAGCCAGTCTCACGTCGTGCGCCTTCTGGGTCACGGGCTTGGTTTCCGCCGGCTTGGCAGGTGCAGGTTCGGCACCCCTCTGGGGTGACCGAGCCGCCGGCGGTGGCGTGGCGCCGCCTCCGTATCCGCCCATCCCCCCGCCGTAGGTTATTTGGCCCCTCCGTACTTGTGACTGAGTAGCGACTGAGTCGGACTCTGCGCTTTTGTCAAGACCAACATAGTAGGTCTGCACCCAGAGGGGAAAGACGCTCTTGAACAGGACATTGCAGAGCTGCACACAGGCCGGCGCTGGTTTGATTACGCTGGAGGTTTGCATTTTCGTTTCCTGGGTGGTGACGGAATAACCCGGTGGCGGGATGACGGTCCAATTCATCTGGTTGATTTCCACCCCCGGAAGCTCCACACCGCCGAGCTTCACCCGCTCAGGGCCTGATTCGCCCGGCTCATACGCATAGACGATCTTCACGTCAACGGGTTTTCCCAATGGCCCGAGGGCGACTTGATAGTCGCCTCCAGCGCCTTGCTGGGGCTTGGCCTGCTCATCGCCGACGCGCAGCGACCAGAGCTTTGCACCATCGGGAAGTCGAATCGTCAGGAACTGCCTGCCGGCATTGGCAATGTTGAATCTCGCCTCGGTTCGCTGCCCGCCCCCGATGTCGAGATACGTCGTCATCTCTGCGGAAACAGCCAACGCCGAAGGAATCTCGTAGTTCTCATGGACGGCTGTTCTGGCCCGAATCGCCGCAACAGAGCCGGTTTGCGTGGTTGGCGCATCCAGCCGGAACGCCGCCACCACTCGGCCGGCTTCTACAGGCAGCGACGGAAGATCCACGGCATCGATTTCTTCAGCTCCGGTTGAGCGTATCGCCAGCGCCAGCTCCTCACTGGCCTGGATCGCCAATTGCTCGCTCGTTTGCCCCTGGGCCGGTGCATTGGAATCCCCGGGCTGTTCCCATATCGGGCGCACGAGCGGTATGTCGAAGTCATCCGAAGTCCTGGGACGCTCGTAGTGGACGTCAACGACGATCTCGCCGAGAGCTTTGTGGTCGAGATCCAGCAACCATAAATCGTAGCGCTGTCCAAGCTCGGTGGACAGAGACACGGTCTTTTCATCCGGGGTCACGATGCCCCTGGAGCTGAGGGGCACCGTCGGTGAGGCGATCTTGATTTCCCGTCCGAGGGACTTGTCCGCCAGCAGATACAATCTCCTGGTAGAGGCGCGCGAGATCGCGTAGGTAATTCGCCAGTCACTTGAAAACTCGCGCGGTCCCACGGTAACCAGGCCGACGGCGTCTGCCGATATTCGAGGCCGGCGGCGGGAAACCTGCAATTGAATCTGATCCGTCACGGGCGCATTGTAGCTGTACGCGTATTGAACGGATCTTTCAATTCCCAACGATGCCATCCGGCCGACCGGCACCGCCTGAAGCGCCTCCGGCACGTCCCGGGGCAATGCGTCCAGGTCCTCCACGGCCGAAATCAAGACCTCTCCCGATACCGTCGGCGCCTCAGATTCTCCGCTTTGCGAGACCTGATGGTGGAGCAACGGCACTGAAATGCTGCGCTCGGCCGCATCGGCCGGCCAGTACCAGTCGGAGGGCACATGCTCTAATTCGATGGTTACGTTCGCCACTTTTTCAGGTCGAATCGGCCTGGGCAGCTCGATGGTCAGCAAACGTCCGTTGGGGTTTGCGGGGCCGAGCTCTTCAACGCGATACTCGAAATCCGTTCCGTCCCTTGTGCCGGACTTGTCAACCTGGAGTGTCTTGATCTGCCATTGCTCAGCAGGGCCTCCCAGCACGAAAGACATCTCGAACAGCTCCCGGCCGATAGCGGTCACCTCGAAAGTCCCCGTGAGGGTCACCTTTTGCGGTGAAACGGACACGGTTTGTCGCTCTTTGATGCTGCGCCGCAGCTCCACGGTTGCCAGTTCGAGCAGTACCGACCAGTTCTCGCCCCAGTGAAAGTACAGGCGCCCCGCTCCGGCGTCCGTCAGGGCTGACGGACTCACCATGCCGGGCGCCGAAGCGATGGCCGAGACATCCTCTCGCCGGGCGTCAGTCAACCGCTCGGCCCGCACGCTCAGCCCCTCATCGGTGTTCACCAGTGTGTAGCCTCGCTGGTAGGCGGCCCCCACAAGAATCACGCGCGGGGCGCGCCACGTCTGGTCTTTGTGAGGCGCAGAGGCCTTGATAAGAAGTGCCGTGGTGCCGACCTTTTCCGAGCGCAGCCGTACTGTGAGCGTTTGGAGTCCTCGCGGCTCTTCGGGCGTTTCAACCGACCAACGCACAAGGTTCGGGCACGTGACCTCCGTAACGGTCCATGCTGACTTGTCGGACGAGTCCGAGGGCAGTTGGAACTGCACTTCGCGAACGCCCCGGCGCAGTACCTGCAATGTATAGAGGCACTGCAATTGCTGGTGCGAGCGGGTCAAATGTACCGTCGCAGCCGACTCGCCCAACAAGATCGCGTCCTCCTCTTGCTGCCTGCCGTTGCCTAACAAAACGACCGTCACCTTGTCCATGCCTCCGAGAGTCAGCTCGGCGCTCGTCCG
>DATKXP010000095.1:0-4486 GCA_035529015.1 Phycisphaerae bacterium | reverse complement strand
CGGGGAAGATCTGGAGGCTCTTGATGCTGTCGGCATCGCTCGCCACGCCGATGATCGCCGTCTGGTTGACGGAGTCGATCTTGAAGGCCTGGGTGATCGTGCCGGCGAGATTGAGCGACAGGATGAAGTCGCAGTCCTCGGCCCCGTTGGTCGCGGTGGCGAGACTGAAGTCCATCGCGGCCTGCTCTTCGCCGGCGGCGCTGCCCAAGTCCTCGGTCCAGATGGAGATGCCGGTTCCGAACCCGGCGGCGACGGTGCCGCCGATGTGCTTGAGGGTCAGCACGTCGGTGACGGTGGCGGTCCCGGTGTCGGTCTCACTCACGACGGCCGTGCCGTTGATCGTGGTGACTGTGGTAGCGTTGCCGATCCCGACGCTCGCGGCGTTGGTCGTGCCGATGGTGATCGCACCGGCCGTGCCGCTGGCGGCGGCGCCCGCGTCGATGGCAACGGCGCCCGCCGTGCCGGATGCACCGGCCGAGGCACCGGACGTGATGGTGATCGCCCCGCCCGTGCCCGTGGTGGTCGCCACGCCGCCGATGATGGACGCGGCCCCGCCGTTGCCGGCCGTGGAGAGAGCCGCCCCGCCGGTCGCGGAGAACGCCCCGCCGTTGCCGGTCAGACCGGCACCCGAGCCGCCGCCGACCAGCGTGACGGCTGCGCCAGCGCCCGTATCGGCACCAGCCCCGCCCGTGACAGTCACCGCACCGCCAGCCGCGGCAGTGTGCCCGAGGCCGCCGACGATGGCGACGATTCCACCCGCCCCGGCGCCGGCACCTGCCGTGCCAGCGATTCCGAGTGAGGCATCCGTGCCCGTGATGCCGGTGGTCGTGATGGCCGCGAAGGCGTTCGCCGCCGACCAGGTGTTCGCCAGCCCCAGGCCGGCCAGGGTAGCCGTAGCCGAGGGAAGCGTGATCGTCGCGGCCGCCACGTTCTGGTTCTGGATCGTGGTAAGGGCCGTGCCGGTAGCGATGGGAGCGATCTTGATGCCGCCCGACACGCTGCCTGCCAGCGAAATGTACCCGGTCTGGGCGACGTTGATGAGGCCCACCGTGCCCGTGACGGCCGGAAGGGTGATCGTCACGTCGGCCGCCGTCGTGGTGTTGGTCACCGTGACGGTGCTGTTGGTGCCGCCCGTGGTCGTCTGGAGCCGGAGGATGCCGGTCGTGTTGTCGCTGTCGATGTCGAAGGTGTTCTGCGTGGTGCCGTCCATGTCGGACGAGCCCAGCGTACCGCCCTGCTCGGCAGAACTGTGGTCGTGGGTCGCGTTGACGAAGCTGGCGATCGTGGGGGCCGTCAGCGTCTTGTTGGTCAGGGTCTGCGCGAGGGCCGCCATGACGAACGTATCGCTCCCGCCGGGGTCGGGGATGCTCACCGTGCGGTTGGCCGCCCACGTTCCGCTGGCGGGCTGAAGGGTCAGGATGTAGTTGCCGTCAGCCGACGTGTTGATGGCCATGTTCAGCTTCACGTCGGTGACGTTGGCCGAGTACACCTTGAACGCGGCTGCCGTGGTTCCGGTCAGATCCTCGCCGGCCACGGTTACGAGAGCACCCGTTGTGGCGTCGAAGTTCTCCAGGAACAAGTAGAAGCCGTCACCGTACTTCTGCTTGAGCATCCGCCAAACGGCGCTTCGCTTGTACAACCTTGCGGCTTGTGCTGTGGTAATCGCTGCCATGGTACTATCCTCTGCGCGAAATTCTCGGCCAGCCGTCGGCGTCAGCCCTTCCTTTGTGGGCCGTTCCACCGGGTTTCAAGGCACCCGGGCAGCCTGCTTATCGTTTCTCCCGATCGAGCAGCATCGTGACGTTGTGGATCGTCCAGCGCTCGGTCACTGTGGCGGCGGAGGCGAGGTCCAGGTCGAACACCCGGCCCCGCATCTTCGTTGCCGCCGTTACGCCCCGGATATTCACCAACCGATTGTCCTGGGTGAGCAGTTGAGATGCCGTGTCGGGCGAGTCCCCATCCGTCCGGTGAACCCGCATCGTCGCCGTCACGTTGTCTTCCACGTTGTTCCCGGTGTGGATCGCGCAGCCGACGTACCGCTGGGTGTAGTCCCCGCCCTCCGGGGCGATGATGCCGCGCCAGTTGGCCGCGAAGTCGGTCGCGTCGTCGGCGGTCCCGCTGGGGTACTGGAGGATCCGGCCCGCCGTGGTCGCCACCAGCATCGTCGGGGTAGCCCGGCTGTAGGCGAGCTGGCACATGGCGGAGATGCCCTCGCCCGCCGCGAGGCACGCCGGGTCGAACATGATGAGCTCGCCTTCGGGGCTCTGGCTGCGGTCGAGAATGAGGATCCGCTGCGCCACGGTGCCCGCCGCCTTGACCACCGCACACCAGACCTGATCCTGGTAGGCGTAGTAGGCCATGCGGGCGGAGGTCTGGTAGGCGAGCGGGATCGTCTCCAGGGTCGCTCGGAATCGGTGCCGTGCGATGTCCCGGAAGCCGCCGGCCCGCGTGACGCTCCACGTCCGATAACCAATGGCGTGTACCTCGTCGCCCGTCCCGCAGGCGCCCAGGTGCCCGACGCACCCGATGCCGGGATTGATGTTGACGGGGTAGAGCCGACCGTCGGAAGCGGACCGGATCACCCACGTCGAGTTCGGCCCGTACAGGCAGACGGTCCCGCCGGCGTGGGCAATCTCCACGGCGTCCCCGTCGATGCCGGTGGCGAACTCACCCACCCACGGCTTGGGCGTGATGGTCTGGTCGTCGAACCCGCCCTGCGAGTTGCTCGCCCGGTAGTTGACCTCCTGCGGCACCATCGTCGGGAAGAACGGGATGGAGAAGAGGACCTTGGCGCTTCGGACGTCCACGCCGCCGGACAGGTAGGTCTCGGCGATGGCGATGGGCGTGCCGGCCCCCGTGGTGTAGTCCGACCCCGGGCTCACCACGACGATGGTTTTGGCCGTGGCGTCGGCGTTCACGGCCTCCAGGACCTGCGCCGCCGTGGTGGTCCCCGCGTCGATACCCACCGTGATCTTCTTGTCAAAGCGAGCGTTGGTAGTCGTGACGACGGTCAGCGAGCCGGTGTCGCTGAAGACCACGCTGACGTTGTTCGCCCACGGCCCCACCGTTACGGCCGTGAACACCAGATCGTTGTTGGCCCCGGTCGATGTCATGGTGGCGCTGGCGGCGGTCCCCGCCCCGCAACCGCCGTAGATGGCGACCGTCCCGGTCCAGCACCCGAACTGGCTGGGCGGGGGCTCCCCACCGGCGTTGTCGGCCCGCTTCTTCGTCCGCAGGACGTGGTCGGCCAGGTGGCAGGCGGGCGTGTCGATGCTCGTGATGCTGTCCTGGTACAGCACGAAGGACATGCACTCGGAGTCCGCCCCGGCAACGCTGACCTGTTCCGTGTTGCCCATCGTGCAGTACGTCACGATCTCGTCACACTCGTAGATCGCCGACGGGATGACGGTGGCCGTGCCGGGGTAGGCGTAGGGGGTGGCCATGATCCCGCCGTTGGTGCCGTCGCTGTGCCGCGTCTCGATGGCGCCGGCTGCGGGGCTGGTCAGGTGGCTGGCATGGCTCACAACCCCCTCTTCCCGAGTGGTGTGGTTCTTGTAGGCGATGTGGACGTGGTAGAAGCCTTCCTTCTCTCCGTCCGCCGCCGCGCCCGCCACCGGCCCGATGTGGGGCCTGGGCATCCCATCCTTGTAGGCCACACCCCCGTTGGAACTCGGGTGCCACCGGCTCCCGCCCCCGGAGTCGTAGTAGTGGAAGCGGTCGTTGCACATATAGCCCCAGCCCGCCTCGCTGGCGGTGTGGGTCTGGCGAGTGGTGATCTGGGTGAAGATCGTGGCCGCGCTCGGGTAGACCTTCCGCTGCCAGAGCGTGCCGTCCGCCATCTTGACCACGACGTAGGTGGCGGCGTTGGCGAAGGTGACGCAGAAGATGTTCACGATCCCGGTCGCCGACCCGTTCGCGTCGTCCTCGTACTCCGCGAACCCCTGGCGCTTGGCGAGCCCGTCCGGCAGGAACTCGATGTTCAGGGCCTCCAGAGCGGCACCGGGCGGCAGGTCCAGCAGCGACCCGTCTGTGTGCAGCCCTCGGAAGTTGAATCGCCCTGTTCGCATGGTCCTAGCTCGGGAAGGTGACTCCGTAGGGGAAGGGCACGGACACGCCGCCACCGTCGAAATCGCCCATGGCGTCCTCGATCCGCTCGGTCGGCATCCGCATCGTCTCGTTGCGCTCGTTCAACTGGTCAGACAGCCATCGCTCGAACGCCTTGGAGGCGGCGGCGGCGTGCTCCAGGTCTCCGTAGTCGCCCTGGATCGCCGCCTTCGCCTTGAGCCGCCAACCCTCGTCGAAGCTCCTCGGCCAGTTGGGGTACGCCGTGTCGGCCAGTGGGCCACTGAAGGTCTGGGTAGCCAGAATATCCGTCAGGATTCCGGTCCCCGCCTGATTCACCGGGTAGTCGCAATGCACCAGCGCAGAGATCGTCGCGTCCGCGTCCACGGCGGCCTTGACCTGCGCGGCGGTGGTCACCTCGGAC
>DATKXP010000094.1:0-4573 GCA_035529015.1 Phycisphaerae bacterium | reverse complement strand
GTGCCCTCGCCGAAGTTGCCGGGGCCGCCGTGTTCTTTGAGGTGAACGGTGCGTGTGCGGCCAGCGTACTTCTTGATGAAGGCCACGGGGTCGCCGCCGCCGCCCATGCAGTTGCCCGTGTCCATCTGGTGGCAGACCTCGTTGGGTGTGTTCGAGAAGAAGACGTCCCAGAGGGTTTCGCCGCCGTCCAGTTTTTTGAACTCCTGGCTGTGGTTGTGGTAGCCGGTCATCATGCCGTCGGCTTTGAGTTTGGCGGCGATCTCGGTGAACTGCCTGGCGGACTCGAGCCAGGCCTCCTTCGTGCCGCCCTTCCCGATGCCGCCGGGCACGATGATGAACTTGGCGCCGAGCGTCTTGTGGATGTCCACGGTTGTTTTGAGTTTGTCGCCCTTGAGTTCGCCGAAGCCCGTGTGCGTGCCGGCGCACTTGAGGCCGTTGGAGTCGAGCATCTTCCGGACAGCCTCCGGCTTGTGGCCGTAGTAGCCGGCGAACTCCACGCCCTCGTACCCCATCTTGGCGACGGCCTCCAGGACGGGGGCCAGGTCCTTGGCGGCGTCCTTGCGGACCGAATAGACCTGAAGCGCCACGGGGATGCGCTTCTTCTGCGCGAGCACCGGGCCGACTCCGACGGCCGCCAGGGTGAGACCGGCGGCCCCCGCCGCGCCCACTTTCAGGAAATCACGCCGCGACAATTCGCTCGAGGTCATCGTCTGCTCCTTGTGTCCTATTTCGTCTTCAACGGCAGGGTCGAATCACCCCGACCACCATACTCCGCGGCGGCAGGCCGGTCAATAGGCGGCGCGGCGGGTACTCCAGACACGCCGCGCCACCTCCCGAGACGGAGCGATCCCATCTTTGGGCTTTCCGGCGGGGCGGTCCGAGCGTATAGTTGTCCGGTACGGACCGTCAGTGGAGGCTACCGTCATGCAGATGGATCGCCGCAGGTTCCTGACCTCGACCCTCGCCGGCGCAGGTGGCATGGTCCTCGGATGCTCCGGCGCCAAGGCCAAGCGGGCCGCCGGCGCGCCGCCGGGGCCGTTCGAGATCGTTCCGCTCGGCAAGACCGGCCTCAAGACCACCCGCGTCGGTCTGGGCACGGGCATGCGCGGCGGGGGACGCGAGTCGAACCACACCCGCCTGGGACGCGAACCGTTCGAGGGGCTCGTGCGTGCGGCGCATGAGCGCGGCATACGCCTGTTCGACATGGCCGACATGTACGGCACGCACCCGTTCGTCGGCCGGGCGCTGAAGGCGATGCCGCGCGATCAGTATACCCTCGTCACGAAGATGTGGGTCCGTCGCGGCGGCCTGCCGGAGGCCGAGCGGCCGGGGGCCAACATCCTCCTGGAACGGTTCCGAAAAGAACTCCAGACCGACTACGTGGACGTCGTCCAGATTCACTGTATGACGTCGAAGACCTGGACCGACGAGCAGAAGAAGCAGATGGATTTGCTGGAGGACCTCAAGGCCAAGGGCATCATCCGGGCCCACGGCATCTCGTGCCACTCGCTCGACGCCATGAACGCGGCTGCCGAGAGCCCGTGGGTGGACGTCATCCACGCCCGCGTGAACGCCTTCGGCGCCGCCATGGACGGCCCGCCCGAGAAGGTCGCGCCGATCCTGAAGGCCGCCCGCGCCGCCGGCAAGGGCATCATCGGCATGAAACTGGTCGGCGAGGGACGCTTCGGCGACGACGGCCAGAAGAAGGACGAGTCGATCCGCTGGGCACTCGGTCCGGGCAACGTCGATGTGATGGTCGTCGGGTGCTTGAGCGAGGCCGAGATCGACGACTTCACCGGCCGCGTCGCCAAGGTCGTGAAAGCCGCCGCGCCGCGAGCGTGATGGTCCGGCGACGGCGCTGAGCACGGCTCGTCTTTGACGCGGGTCGCCGGGAGTGACCGCCATGAGTTCTCACGTCTTCGGGCCGGTACCGTCGCGCCGGCTGGGACGCAGTCTCGGCGTAGATCTCGTCCCGTTCAAGACCTGCACCTATGACTGCATCTACTGCCAGTTGGGTGCAACCACGTGCAAGACCCTGGAGCGGCGGGAATGGGTGCCCCTGGACGACGTCCTTGAGGACGTGAAGAACGCCCTGAACACGAGGCCGGACATCATTACCCTGTCGGGGTCGGGCGAGCCGACGCTGCACTCCGGACTCGGCGAACTCATCGGCGGCATCAAGGGCCTGACGGACGTGCCGGTAGGCGTCCTGACCAACGGATCGCTGCTCTCGGTTCCCGAGGTGCGAGCCGGGCTGATGGGGGCCGACCTCGTGGTGCCGTCTCTGGATGCCGGCGACGAACGCCTGTTCCGCCGGGTCAACCGGCCTCACGAGGACATCGTGTTCGGGCGAATGGTGGACGGCCTGGTGGCCTTCCGGGAGGAGTACCGCGGCGGGTATTGGCTGGAGGTGCTGCTGCTCGGTGGGATGACGGCTGCTCCGGCGGAGGTGGAGCGGATTGCCGAGATCGCACGGAGGATCGATCCGGATTGCGTGCATCTGAACACGGCCACACGGCCTCCGGCCGATGCGTCGGCGGTGCCCGTACCAAGGGCCGATCTGGAGCAGTTTGCCGCGGCATTCGGCGGCCGCGCCACCGTCATCGCTGACCATCCGGACGTGGCCCCGCAGGGCGACTTTGCCGCACGGCGCGACGACGTCCTGAACCTGCTGCGCCGGCGCCCGTGCACCGTGGCCGACATGGCCGGCAGCCTCGGGCTGCACCGGAACGAGGTCGTCAAGTACGTCGAGGAACTCGTCGGCGAGGGGCTGGTCAAGGCCTTGACGTCGGGCGGCCGCGTCTACTACGGGGCGATTGGCCACGGTCCGGACCCCGACATCCCGTGATGGCCGAAGGCGACGGCCGGAACGGACGCCGCCTCACTTCCTCTCGGTCGGGTCCTCGTGGAGCATCGGGACGAACCGCACGAGCATGACCGTGCGCTGCCGCACCCGGCCCGGGGCGTCTTTCTCGACGAGCATCAGCCGCTGGACGCCGTGCTCGGGCCCGATAGGGATGACCATCCGCCCGCCGACCTTGAGTTGCTCGATGAGGGCCGGCGGCACCTTTCCGGCGACGGCGGTGCCGATAATCGCGTCGAACGGGGCGTGCTCGGGCCAGCCGAAATGGCCGTCGCCGCAGCGGACCTTGACCGGGTCGTAGCCGAGGCGCTTCAGGCGTTTGGCGGCCGTCTCGGCCAGGGGCCTGATGATCTCGATGGTGTAAACGTTCGTCGTGAAGTGCGTGAGGACCGCCGCCTGGTACCCCGACCCGGTGCCGATCTCGAGGACCTTGTCGCCGTCTTTGAGGCGGAGCAGCCGCGTCATCTCGGCCACCATGTACGGCTGCGAGATGGTCTGGCCGTGCGCGGTGGGCAGCGGGGCGTCGTGGTAGGCCAGTGAACTGACTTTCATCGGGACGAACTCGTGTCGCGGCACGGCCGCCATGGCCGCAAGGACGGCCTTGTCGGTGCAGCCGTAGTTCTTGATGGTCTCGACCATGCGGTCGCGTTCCCGCTGGCGAGCGGTGAACTTGGGGGGCGTCCAGGTCTTCTGTTTGCTTTCGCCGCTCTCGGTGGCAGGAGCGTCGCGCTTTTCGGCTTTCGCCGGCGCCGGGGACGCTGCCGCGGTCGCCTTCGCCTCGGCCGCCGAAGGGTTCTCGGCCGCCGTCGAACATCCCGGCGCCACCGCAAGAAGCAGCAGGATCGCGGCCGCGCCGGCCGCGCGCAGGGCATCGCGCGTGAAACGTTCAGGCCTCATGGCTCGCCTCCTTCGGATGGGACCGCGAGCGACCCGTGCAACACGTTCGGGCCACCTTCAAGTATGGCGCAGACGGTGCGAGAGAGCAAGGGGATGCCCTATGGCGAGGCGCGCAACGGGTGCAACAGGAGCAACGGGTGCCACTGGCGGCTTGTCCGCCAGTGTGTGGCGAGCACGGGGGAATGCACTGGCGGACAAGCCGCCAGTGGCACCCCGCATGTCGGTGTCGATAGAGGTCAGGCACTCACCGCCATGCCGAGGAAGCCGAGAAGGATGAAGGCGATCCCTGCGGTCAGCGCGATAGCAAGCATACCAAGGGCAATGTACCCGGTCACCAGCCCGGCGATGGCCATCCCCCGGCCGGCTTGGGTGCCGCGCGAGTTGCGGATTTCCTTCAGCGCAATGTGTCCGAACAACACCCCAGGTATGGCCGCAATATGCACGCTGCACGCCAGCGACACGATGCCCAGGACGAGGCTGGCGATGGCCAGACCGTTCGTCTGCGGCGCCGGGTAGAGCGGCGGCAGGTCTTGGCCGGGACTCGGGATCAGCGGCAGCGGCGGATCAGTCTGTGTCATGGTCGTCCCCTTTGGCGCGCTTCAGTAGGTCCCCATCTCGCGGCCGCGGTCGAGGAAGAACTTGTAGGTGTCGTACTTGACGCGGGTGGAGACGCTGTGGTCGGTGTGGAGGATGTAGCCGCCGCCTGCCATGGCGGCGGGGAGTTTGGCGGCAAGTTCGGCTTCGACCTGCGCGGGGTCGTTCGTCTCCAGGGCCCGGATGTCCATGCCGCCGAACAGCGCGATACGGTCGCCG